>NZ_BNEM01000002.1:3442171-3789562 GCF_018327705.1 Catellatospora sp. TT07R-123 | reverse complement strand
CACGACGACCTGCTGGTGGAGTTCCCGACCCGGTCGGGGCAGAAGCTCACGCTGGACCAGATCGCCGACGACCTGTCCGACCGGCTCATCGCGCTGTTCCTGCCGGACGGGCAGGGCGGTAGGCCGTACGCCCCGCGCCATCCGCAGCTGCCCGACCACCCGGACTGGAACGACCACCTGTTGTTCTACGAGTACTTCCACGGCGACACCGGCGTCGGCCTGGGCGCGGCCCACCAGTGCGGCTGGACCGCCCTGGTCCTCGACCTCATCCTCACCCGCCGTCACCCCGACCCGTCCCCCGACCCCCGCTGACGGGGGCCGGGCGGGCGGTCAGCCGAAGGCGCGGGGTTGGCCGGTGGCCTCCAGGACGGACATCCAGAGGTCGCCGGCCGGGTCGACCTGGTTGCGCTTGCTGATGGCCAGGGAGATCGGCACGTGTACGAACCGGCCGCGCCACCGCCCCACCACCATCGCGGTGCGCCCGGCCATCGCGGCGTGCACGGCGGCGTGGGCCAGCCGGATGCAGTAGACGCTGTCGTACGGGTTGGCGGGGACGCTGCGGATGGCGTAGCTAGGGTCGATGTATTTGAGGTTGGCCTCCAGCCCGTGCGCCGCGAAGTCCTCGGAGATGCGCTTGCGCAGGTAGAGGCCGATGTCGCGCAGCTTCGGGTTGCCTGACTTGTCGACCTGGACCGGTTCGGAGTCCAGGTACTCCTGCCCGGCGCCCTCGGCCGCCACGACCACCGCGTGCCCGCGGGTGCGGACGCGTTCGCGCAGGTGGGCCAGGAACCCGGTGTCGCCGTCGAGGGCGAACGGGACCTCGGGCACCAGCACGTAGTCGGCGTCGTTGTTGGCGAGCGCGGCGTAGCTGGCGATGAAGCCCGAGTGGCGGCCCATGACCTGCACCAGGCCGACGCCGTGCGGCACCGCCCGCGCCTCGACGTGCGCGCTGCGGATCGACTCGGTCGCCTTCGAGAACGCGGTCTGGAAACCGAAGCTCTGGTCGATGTACGGGATGTCGTTGTCGATCGTCTTCGGCACCCCGATGACGGCGATCTTCAGCCCGCGCTCCTTGACCACGTCGGCGATGCGCAGCGCCCCGCGCATCGACCCGTCGCCGCCGATCACGAACAGCACGTTGATGCTCATCTGCTCCAGGCAGTCGACGATCTCGTACGAGTCCTGGCTGCCGCGCGACGTGCCGAGGATGGTGCCGCCGTACTCGTTGATGCCGCTGACCGACTCGGCGGTCAGGTCGATCGGGGGGTGGCCGTAGCTCGCGATGAAGCCCTGGTAGCCGTTGCGGAAGCCGTAGATCTTGGTGACGCCGTAGTGCGAGGTCAGCTGGAGCACCAGGCCCCGGATGACGTCGTTGAGGCCGGGGCACAGCCCGCCGCAGGTCACGATGCCGACCCGCGTCTTCGACGGCTGGAAGAAGATCTTGCGGCGCGGACCGCCCGGCTCGAAGCCCGGCAGCGCGTCCAGCGGCAGCGACCGGCCGGTCAGCATGCCCACGGTGTCGTCGAACAGCACCCGGTCGTCCTCGTTGACGTAGTGCTCGGTCGACGGCGGCGCCCCGTCCAGCAGCGACGCCAGCGGCGAGTCCACCCGGCAGTCGCCGAGCGTCCGCACCTCCAGGTCCACACCCTCCGGAACCATCCGCACCAGCCTCCAAACCCGTCGGGAGCCCGCACCCTACCCCCGCCCGGTTACCCCTTCCCACCCCCGCCCACCAGGTGGTCGCCCCCTTTCCCGCTTCGGCGGGCGGGGTCAGCCGGGGCGGACGACCAGGCGGAAGCCGAGGTGGCAGGTGGAGGTGTCGACGGCCTGCGCCATCCGTGCGGCGGGGCGGTAGCGGCGGCAGTAGCTGGGCGCGCACAGGAACGAGCCGCCCTTCATCACCCGGCGGGGGATGCGTACGCCCGGCAGGGCCGGGTCGTAGCTCTCCTGCTCACGGGTGCCGCGCGGGTCGGCGGGAGCGCAGCAGGCGGCGGCGGCCGGCTGGTGGGCGCCGTACCAGTCGGAGGTCCACTCCCACACGTTGCCGATCAGGTCGGACAGCCCGAACAGGTTCGGCGGGAACGACCCCACCGGCGCGGTGCGGTCGTAGCCGTCGTCGCACAGGTTGACCACCGGGAACTCGCCCTGCCACACGTTGGCCAGGTGGATGCCGCCCGGCGTCAGCTCGTCGCCCCAGGCGAACTCGGTGGGCTCGGCGCGGCCGCCGCAGGCGGCGTACTCCCATTCGGCCTCGGTGGGCAGGTCGGCCCCGGCCCAGCGGGCGTACGCGGTGACGTCGGCCCAGGCCACGTGCACCACCGGATGGTCGTCCAGCCCGTCGGCGGTGGAGCCGGGGCCGTACGGGTGCCGCCAGTCCGCGCCGGGGACCAGGTGCCACCAGTTGCCGATGTCGCGCAGGTCGACGCGGCGGCGCGGTCTGACGAACACCACCGACGCGGGCACCAGCAGCGCCGGATCGGCTCCGGGGTAGTCGGCGGCGTCCGGGGCGGTCTCGGCGACAGTGACGTGCCCGGTCTCGGCGACGAACCGGGCGAACTCGGCGTTGGTCACCGTGTGCCGGTCCATCCAGAATCCCTCGACCGTCACCGGGTGTGCGGGCGCCTCCTCCGGATAGTGCCGGTCGGAGCCCATCCGGAACGTGCCGCCGGGGATCCAGACCATGTCCGGGCGGGGCGGCTCGCAGTAGCCGGGCTGCTGCTCGGCCGGCACCACCGGGATGGTCTCGGTGGGGTCGTCGGGTTCGGGCAGGGCGACGGCGTCGCCGAGGGCGACGCCGTTGCCGAACCTGGCCTCGGCCGCGCGGCTCACCTGGCCGCCATCCGGTGCTTCAGCTCCCGGACGCGGAAGGCCATGACGAAGTCGGTGATGGCGCGGGTCAGCGCGATGACGCCGACCAGGACGATGAGCAGCTCGAACGAGCGGACGAACCGGCCGGCCGCCCAGAAGCCGAGGATGATCTCGATGATGCCGACGATCAGCCCGAGCCACCAGGCGTCGTGCTCGCGGCGGGTCATGAACGCGAGCACGATGTCGGCGGCGCCCTTGAACAGCAGGTACCAGCCGATGAACGCGGCCAGCCAGAACACCGTCCTGCCCGGGTTGATCCAGCAGATGAAGCCGGTGACCAGGAACAGGACGCCCAGGATCGCGTGCAGCCAGCGCCAGCCGGGGGCGTAGAACGCCTGGAACAGCTCGGCCACCGCCGCGACCAGGACGACGATGCCGGTCAGCGTGGCGATGGCGACGATGCTGCGGGAGTTGAACGCCAGCACCCACCAGCTGATGATGATCCAGCAGACGCCCGTGATCAGGAACAGCCACCAGGGCACCTTGGTGAGCTTGACCAGGTCCTGTCCGTAGTACCGCTCGGCCGGTTCCGGTCGCCCGGTGCCCGCGTTCGGTGCGGTGGTGCTCATCTGGACCTCCCTGACGCGCAGACGTACGAGTCACAGACTATGCACGGTATGTGAGGTTAGATGTCTTTTCCCGATTTAAGCGATCCACTCCATCGCCGCCGGCACTACTCCATCGCCGCCAGCGCCCCCGCGACCGCGAAGCCGAGCACGGTGAGCAGCCCGGCCGCCTTGCCGCCCTGCGCGTAGGCCTCCGGCACCATCGAGTCGGCGAGCATGGTCAGCACCGCTCCGGCCGCGAACGCCTGGGCGTAGGTCCCGTCGGCGCCGGGCATCAGCGTCACCGCCGTGTACCCGACCGCCGCGGCCAGTGCGGACAGTGCCACGATCAGCCACCACACCCGGTAGGCCCGCTGCGGCGGATGCCCGGCCGCGTCCATGGTCGCGGTCGCGCCCAGCGACTCGGGCAGGTTGGACACGAACACGGCGGCCAGGAACGCCACGCTGACCGAGCCGCCCGCGGCGACGCCCATGCCGAGCACCAGCGACTCCGGGATGCCGTCCAGTAGCGCGCCGAGGGTCAGCGACCGCCGGGCGGCGTTCGCGCCCGACCCGGCGCGTCTGGTGACGGTCTGGTCGAGCCGGTAGAAGACGACCGCGCCCAGGCCGAAGGCGGCGAACAGCCACGGGTCGGCGGCGAAGCCGAACGGGATCAGCTCGTACGCGATGGCGGCCAGCAGCGCGCCCGCGCCGAACGCCAGCACCAGGCCGACGGTGCGGCCCGGCGGCCGCCAGTGCAGTGCCAGCCAGGCTCCGATGAGCAGCGACGACGCCGCGAACGCGCCCCATGCCGCCGCGTGCAGTGCACCCATGCTGCCTCAACGCGCCCGCCGTCACCCCGGCAGCGGCTCTGCCCAAATTGCTCCAAAAGTGAACTAATCCCGGAATACTGGGGCGAGCGAGTGCCCCGTGATCACTGCACTTTCACGGAAGGTGCAGGAAAGGGCGCGGTCATTCGTGCAGTTTCCCGGAAAGTGCAGCGTCCAGGAGGTGATCATGGCGCGCAAGCAGACGACCACCGTCGCGGGCCGGGCGCCCGCCGTCAAGGCGGTCGCGAAGAAGGCCGCGAAGGCGGCGAAGGCCGCGCCCGCGCGGAAGCCGGCCAAGGCCGCACCCGCCACGGCGGCGGTGGCCCCGGCGGCCCCGGCCGCCAAGAAGGGCCCGGCCAAGAAGGCCGCTCGGAAGGCGCCGGAGAAGAAGGCCGCCTCGGGCCCCGCCCCCACCGCACCCGCGAAGAAGGGCACCAAGAAGGCGGTCACCGCCAAGGCCGCGGCGCGCGCGGCCGCCGCCGGGCCGCCCCCGGGCGGGCGAGGGCCCAACATCCTGGTCATCTGGGGCGACGACATCGGCATCACCAACCTGAGCTGCTACAGCGACGGGCTGATGGGCTACCGCACGCCCAACATCGACCGGCTCGCCGACGAGGGCGTGCGGTTCACCGACTACTACGGCGAGCAGAGCTGCACCGCGGGCCGGGCCGCCTTCCTCACCGGGCAGTCGGTGTTCCGCACCGGCCTGTCCAAGGTCGGCTTCCCCGGCGCGGACCTCGGGCTGCGCAAGGAGGACCCGACCATCGCCGAGGCGCTGAAGCCGCTCGGGTACGCCACCGGGCAGTTCGGCAAGAACCACTTCGGGGACAAGGACGAGTTCCTGCCCACGCTGCACGGCTTCGACGAGTTCTTCGGCAACCTGTACCACCTCAACGCCGAGGAGGATCCGGAGCAGGACGACTACCCGAGCCCGGAGGACTACCCGAACTTCCGGCGCAACTTCGGACCCCGGGGCGTGCTGCACTGCTGGGCCGAACCGGACGGCACCCAGCGCATCGAGGACACCGGCCCGCTGACCCGCCTGCGGATGCAGACCATCGACGACGAGGTGCTGGGCGTCGCGACCGACTTCATCGAGCGCCAGGCGGCGGCGGACACCCCGTTCTTCGTCTGGTTCAACACCACCCACATGCACTTCCGGACCCATCCGCGCCCCGAGGTCAAGGGGCTGGCGGGTCGGTGGCAGTCCGACTACCACGATGTGATGGTCGATCACGACCGCCTGGTGGGCGAGCTGCTGGCGGTGCTGGACCGGCTCGGCCTGGCCGAGGACACGATCGTCATGTACAGCACCGACAACGGGCCGCACATGAACACCTGGCCCGACGGCGGCATGACCCCGTTCCGCAACGAGAAGAACTCCAACTGGGAGGGCGCCTACCGGGTGCCGTCGATCCTGCGCTGGCCGGGCCGCATCCGCCCAGGGTGGGTCTCCAACGAGATCGTCGCCCACCTGGACATGTTCCCGACGCTGGTGGCCGCCGCGGGCGACCCCGACGTGGCCGAGCGGCTGAAGGCGGGCACCGACCTGGCGGGCAAGCACTTCAAGGTGCACCTGGACGGGCAGAGCGTGCTGGAGTACCTCACCGGGCAGGAGGAGGAGAGCCCGCGCGAGGGCTTCTTCTACTTCTCCGACGACGGCGACCTGACCTCCGTGCGGTTCGACAACTGGAAGCTGGTCTTCATGGAGCAGCGGGCCCCGGGCACGCTGCGCGTCTGGGCCGAGCCGTTCGTGCCGTTGCGGGTGCCGAAGATCTTCAACCTGCGGACGGACCCGTTCGAGCGGGCCGACATCACCTCCAACGGCTACTACGACTGGCTGCTGGAGCGGGCGTACATGGTGATGGCCGCGCAGCGGATCGTCGCCGACTTCCTGGCCACGTTCCAGGAGTTCCCGCCGCGCCAGAAGGCGGCGACCTTCACCATCGACCAGGTGATGGAGAAGATGCAGGAAGGCATCGGGAGCCACTGAGATGATCGATCTGCTGCCGTCGTGGCGGCCCGGGGCGACCCGCGACGCGGTCGAGGCGTTCCTCGCCGCGTCGCGGGACCTGCCCGTCGACCAGCGCGTCGCCGTGCTGGACAACGACGGCACGCTGTGGTGCGAGAAGCCCGGCTACGTCCAGTACGACTTCCTGGTGGCCCAGCTGCACGCCGCCGTGGCCGCCGACCCGTCCGTCGGCGAGCGGACCGAGTACCGGGCGCTGCTGGCACAGGACAAGGCCCTGCTGGGTGAGCTGGGCCTGCAACGGGTGGCGATGGCGCTGCTGGAGCTGTGCGCGGGCGTGACGCCGGAGGAGTTCACCGACCGGGTGCACCGGTTCATGGCCGAGGCCGTGCACACGCGGGGTGTGCCGTACCCGAAGCTGGTCTACCAGCCGATGCGGGAGCTGCTCGGGGCGCTGCGCGCGCACGAGTTCTCGGTGTTCGTGGTGACCGGCGGCGGCACCGAGTTCGTCCGGGCGGTCAGCGCGCAGCTGTACGGCGTCGCACCCGACGACGTCGTCGGCACGCTGGTGGAGTACCACTACGCCGAGCATGACGGCCATCCCGCGCTGGAGCGCACCGCCGAGGCGTACGGCGAGGTCAACGAGGGCCCGGCGAAGGTGGCGCACATCCAGACGCAGCTCGGGCGGCGGCCCGTGTTCGCGGCGGGCAACTCCGGCGGCGACCGGCAGATGCTGGAGTACGCCGCCGCGGCCGGCCCGCCGAGCCTGGCCCTGCTGCTCGACCACGACGACGCCGACCGCGAGTACGCGTACACGTCCAAGGCGGTCTCCTTCGCCGAGACCGAGGCCATCACCGACGTGGCCCGCCGCGAGGGCTGGACGGTGGTCAGCATGCGCGACGACTGGACGCGGATCTTCGCCGCGTGACGCTAGGGTCGGCCCATGCGGTACGACCTGTTGCTGACCGGCGGGCGCGTCCTGGACCCCGGCGGCGGACACGACGCAGTGCTCGACGTCGGGGTGCGCGCCGGGGTGATCGCCGAGGTCGGGGCCGGGCTGCCGCGCGGCGCGGCCCGCGAGGTCG
Organism: Catellatospora sp. TT07R-123; assembly: GCF_018327705.1. Classification (NCBI taxonomy): domain Bacteria; kingdom Bacillati; phylum Actinomycetota; class Actinomycetes; order Micromonosporales; family Micromonosporaceae; genus Catellatospora; species Catellatospora sp. TT07R-123. Next base: position 3,782,265 of record NZ_BNEM01000002.1, on the reverse strand, counting down.
CCGACGCCACCGGCCGCCTGGTCACCCCGGGCCTGGTCGACCTGCACACCCACGTCTTCAACGGCGCCACGTACTGGGGCATCGACCCGGCCCCCACCGCCTGGTGCTCCGGCGTCACCACCTGGGTCGACGCCGGTTCGGCCGGGGCCTACACGCTGCCCGCGCTGCGCGAGGCGGTGCGCGGCCACCGGGTGCGGGTGCCCGTGCTGCTCAACATCAGCGGCCCGGGGCTGGCCGCCGCCACCGGCGAGGCGCGCGACCTGGACAACTGCGACACCGACCTGGCCATCCGCACCATCGAGGCCAACCGGGACCTCGTCGTCGGGATCAAGTCCCGGATCGACCACAACGCCGTCGGCGCGAGCGGGCTGGAGCCGCTGCGCCGGGCGCTGGCCGCCGGCCGCGCCTGCGGCCTGCCGGTGATGGTCCACATCGGGGTCGCCCCGCCCGCGATCGGCGAGATCCTGCCGCTGCTGCGCCCCGGCGACATCGTCACCCACTGCGCCAGCGGGTTCGCCCACGACCCGGCCGCCCTCGACCCCGCCGTGCGCGCCGCGTACGACCGGGGCGTGCTGTTCGACGTCGGGCACGGGGCGGGCGGGTTCGCCTTCGACGTGCTGGAGGCTCAGCTCGCGGCCGGGATGCCGCCGCACACCGTCTCCACCGACCTGCACGGGCGCTCCCAGCACGGCCCGGTCTTCGACCTGCCGACCACGATGGCCAAGCTGCTGGCCGCCGGGATGAGCCTGGAGCAGGTGGTCGCGGCGGCCACGGTCGCCCCGGCACGCGCCCTCGCGCTGCCCGCAGGCCTCGGCACCCTGCGGCCCGGCGCCCCGGCCGACCTGGCCGTCTTCACGGTCGAGCAGGGCGCGTACGAGCTCGCCGACGTGCACGGCCAGCTCCGGACCGCCCCCCTGCGGCTGCGCAACGAGGCGACATACCTGGCCGGGCAGCTGCTTCCGCCTGCGCTGTCCGCCGCCCCCGCCCCGTGGATCCCGCTCACCGACGCGCAGCGCACCGCGCTGGCCGCCCGCGAGCGGGCGATCCGCGCGCTGCTCACCGTGCCGCTCGTCCCGCCCGCCGCCCTCGCCGACCAGTTCCCCCGCCTCCCGCGCTGAGAAGGACACCTCGGTGGCGTCGCGCACCAGCACGTCGTCCTCAGGTGTGAGCCCCCCGCGCCATGAACCTGCACGCGCCTACACCTCATATGGTGTAGCCACACCGCATGAGGTGTACGCGACAGAGCGACCATGCCGTCTCACGGCGTGGGCAGGGCCTGGCCACCGGTTCAGGCGGTCGCCTTTCGATCCCGCCGTGCTCGGCGCGCGATAGTACGGGACGAGCGGGGCGGATATACGGACTTTGCGGTAGGTGGCAGAGATCAGCCAGGTAGCGCGCAGAATGGACGTCTTGGGGCTGGCTCTCCCAGCCGGCGCCCTGGCCCCGTGAGGAGGACGTCATGGGACGCCTCTGTAGTAGAGCCGCCATCCTCGCCACCACCGCGCTCACTGCCGCCGCGCTGGTCGGCGCCCCCGCCGCGTCCGCAGCCGCGGCCGCCACCCGTCCCGGTGCGGTGGAACCCACCCCGGCGATCTGCGCCAAGACCGCCAAGACGGTCGAGGACGGCCTGACCGAGTTCGCCGCGCAGCTGTCAGACGTCACCCAGGCCGCCGATTCCGGCAACCTGACCGGAGCGGAGAAGTCGGTGCGTAAGGCCGGCGACGCCCTGGTCGCGCTCGCCGACGACCTGCGCGCCGACGCGGCCACCGCCGACGCGGCCGACGTACGCAGCACCCTGGGCCAGCTCGCCGACGAGTTCGAGTCGCAGGGCAAGCAGCTGGACACCCTGAAGGACCTGCAGGAGCTCGACGTCTCGCGCATCGACGCCCTGTCCGACCAGATGATCGCCATCTGCGGCGCCTCGACGGCGCCGGTGCCCGACCACACCTGACAGCCGCTCGGGTCGTGCCCGCGCCGGTACGGCTCTAGCATCGTCGCGTGCCGCTTCGCCCCCTGCTGCTCGCGCTCGCCGCCGCGCTCGCCCTGACCGGGTGCGACGCCGCTCCCGCCGCCGCACCCGGCTGGGTGCCCGCGTCGGGTGCGCCCGCCGCCTCCGCCGCGCCCGGCGCCGCCCCGAGCCCGTCCCCGGCCCGCGCGTCCTTCGCGCCGGGCAACCCGAAGGGCGGTGCCGCGGTCCCGGCCGAGGCGCGCGCGGTCGACACCTCGCATCCGACCCGGGTCGTCGGCACCGGAACCCCGGCCAGCTGCACCTCGCAGGCGGTCGTGAAGGCGGTGGCCGCCGGGGGAGTGATCACGTTCGACTGCGGCCCGGACCCGGTGACGATCACGATGGCCGCGACCGCGAAGGTCCGCAACGCCAACGGCCCGCGCATCGTGCTCGACGGCGGCGGCCTGGTCACCCTCAGCGGCGGCGGCAGGCGCCGCATCCTGTACATGAACACCTGCGACCAGGCCCAGGGCTGGACCACCTCGCACTGCCAAGACCAGGACCACCCGCAGCTCACGGTGCAGAACCTGACGTTCGCCGACGGCGACTCCACGGGCGAGACGGCGGAGGGCGGCGGTGGCGGCGCGATCTTCGTACGCGGCGGCCGCTTCAAGATCGTCAACTCCCGGTTCGTCCGCAACCGGTGCGACGGCACCGGCCCGGACCTCGGCGGTGCCGCGGTGCGCGTGCTCAGCCAGTACCACAACCAGCCCGTCTATGTCGTGAGCAGCACCTTCGGCGGTGGCAAGGGGCTGGGCGGCACGTGCGCCAACGGCGGGGCGCTGAGCAGCATCGGGGTCTCGTGGACCGTGCTCAACTGCGTCTTCAGCCACAACTCCGCCATCGGCCGCGGTGCCAACCCGGCCCGGCCCGGCACCCCGGGCGGCGGCAGCGGCGGCGCGATCTACGCCGACGGCAACCTGTTCACGATCCGGGTGGCGGGCACGGTCATCGAGGACAACCACGCCCGCGAGGGCGGCGGCGCGATCTTCTTCGTCAGCAACGACCGCACCGGCACGCTGCGCCTCGAACACTCGACGCTGCGCCGCAACCCCAGCGACGGATTCGAGACCAGGGGCTTTCCGGGCATCTTCTTCCTCGGCGCCCGGCCGCCGACGGTCGTCCGGTGAATGAACAGACCGCCTCGGGCAGCCTGTATGCTGCTAGGCGCCTGGCAGGCACCTCGCGAGATCGGTTCACGACCGGCTGACGGTGCGGCCGGCGCGGACAGCTGATGCAGCCGAGCGGTGCGGGAGCCGAATAACCATGTCGAACGAGATCCTCCTGGTGACCGGCGGTGCCGGCTTCGTGGGCAGCCACCTCATCCGCGAGCTGCTGGCCACCCGTCCCGACGCGCACATCGTCTCGATCGACAACTACTTCACGGGCACGAAGGCCAACGAGATCGTCGACGCCCGGGTCACCTACCTCGAGGGCAGCACGGTCGACGTCGCCAAGATATGGGCCGAGCACGGCTACGCGTCCCCGCGCCAGGTCTTCCACCTGGGGGAGTACGCCCGGATCGTGCAGTCGTTCGCCGAGTTCGACCGCACCTGGGAGTACAACACCCGCGGCACCAAGGAAGTGATCATGTTCTGCGCCGAGCACGGCGCGCGCCTGGTCTACTCCGCGTCCAGCTCGAAGTTCGGCAATGAGGGCAAGGACGAGCACCTCAACCCGTACGCGTGGACCAAGGCCAAGAACGTCGAGCTGATCAAGAACTACGGCGACTGGTACGGCCTCGACTACGTCATCACGTACTTCTACAACGCGTACGGCCCCGGCCAGATCAGCCACGGCACCTACGCCACCGTGATCGGCATCTTCGAGCGGCAGTACCTCGAAGGCAAGCCGCTGACCGTGGTCTCGCCCGGCACCCAGACCCGTGACTTCACCCACATCTCCGACATCGTCGCCGGCGTGCTCGCCGCCGCCGAGGGCGGCAAGGGCGACGGCTACCTGCTCGGCACCGGTCGCGAGTGGGAGGTCCGCGAGGTCGCCGACATGTTCGGCACCGACGTCGAGATGATCCCGGCGCTGCCGGGCGAGCGCACCAAGGGCCGCGCCGACAACGCCAAGGCCCGCGCGCTCGGCTGGGAGCCCAAGGTCGTGCTCAGCGAGTACATCGCCCAGTTCGTGGCGCAGCACCCGCGCGCCTGAGCCGTTCACGCGGCTAGGCTGCGGGTCATGCCCGACCCCCAGGCCGTCACCCGCGCCACCTACGACCACATCGCCGCCGCGTACGCCCAGCAGTTGGGCGGCGTCGACGGCATGGCGCCCGACCGCGAGCGCTTCGCCGCCGCGCTGACCCCGGGGGCGCTGGTCGCCGACATCGGCTGCGGCCCGGGCCACCACGTACGCGCGCTGCGTGAACTCGGCCTGCGCGTGGTCGGGCTGGACCTGTCCGAGGGCCAGCTGCGCGCCTCCGACGGCGTGCCCGGACTGGTGCAGGCCGACATGCTCGAACTGCCGTTCGCCGACAGCACGGTGGACGGGGTGTGGGCCATCGCGTCCCTGCTGCACCTGCCGCGCGAGGTGGCCCCGCGGGCGGTCGCCGAGTTCGCCCGGGTGCTGCGCGACGGTGGGCAGCTGTGGCTGACCGTGGCCGAGGGTGACGGCGAGGGCTTCGAGCCGTCGCACTACGACGACAGCCGGGCGCCGCGCTGGTTCAGCTACTACCGCGAGGACGAGCTGCGCGGCTGGCTGGAGCCCTCCGGCTTCGAGGTGGTGTGGACGCGCCATGGCCAGACCCACCGCTCCTGGCTCTCCCTGCACTGCCGCCGCACCTGACCCCAAAGTCATCAAAGTTGCCGGGCAATCGGGCGTCTCCGGGGTCCGCATTCGCCCCATCGCCCGGCAACTTGAGTGGTGGTTCAGCGGTGGGTCCGTGCTACCAGGCGGCGTTCATGAGGTCGGTGGCGGATTGCTGGCGGGCGGCGTCGGTGCCGTCCAGCGGCCCGGCCCAGCGCAGGCCGTACGCGTCGAGCGGGTTGCGGTCGGCGGCGTACGCCGCGTCGGCGTTGCGGCGCAGGTAGGCCAGGTATGGGCGACCGGACAGGGCGAGGTCGAGCTTGACCAGGCCCCGGGCGAGCACCCCCTTGAACGTCGGTCCGTCGGCGCCGCAGTTGGGTTCACACGGCTCGCGCAGGATGCCGTTGACGTTGAGCGCGGACGACGTGGTCGCCGCGTCGGCCGTGCGGCGCGCGGCGGTCAGCAGCGAGGCGTCCCCGGTGGCCCGGTTCAGCTCGGTCAGGCCCGCGATCAGGGCCCCCTGGTTGTACGACCACGCCGTCGACCCGTTGTTGCGGCAGGTCGACAGGTTGATCCCGTCGTTGACCAGCCCCGCGGAGTTGACCAGCCCGGTGTTCTGGATCCAGGTCCACGTGTTGCGGGCCCGTTGCAGGTATGCGGTGTCGCCCGGGATGCGGTTGTGCAGGGCCGCGTTGAGCTGGAGGAACAGACTGTTGGCGATGGCCGCCTTGTACGTGCGCGCCACGCTCCACCACACTCCGCCGCCGCAGGCGCCGTCCCAGTAGGAGTTCATGTAGTCGGCGTCGGCGCGGGCGGTGTTGAGGTAGCGGCTGTCGCCGGTCGCGTCGTAGGCGTCCACCCAGGCCAGACCCCACCACCCGGTGTCGTCGAGGTAGTCGTTGGTGAAGTTCCCCCGGAACTTGCCGAGGTTCTTGTCGTACGTGTTCGCGATGGCGTAGCGGTAGCTGGGCATGCCGGTCACCCGGACGCCGTCGATGACCGCCGTCAGCGCGTTGGCGCTGTTCCACCAGCCCGTGGTGTCGAACAGGCCGGTGCCGAGGTTGTAGAACTGCATCAGCGCGGTCGCGGCGGCCGTGGCCCGGTTGCCCGCGTTCCAGGTGGTGCGGGCCCAGGCCGTGCACGCCACCTCGGGCCGGTCCCCGGCCTTGCCGCAGGCGCGCAGCGCGCCCACGCCGAGGCTGGCCCAGTCGTCGACGTTGTACATCAGCGTCCGCCAGCCGGTCTGGCCCGAGGGGATCGCGGTGTCGCCGAGCTTGCTGCCGGCGGCCCAGGTGCGGCCGCCGTCCATGGAGCGGTCCAGCCAGACGTGGTCGCCCGGGTTGCCGCCGCCGATGCTGGCCCAGCCCATGGCGTCGGCGTCGTCGAAGTGCAGCACGATGGACCGGCCCCAGACGCCCGCCGTCACCGGCTGCCGGTCGCCGGGTGACAGCGCGGGGTCGCGGGCGTCGCAGTACCGGTTGCAGATGGTCGCAGCCCAGGCCGGGCCGGGGACGGTGAGGACCGCCAGCGTGGCGGTCAACGCTGCCGCGAGGGCAGCACGAAGTGTTCGCATGACTCTCTCCTGAAGGGACGGATCAGGGAAAGAGCGCTCTCTCGACCACGCTAGCCACGGCCGAATCCGTATACAACCCTTTCTATATGCCAGCGTTGGACCGGCGGCCGCTCAGCTCAGCGGTAGCCGAACATCTGGGTCCAGTAGTAGCGGTACGGCCCGCCGGTCGCCCGGCCCACGCCCATCGCCTTGGACGAGCAGTTCAGGATGTTCTCGCGGTGGCCCTTGGAGTTCATCCACTGCTGCATCGTCGCCTTGGCGGTGGCGTTGCCCGCGGCGATGTTCTCCGCCGACGGCGTCGTGTACCCCTGCGCCTTGGCGCGGTCCCACGGGCTCACGCCCTCCGGGGTGTCGTGCGAGAAGTAGGCGCGTTTCGCCATGTCCTCGCTGTGCAGCCGGGCGGCCTTCGCCAGGCGGCTGTCGGCGTGCACCGCGCCGCAGCCGGCCTTCTTCCGCTCGGCGTTGACCAGCGCCAGGATCTGCTCCTCCAGCGTCTGCGGCGCCCGGGGCGTCGGCTTCACCGACGGCGACGCCGACGGGCCGGCCGAGGGCGGGGCCGAGACCTGCGGGGTCGCCGACGGGGGCGCCGAGAGGGTCGCGGCCGGGTCGGCTGAGCCCGCGGCCGCCGATCCCGGCGACAGCGCCGTCGCGCCGTCCGCCTCGCCGCCGCGGGGCGGGGTCAGCACGTACACCCCGACGGCCAGCACCGACACGGCCGTGGCCGCGCCCGCCAGCCGCAGCGCCCACCGGCGCCCGGCGCCGCCGCCGGGCCGGACCACGCCCGCGGTGAAGAGCAACCCCAGCACCGCGTACGCGCTGACCCTGGTACGCAGCCGACGGCAGTGCTCGCACTGGTCGATGTGCCGGTCGACCCGGCCGCGCTCGCGCACGTTCAGCCGCCGGTGGCCCGGGGCGATCGCGTCCAGCCCCGCGCAGCGCCCGTGCTGGCGCGCCACGAGCATGGTGCGCACGGCGCTGCCCAGCGCCTTGCGGGAGCGGTGCACCAGCACCGCCGCGTGGGCCGAGCCGACGCCCAGCACCTCGCCGACCTCGCGGCTGGACAGGTCCCAGCGCAGCGTCAGCTCCAGCACCGCCCGCTGCCGGGGTTCCAGCGCGTGCGCGGCGTTCCAGACCAGCTCGTACGCCTCCCGCTGCTCGGCCGCGAGCTCGGGCCGCCGCGCCCGGTCGTCGTCGGTGAGCAGCTCCTCCGGCAACGGCCCCGGAGCCACCCGGCCCGCCGCCGACATCGCCCGCCGGTACGCGATCGAGAACAGCCACGTCTTCAGCGCCGCCGGGTCGCGCAGCTTCGCCAGGTCCCGCCAGGCCACCAGGAACGTCTCCTGCACGACGTCCTCGGCCGTGTGCACGTCGCCGACCTGCCGGATCACGAACCCGAGCAGCCCCGGCCGATACTGCCGGTAGAGCCGGTCGAACGCGTCCCGGTCACCGGCGAGCGCGCCCCGAGCCAGCGATGTGTCAGACCGCATGACAGCCTCCTGGAAGAGCGGTGGTCCCAGTAGGTCCCGCCACAGCGCCCGCCATTACACCCCCGCGCCAACTTTTTGTCGACCGCGCCCGCGCCACGCCGCGGTGGTGTGCAGTTTCGGGGAAACTGCCGGAATCTTGGCCGCGATTCCGGCACTTTCCCCGAAAATCCAGGCTGGTCCGAGCGGTGGGCGAGGGTGCGTGCGTTCGCTAGGGTGCCGATCATGAGCGGGTCCGGGAAGTCCAGCAGCCCTGTCGAGCACGTCGGCGGCAGGGCGCCGGAGCGGTTCGGCTGGCTCTGGGGGCTGGCCGGGTTCGCGGGGGTGGCCGGGGTCATCGCCGCCTACGTCCTGTTCGGCGCCTCCGCCCGAGCGGCACTGCTCGGCTTCGCCTGCGACGTGACCGCCTGCTCGACCGTCGGCATGACCGCGGCCGGCTGGCTGGTCGTCTCGCTGGCGGCGGTGGCGCTGCCCGCGGTCGGCCTGTGCTGGGCCAGGTCCGGGCCGATCGCCCGACGGGCCCTGGCCGCCGCCGCGGTGGCGGCCGTGGCGCTGCCGTTGCTGTTCCTGCCCGGCCGGCGGCGGAGCATGTCGGACATGATCTCCGGCCCCGGCGCCGACCAGTTCGGCAGCGGCTTCATGTGGGCCCTGGGCGGCATCGGCGCCGTCATCGCGGCCCTGCTCGTGCTCGCGGCGGTGTCGGGCAAGGCTCGGGCGGTGAACCGGAACTTCAACGCGATCGCCGGGGTCCTGGGAGCCGCGCTGATGGTGGCCGCCCTGCCCGTGGCCGTCGCGAACACCTACCCGACCTACGTGCGGGCCGACGAGATCTTCCCGGCGGTCCTGACCATGAACGGCGACACCCTCACCCGCACCAGCGCCTCGGACCAGCGCGGCTGCGACGGCGTACTGCCCGACGACGCCTTGCTGAACCGGGAGAACTGCTACCTGACCGTGCGCGCCGCGTTCACCACGGACGACAGCGACGCCGTGGTGACGTTCCGGGCGGTGCTCTACCGCGACGACGAGACCGCCGACGCCGTACGCGCGGGGCTGCCGAGCGGAATGGACCTCGCGGAGACGACCGGCGACGCGTCGACGACCTTCTCCACGAACGGTCCGTGGGTGCTGCTGGGCAGCGCCGCCCACGCGGACGGGCACGAGGTCGGCACGGGCGAACGCAACTGGGTGCTGTGGCCGCTGAGGCAGGTCTCGTACCACTTCATCGGCGCCCAGGCGGGCATCTTCATCGACCCCGACCCGAAGGACGAGATCCACCCGCGCACGCCCTGACCGGCAGACGCGGGTCAGCGCAGCGCGGCGAGCGGGCTGACGGCAGGGGCCGGGACGGGCTGCGGGGCGGGCGCGGTCTGCTCGCCGAGCAGCACCCGGCGTACGGTGCGCTCGCTGGCGCGGCCGTCCTCCAGGGCGCAGAAGCGGTCGCGGAAGGCGGTGCGGGCCCGGCGGGCCGCGGCGTCGTCGACGGCGCCCGTCCGGAAGCGCTCGACCAGCTCCTCCTGCGTGGTCACGACGACACCGGGGGAGTCCTCGAAGACGTCGAAGTAGACGCCGCGCTTGGTGCGGTACTGCTCCCAGTCGGACGCGAAGACGACGATCGGCCGGTCCAGGATCGCGTAGTCGAACATCGTCGACGAGTAGTCGGTGATCAGGACGTCCGCCGCCAGGTACAGGTCCTCGACGACCGGGTACGCGGTGACGTCGACGACCTGGGCCGACCCGGTGCCCGCCGCCTGCGCGGGCGGCTCGTAGAAGTAGTGGGTGCGCAGCAGGATCGTCGTGCCGGGGCCGAGCGCCTCGGCCAGCGCGGCGACGTCGAGGTGGCCCGCGAACCGGTTCGCGGTGCCGCCCCGGTGGGTCGGCGTGTAGAGGACGACCTGCTGGGCGGGCTCGATGCCGAGCAGGGCCCGCACGCGCGCGCCGTGCTCCGGCCCGGCGTTGACCAGGATGTCGTTGCGCGGGTAGCCGTACTCCAGCGACTCGAAGGCGCCCGGGTAGGCGGTGCCCCACGCCTCGGTGGAATGCGGGTTGGCGGCGATGCTGAAGTCCCACCGGCCGACCCGCTGGAGCAGCTCCGCGTGGTCGCGACCCACGGGGCGCCCCGCGTGGGCGAAGCTGTCGATGCCCATGAGCTTGAGCGGGGTGCCGTGGTGGGTCTGCACGTGCACGCTGCCGCGCCGCTTCACCACGTAGTCGGCGAAGTTCACGTTGCCGATGAAATAGGCGCCCCGGGCCATGATCCAGAAGTACTGGAGCGTCTCCTCCACGACGTACGAGACGCCGTCGGGCATGCCCGTGGCGCCCTCCTTCGTGACGACCCAGACGCCCCGGATGCGCGGCGCGAGGTCCCGGGCCTTCTCGTAGATCGCGGCCGGGTTGCACCGGTAGCCGCGGCCCCAGTACGCCGTGTAGACGGCCAGGTACGGGTCGACCGGCAGCAGGAGGAAGAGCCGGTAGCAGAGGTACTTCACGGCACGGAACGCCTGCCGGGCCAGGCTGCGCAGCTTCGGCACCAGGCGACCCAACGAACTGACCCCCGACATGCCGACCCCTATCGCACCAGAGTGAACAGAAGGTATCAGCTCGTCGGCGCCAGGGAGAAGGGCCGGTGCCGGGGGTACGGCCCGACGCACCGGCCTTGGCGCCGTGTGCCACCCTCTGCTCCGTGACCCCGCCGCACCCCACACAGACCGCCAGGCTCCACGGGCTCGCCGCAGGAGCCCTGTGCACGGGCATACTCGGCCTGATCGTGCAGGTCAGCCTCAGCCCCGGCGACGACGAGTGGCAGCCGGCGGTGCAGTGGCTGATCGTCGTCTCGTTCGCCCTGTTCCTGCTCGCCTGTGCCGCCGGGATCTTCGGCTGGCTGATGCGCGAGCACGAGATCTGGCGGCAGGGCGGCGGCGTCGAACAGGGCGTCGCCCGCGCGAAGGAGAAGGCCGAGGCGCAGGCGCGGGCCTACGCCGAGCAGACGGCCTGGAGCACCCAGCCGCGATACGCCGACGAGGCCGAGCGGCGCGACGGCTAGCCGCGGACCAGGGGCATGTCGGCCCCGCGTGGCAAGCTGGACGGGTGAACCGGGACGACCTCGTACGGCTGCGCCGTGCCCGCGACCGGATGGACCGCGACTTCGCCGAGCCCCTCGACGTGCCCGCGCTGGCGCGGGAGGCGCTCATGTCGGCGGGCCACTTCCAGCGCAGCTTCCGGGCCGCCTTCGGCGAGACGCCGTACAGCCATCTCATGACCCGGCGGATCGAGCGCGCCAAGGCGCTGCTGCGCCGGGGCGACCTCAGCGTCACCGAGGTCTGCTTCGCCGTCGGCTGCACCTCGCTCGGCTCGTTCAGCTCCCGCTTCACGGAGCTGGTCGGCGAGACCCCGAGCGCCTACCGGGGCCGTACGCACGAGCAGGCCGCCGCCATCCCCGCCTGCTTCACGAAGGTCCACACCCGGCCGGTCCGCAACGGCTGAACCCGCCGCGGCCGATAACGTGAGCCGTATGGACTTCCGGGTTTCGCACTGCTTCATCCTGGTCGACGACCATGAGAAGGCGCTGGGCTTCTACCGCGACGCGCTCGGCTGCGCGGTGCGCAACGACGTGCGGTTCGAGGGTATGCGCTGGGTGACGGTCGTGCCGCCGGGGCAGCCCGAGCTGGAGATCACGATCGAGACCGTCGACTCGTACCCGGGCACCTCGCCCGAGGACAAGCAGAAGCTGTCCGAGCTGCTGGCCAAGGGCCTGCTGCGTGGGCTGATCTTCATGACCGAGGACGTCGACGCCGCGTTCGAGCGCATCCGCGCGACCGGCGCCGAGGTGGTCCAGGAGCCGATGGACCAGGCGTACGGCGTGCGCGACTGCGCCTTCCGGGATCCGGCCGGGAACATGATCCGCATCAACCAGCCCGCGAAGTACCCGCCGGGCCGCGGCTGAGCCCGGATCACGCGCCGCTGCCGGCCGGCCCCAGGATGATCCGTTCGGCGTGGTGCGGATGCCAGACCATCGGCCCCACCCAGCCGCTGACGACCCGTGCCACCTGGCCTTTGAGCGGCTCGGCGGGCCAGATCGCGCGGCCGTGCTCCCAGGCGAGCAGGAGGCCCTCGGTGGTGTGCGGATCGTTGAGCACCAGCGCGCAGCGCTTGCGCGACCGGGTCCAGGTGTTCCAGATCGCCCAGCCGCCGGGCTGCGGTTTCAGGTACAGGCCGGCGCAGACCTGCTCGTACGTGTAGTCCGCGGTCGGCGGCATCGCCTCCGGCCGCAGCACCAGCACGCCCGCGACGTCACGCAGCCTCGACTCGTCGTCGAGGCATCCGTCGCCGTCGAAGTGGAAGTGCTGGAGCACCATCGCGATCTCCCGCAGCGCGAGTGCGACCGGCCCGGCGTCGGCCGAGGGCTCCAGCACCTCCCAGCCCTCGTCGTACGCCGTCGCGACCAGCCGGTTCGCCAGGAACTCGACCTGGCGCAGGTAATCCATGTCGGTGAAAGTCACGGCCGCACTCTGGCAGCGCCGGCGACCAGCCGCACCCGAATATCGGCCGGCCGCAGGTTGCCCGGTCGCCCGGTGCGCAGTGCTCTCGGGCGCGGGCCGGACCGCTCAGGCGCGGGTCAGCGCGACGCCATGACCTGCTGGACGGCGTGCCAGAGCCTGCGGAGCTGCGCCGATCGCTGGACGGCGGCCGACCAGGCCAGCTCGATGTCGGAGCGCAGCCGCAGCAACCGCTGCTCGCCCTGGCCGTCGGGCGCCGCCCCGATGCCCGGAGGCCGCAGCCGCCTGCCGTCCGCCGTGCAGATCAGCAGCGCGTCGCGCCACGGCTCACGCTCCCAGCGGACCTCGGTCAGCTCGCCCCACGCGACCGTGTGCCGCCGCGCCGCCGTACGGACGACCAGCCCGTCGGCGCCGACCTCGGTGTACGGCACGAGCACGCCCCAGACGAATCCCACCGCCACGGCGCTGAACGTCCACAGTATGAGCGCGGTACGCAGCGTCGCGTCGGACGCGGTGGAAGCCACGACCGCCATCGCGACGAACGCGGCGGCAACCCCGACGGCGAGCCAGCGCAGATACAGCGGCGGCCGGTGGCGGCGTGCGGCGATCGGCGCGGTCGCGGCCGCAAGGGCGCCCGGTCGCAGGGTCCGGTCGGCCGGGTCGAACGACGCCCGGTAGCGCCGGGCCCGCTTCGCCTCCCGGTGCCGCACCACGCCGACGAGCAGCCCCGTGACGGCTCCGGCGGCCGCGTGATCGAGGGCTCCGTCACCGGTGGCGATCCCGGCGAGTGCGCCCAGGACCGCGCCCAGCGACACGGTGACGGCGAGCCTCGCCCACAGGCTGCGCCGGGGGTTCGCCTCGTCGGGGGTGTCGGTGGAGGTCACGGCGGGCATGATGGCACAGGCCGGCAACGGGCTGCCTGCGGTGGCCGCCCGGCGGCCGGCCCGGAACCTCGGACGGGGAGCAGTAGTGGGGATCGACGTCATCCTGGCGCGGCGCACCCGTACGGGCACCGGCCCCAGGCGCGCCGAGGTCAAGGAGGTCGACTTCGTCGCCGCCTCCGGCGACGTCGTCGAGCGGATCCTGGCCGCGGTATGGGACTCCGGACGCACCCCGATGCTCGATCGGGCCGATCCCGTCGGCGATCTCATCCTGACCTCTGCGGAGATGGACCAGCTGCGCGCCGAACTGGAGATCCTGCGGGAAGCCGTGCCGGCGAGGGACGTCTCCGTGGTGGAAGCCATGCTGCGGCTGGCCCGGCTGTGCCAGGAGCACCCGGACCTGGAGATCTGGTTCCAGGGCGACTGACGTCGCGAGGCGGCCCCGCGACGGAGCGTATGTCTGATCGGTGTTCCCAACGGCCTTGAAATCCTTATTCAATGGCTTCTATAAGGCTTTTCAAAGACGCCTAGATGGTGCTGGATTACGCAGTTGGCCTGGGAATATGTAGCATCGGCGCGGTGTACCGCCCGCACAGCCACCACCCGATCGAGCGCATGCAATGGATGGACGCCCTGCGTGCCGTCGCCGCCGGATCGGTAGTCGTCTTCCACCTCGTCAGCTATGGCTTCCCCGCCCTGCGCCCGTCGTGGCTGATCGAGCACATCGACCTCGGGCGGTACGGCGTACTGCTGTTCTTCCTGGTGAGCGGCTACGTGATCTCCATGGCGCTGGAGCGCTACCGCCACCTGGGCGCCTTCTGGATCGGGCGGGTGCTGCGGCTCTATCCCGCCTATCTCGTGTCCGCCCTGGCGATGGTCGCGGTGCTGCTGACCGGCTTCCGGCCGTACGCGGGCTGGGAGGTCGGGCACCCGGCGGTCTCGGTGCTGTCACACGCCGCGATGCTCGGCGAGTTCACGGGCGCGTCACCGGTCCTGGGCGTGTACTGGACCCTGTCCTACGAGATGGTCTTCTACCTCGTGGTATCGGCCCTGTTCGTGGTCGGGCTGCAACGGCGGATGCACTGGTGGGCGCTCGGGCTCGCGGCTGTGGCGCTGCTGGGCGGCGGGGTGCTGCCGGACGCCCTGATCGGCACCGAGCCGAGCAGCCGGATCCTCGTGGCGGCCGCGCTGCTCCTGCTGCTGGCCGGAAGCGTCGCGGCCTACGTCTGGGGCGGTCGGCGGGTGGCGGTGCTCGCCGCGCTCGGTGGCTTCGCACTGCTCGGCTTCATCGCGCTGAACGGGCGGCTCTGGCCGAGGACCCAGGCCGTCGCCTCGTGGAACGTGCTGACCTTCCTGGCGGTCATGTTCGCCGGCGGCGTCATCTTCCACGCCCACCGGGGCACGCTCCGCCGGTCGTACGCGATCACGGTGCTCGCCGTGGTCCTGGCGCAGATCGTCGGTGCGACGTGGCTGCATCTGGCGCACCAGCCGTGGAGCGAGTCACGGCTCGCTGCGGCCCGCGAGGGCTCGCTGACGACGCTGCTCGCGGTCGTCGTCACCTTCGGCGTCTTCTTCGCGCTGCGCGATCGGAGCTTCCCTCGGGCGCTGACCTGGATGGGCCAGGTCAGCTACTCCGCCTACCTCTTCCACAACGTCATCCTCTTCGCGCTGATGACGTCGGTCCAGACGTGGCGGATGAGCCCGTGGCGGCAGCTCCTGCTGTTCGTGGTGACGGTCGCGGTCATCCTCGCGGTCTCCGGGCTCTCCTACCGGTTCGTCGAGCGGCCCGGTCAGACCGTGGCCAAGCGGCTCTCCCGCCGCTTCCGGGAGGCCGGCTCCCCACCGCCGCATCAGCTCGCGCCGGTGGCGGCAGAGTACGGCGAGCCCGACCCGCCAGCCGAGGGCGTGCGCGCGAGAGTTCTCGCAGGCTGACGACCGGAGAACTGCCGCACGATCTTCGGAACATCCTGCGGCCGGCGGTATAATGATCTCGATTGCTCGGTTCCGCAGTGTCCCGAATGGAATCGGGGCAGGCGAACACGTGCCGGCTCCAGCAAGTCCGATCCCGGAGTCGGCGAGAATCCAGGCCGATCCGCTTTCATTAGATCGACCATCGTCGGTGCGCTCAAACTCCGCTCATGGCCAAATCCTCCATCCGGAGGTGTTCGATGTCTGGAGCAACCACACCCATCGGTCGGCGACTCAGGATCGCGGCGATGACGTCCACCCTGCTTGGCGCGCTGCTGGCAGGAGTACCCACCTACGTGCAGCCAGCGTCGGCCGCGCAGTCAGCCCCCGTCGCGCTAGTCGCCGCGGAGCCGAAGCCGGATCCCGGTGATCAGTGGACGCCGAATTCCGGCGGTCAGCCGAAGCCGGATCCCGGTGATCAGTGGACGCCGAATTCCGGCGGTCAGCCGAAACCGGATCCTGGCGACCAGTGGACGCCGGATTCGGGTGGTCAGCAGCAGGCGGGTTCCGGTGATCAGTGGACGCCGGACCAGGGTTCCTCCGATGCCGCGAGGGGAGGCGCCCAGTGGGACTGACGCGACCGAGTCCTTACCGGGGTTCGCCCAGGTGTCCCGGCAGGGCGCTGCGCGACTTCGGCGCCTACGACGCGCTGGGCCACAGGTGGAAACCTCGGAACGGGCGGCCGTAGGCGGTCCGGCGAAGCCGGACACAGCCGTACATACGCTGAAGCCACTGATCTGGTCTACCCAGTTCAGTGGCTTCTTTGTGCGGGTGGAATGTGGTGCCC
Organism: Catellatospora sp. TT07R-123; assembly: GCF_018327705.1. NCBI lineage: Bacteria > Bacillati > Actinomycetota > Actinomycetes > Micromonosporales > Micromonosporaceae > Catellatospora > Catellatospora sp. TT07R-123. Next base: position 3,766,317 of record NZ_BNEM01000002.1, on the reverse strand, counting down.
CCGGCAGGATTCGAACCTGCGCCCCCGCCTCCGGAGGGCGGTGCTCTATCCCCTGAGCTACGGGGGCTCAGCGACCGACAAAGAGTAGCAGGGTCGGCTGCCCGGTGCCGAATCGGTATCCGCCGCCCGTGTCGCGCCCGCCCACCGCCGTTTGATCGCCGCTTCCGGTCAAGACGTGCGCCACGAGCCGCGATTCTGACCGCAAACAGTGATCGCGCCCCCGCCCCCGCCGCCCGCGGCGCCCACGCCGCCGCCCCGCCCCGCGGTGCCCGCCCCACCCACGCAGAAGCCCCGCCGGGCCGAGGCCCGGCGGGGCTTGCGCGAACCACCGCTCAGCTGAAGCCGAGCACCTGCTGGAGTTGCTGCATGGCGGCGATCTCGCCCTGCTGGCCGGCCTTCATCGAACCGGCGAGCCAGACCACGTCCGGCTGGTCGGTCGCAGCCAGGACGCCGTCGACCATGTGCACGCCGCCCAGGTGATGCTTGATCATCATCTGGAGGAACAGCCGGTCGACGTCACGCCCGGTGGCCTTGTCCAGGGCGGTCATCTCCTCCGGCGTGGCCATGCCGGGCATGAGGTTGCCCTCGACCCCGCCGTTGGCGTCCGGCATCCAGGCCATGGGCTTGGCGGCGGTGTTCACGTTGAGGCCCCAGTCGCGCAGCCACTGGCGCATCATGCCGATCTGGCTCTGCTGGGTGAGCGCGATGTCGGCGCCGAGCGAGCGCACCGCGGGCGAGGTCGCCCGGTCCGCCGCGATCATGCCCATGGCGACGGCCTGGGCATGGTGGGAGGACATGTCGCGGGCGAACCCGGCGGCGGCGGAGTCGTCGGCGGGCAGGCTGGCGCGGTGCACCAGGTTGGTGCCGACGAAGCCGATGGCGAGGCCGAGCAGCAGGGCGACCAGCCCGGCGAGGCCGATCCTGCGCCAGCGGCCGGGGCTGGTCGTCTCCTCGACCATGCTCAGCTGCCCTGCCCGCTGGACATCGCCTGGACCTGCTCCTGGGTCAGCGGAGTGACACCGGTGGCGGTGTTGCCGCCGGAGCAGGCGACGCCGGGCTCGACGGTGGCGTTGACGCGCAGGTCGGTGATGAAGTCGTCGATGCGCTTGTCGTCGGCGTTGTCGACCTTCAGCTGGAAGCCCCAGGCCTGGAGCGAGATCGGCTTGTCCAGCTTGTCGATCGGGCTCATGAGCGTGTAGTCCTTGCCCGCGATCTTGGCCTTGAGCTTCTCGACCTGGTCGGCGGGCAGGTCGCTGCGGTAGGCGATCCACACGGCGCCGTGCTCCAGGCTGTGCACGGCGTGCTCGCTCGGGATGGGCGCGTCATAGACGTTGCCCGAGCACTGCTGCCAGACCTCGTTGTGGTTGCCGCCGACGGGCGGGCTCTGCTTGTAGGTCAGCGAGCCGTACTGGTGCTGCCGGGTCAGGTCGGCGGCGTTGGTCTCGCGGTAGTCGACGATGCCGGGGATCGCCTTGGCGGCGCCCTCCCAGTCGAACGGGGGCTTGAACGCCTGCCACGCGCCGTAGCCGATGATGCCCGCGGCGAGCAGGCCGACCGAGGTGAACAGGGCGATCGGGCCCCAGTTGCGACCCTGGTTGACCTTGACGGGCGCGATCGGCTTGCCCTTCGGGCCCCTGGGCGGGGTCTTCGCACCGGCCGTGGTCTTCTCGCCGGGCTTGGCACCGGGCTTGCCGCCGACCTTCACAACGTTGGGGCGGTGCTGTTCGCCGCCCTGCGTGCTGATGCTCATCGTGGTGTCCGTCACATCGAGGGGTGGGCGCGCCCGCCATGTGGTGGGACGCAGAGGGCCGAAGTCTACCCGGTTAGCATGGCCAGGTGACTCCCGCGAATCTTGCCGACGCTGTTCTCTCCGCCGCCAGGGCCGTCTTCACGGCCCGTGGTCTCGATCTGTCGGCGCTGCCGGCGGCGGCGACGGTGGAGCGTCCGCGCAACCCGGAGCACGGCGATTACGCCACCAACCTGGCTCTTCGGGTCGCCAAGAAAGTCGGCGCGAACCCCCGTGACCTGGCCGCGGCCCTGGCCGAGGAACTCAGCAAAGTCACAGGTATCGCTTCGGTGGAGATCGCCGGACCGGGCTTCCTGAACATCCGGGTCGACGCCGCGGCAGCGGGCGAGCTGGCCCGGCAGGTGGTCACCCTGGGTGCCGAGTACGGGCGGGGCACCGCCCTGAGCGCCCAGAACCTCAACCTGGAGTTCGTCTCGGCGAACCCGACCGGCCCGATCCACCTGGGCGGGGTCCGCTGGGCCGCGGTCGGCGACGCGCTCGCGCGGCTGCTGAAGGCGGCGGGCGCCCAGGTCACCACCGAGTACTACTTCAACGACGCCGGTGCGCAGATCGACCGGTTCGCCCGGTCGCTGCTGGCCGCGGCGCGGGGCGAGCAGACCCCGGAGGACGGGTACGGCGGCGCGTACATCGCCGAGATCGCGGCGCAGATCACGGCCGCGCACCCCGGCGCCGACGACGTCGAGACGTTCCGGGTCGAGGGCGTCGAGCTGATGTTCGCGCAGATCAAGTCGTCGCTGGCCGAGTTCGGCACCACCTTCGACGTGTACTTCAACGAGAAGGACCTGCACGACAAGGGCGAGCTCGACCTCGCCCTGGCCCGGCTGCGCGAGCAGGGCCACGTCTACGACGCCGACGGCGCGACCTGGCTGCGCACCACCGACTTCGGCGACGACAAGGACCGGGTGCTGCGCAAGAGCGACGGCGACTGGACCTACTTCGCCGCCGACTGCGCCTACTACCTGGACAAGCGCGAGCGCGGCGCCGACCTCGTCGTGATGATGCTGGGCGCCGACCACCACGGATACGTCGGCCGCATGCGCGCCATGTCCGCCTGCTTCGGCGACGACCCGGACACCAACCTGGAGATTCTGATCGGCCAGATGGTGAACCTGGTCCGCGACGGCGCCCCGGTGCGGATGAGCAAGCGCGCGGGCACCGTCGTGACGATGGAGGACCTGGTCGAGGCGATCGGCGTGGACGCGTCGCGGTACGCGCTGGGCCGGTTCAGCATCGACTCGCCGATCGACATCGACGTGGACCTGTGGACCCGGGCGTCGAACGAGAACCCGATCTACTACGTGCAGTACGTCGCCGCGCGTACCGCCGGGGTGGCCCGGCAGGCCGCCGACGCGGGCCTGACCCGCGACTCCGCCGAGTTCGACCCGGCGCTGCTGTCGCACCCGAAGGAGCTGGAGCTGGTCAAGGCGCTCGGCGACTTCCCCGGTGTGGTCGCCACCGCCGCCGAGCTGCGCGAGCCGCACCGCATCGCGCACTACCTCGAACAGAACGTGGCCCGCGCGTTCCACCGCTTCTACGACGAGTGCCGCGTCACCCCGATGGGAGACGCGCCCATCGAGCCTGTCAACGTCGCCCGGCTCTGGCTCAACGACGCCACCCGCATCGTCATCGCCAACGGCCTCGGGCTGCTCGGCGTGACCGCCCCCGAACGGATGTGACGGCCAGACCATGAGAGCTCACGAGGCCGGTGCCCTGCACGGAGAGATCGGGCACACCGGCCCGACCTGGCTGCGCACCCCCGTCGACGTCAACGCGCTGCTGGAGCCGCTGTGGCCGCGTACGGCGCGCAAGGACGACGCGGGCGTGCTGCACGTCGGCGGGCGCAGCGTGGCCGAGCTGGCGGCCGAGTTCGGCACCCCGGCGTACCTCCTCGACGAGGAGGACTTCCGGGCCCGGTGCCGCGCCTTCCGCGACGCGTTCGCCGGGGCCGAGGTGTACTACGCGGGCAAGGCGTTCCTGTGCCGGGCGGTCGTGCGCATCCTGGTCGAGGAGGGGCTCAGCCTCGACGTGTGCAGCGGCGGCGAGCTGGCCACCGCGCTGTCGGCGGGCATGGACCCGGCGCGGATCGGGCTGCACGGCAACAACAAGTCGGTCGGCGAGCTGACCCGGGCGCTGCGCGCCGGGGTGGGCCGGATCGTGGTCGACTCGTTCGACGAGATCGACCGGCTGAGCGCGCTGGCGCGCGAGTTCGGCGTACGCCCCGCGGTGATGATCCGGGTGACGGTCGGCGTCGAGGCGCACACGCACGAGTTCATCGCGACCGCGCACGAGGACCAGAAGTTCGGCTTCTCGCTGGCCGGCGGCCGGGCGTTCGAGGCGGCCCGGCGCATCCTGGCCGACGACGTGCTGGAGCTGCGCGGGCTGCACTCGCACATCGGCTCGCAGATCTTCGACACCTCCGGGTTCGAGGTCAGCGCGCGCCGGGTGCTGTCGCTCCAGCAGCGCATCCTGGAGGAGCTGGGCGCCGAGCTGCCCGAGCTGGACCTCGGCGGCGGCTTCGGCATCGCGTACACCAGCCAGGACGACCCGCAGCCGGCGGCCGACCTGGCCCAGCGCATGTTCAAGATCGTCGAGGGCGAGTGCCGGGGCCTGGGCATCGCCCAGCCGCACCTGTCCATCGAGCCGGGCCGCGCCATCGTCGGCCCGTCCACCTTCACCCTGTACGAGGTGGGCACGGTCAAGCCGCTCGACGGGCTGCGCACCTACGTGAGCGTGGACGGCGGCATGAGCGACAACATCCGCGCCGCGCTGTACGACGCGTCGTACAGCGCGACGCTCGCGTCACGCTCGTCACAGGCGGAGCCGATTCTCGCCCGCGTGGTGGGAAAACATTGTGAAGCCGGGGACGTGGTGGTGAAGGATGAATTCCTGCCCGCCGACGTGAAGCCCGGAGATCTTATTGCGGTGCCGGGGACCGGTGCCTACTGCCGGAGCATGGCGAGCAACTACAACCACGTCCCGCGGCCGCCGGTGGTGGCCGTACGGGACGGGCAGGCACGGGTGATCGTGCGCCGGGAGACCGAGGACGATCTCCTGGCGTTGGACGTGGGCTAGGGGGCGCCGCCCCCTGCCGGATCGCATCGGGGAGACGAAGTGGCTGACTCGCTCAAGGTGGCGCTGCTGGGGTGTGGCGCGGTCGGCTCGGAGGTCGTGAGGCTGCTGCACGAGCAGGCCGCCGACCTGACGGCGCGCATCGGCGCGCCGATCGAGCTGGTCGGCATCGCCGTGCGCCGGGGCGGGCGCGACCGGGCCGGGCTGCCGGTCGACCCGAGCCTGTTCACCACGGACGCGCTGGGCCTGGTCAAGCGCGACGACGTCGACGTGGTGATCGAGGTCGTCGGCGGCATCGAGCCCGCGCGCACCTGGCTGGTCGAGGCGCTGCGCGCCGGCAAGAGCGTCATCACCGGCAACAAGGCCCTGCTGGCCGAGGACGGCGGCAGCCTGCACGACGCCGCCGCCGAGGGCGGCGCCGACCTGTACTACGAGGCTGCCGTCGCCGGGGCCATCCCGCTGCTGCGCCCGCTGCGCGAGTCGCTGCACGGCGACCGCATCATGCAGGTCACCGGCATCGTCAACGGCACCACCAACTTCATCCTGTCCGCGATGGACAGCACCGGCGCCGGGTTCAACGAGGCCCTCGAAGAGGCCACCGCCCTCGGGTATGCCGAGGCCGACCCGACCGCCGACGTCGAGGGCTTCGACGCCGCCGCCAAGGCGGCGATCCTGGCCAGCCTCGCGTTCCACACCCGGGTGCGCGCCGCCGACGTCTACCGCGAGGGCATCACCGAGGTCAGCGCGGCCGACGTGGCCAGCGCCAAGGCCATGGGCTGCGTGATCAAGCTGCTGTGCATCGCCACCCGCACCGTCGACGGCGGCGTCAGCGTGCGCGTGCACCCGGCGATGATCCCGCGGACCCACCCGCTGGCCGGGGTCAACGAGTCGTTCAACGCGGTCTTCGTCGAGGCCGACGCGGCCGGGCAGCTGATGTTCTACGGCCGCGGCGCCGGTGGCGCCCCGACCGCCAGCGCGGTGCTGGGCGACCTGGTCGCGGTGGGCCGCAACCGCCTCGCGGGCGTACGCGCCGCGAGCGAGTCCGCCTACGCCGACCTGCCGGTGCGCCCGATGGGCGAGGTGCGCACCCGCTACCACGTGTCGCTGGACGTCGAGGACCGCGCGGGTGTGCTCGCCGCCGTCGCCGGGGTCTTCGCCAAGCACGGCGTCTCCATCGCCACGGTCAACCAGTCCGGCCGGGGCGACGAGGCCATCCTGGTCATCGTCACCCACTCGGCCCCCGACGCCGCCCTCTCGGCCACCGTCTCCGAACTGCGCACCCTCGACTTCGTCCGCGCCGTAGCCAGCCTCCTCCGCGTCGAGTTCTAACCCGCACGGGGCGGCGGGGGAGAGGGGCCGGGGGCGCTCGTACCATGGCGGTGTTGTCCGGGCTCTGCCTGCCGGTGGGATTCATGTCCCGCTGGGTGGAACCCAGGTGGTGGGTGGGCCGTTGAACGGGCAAGGTAGCCGATGACCGTCGGTAAGGGGGCCAGCATGTGGCGTGGATTGATCGAGCAGTATCGCGACCGGTTGCCGGTGTCAGAGAAGACGCCCGTGATCACGCTGCACGAGGGCAACACGCCCCTGGTCCCGGCACCGGTGCTGTCCGACCGCACCGGCTGTGACGTCTACCTGAAGGTCGAGGGCGCCAACCCGACCGGCTCCTTCAAGGACCGCGGCATGACCCTGGCGGTCTCCAAGGCGGTCGAGGAGGGCGCGAAGGCGATCATCTGCGCCTCGACCGGCAACACCTCCGCCAGCGCCGCCGCGTACGCCGCGCGCGCGGGCATCACCTGCGCCGTCCTCGTGCCGCAGGGCAAGATCGCACTGGGCAAGCTGGCCCAGGCCCTCGTGCACGGCGCGAAGCTGCTCCAGGTCAGCGGCAACTTCGACGACTGCCTGAGCATGGCCGCCAAGCTGGCCCAGGACTACCCGGTGGCGCTGGTCAACTCGGTCAACATCGACCGGCTGCACGGCCAGAAGACCGCCGCGTTCGAGATCGTCGAGGCGCTGGGCGACGCGCCGGACATCCACTGCCTGCCGGTCGGCAACGCGGGCAACATCAGCGCGTACTGGATGGGCTACCAGGAGGACGCGACGGCGGGCAACGCCACGCACACCCCCCGGATGTACGGCTTCCAGGCTGCCGGTTCCGCCCCGATCGTCGACGGCGCCGTGGTGGCCAACCCGTCCACGATCGCGACGGCGATCCGCATCGGCAACCCGGCCTCGTGGACCAAGGCCCTCGACGCCCGCGACCAGTCCAACGGCCTGATCGAGGCGGTCACCGACCGCGAGATCCTCTCGGCATACCGGCTGCTCGCCCGCGAGGTGGGCGTCTTCGTCGAGCTCGGCTCGGCGGCCAGCGTCGCGGGTCTGCTCCAGAGCGCCGCCGCGGGCAAGGTCCCGGCCGGCTCGCGGATCGTCTGCACCGTCACCGGCCACGGCCTCAAGGACCCCGAGTGGGCCATCTCGACGGCTCCGGCGCCGACCACCATCGGCAACGACCCGCTGGCCGCCGCCCGCGAACTCAACCTCGCCTGAGCCGCACCACGCCCGCCGCCGCCACCCGCTCCGGGTAGGCGGCGGTCGGCGTATGTGGTGGAAAACATGGGCGGGTGCCGACACCCCGGATCATCCCAGGTGTACGGTGCCTCTGTGCTTCGGGTCCTTACGCGTAACCGTGACTTCCGGCGGCTGTTCCTGGCCGAGCTGATCGTCTTCGGCGCGGACTGGTTCGTCATGGTCCCCCTGTTGCTGCTGCTCAACGAGAAGACGGGGCAGGGGCTGTGGGGCGGCCTGGCGCTGGCGGCCGAGACCGGCACGGTCGCGCTGCTGCTGCCGTACGCGGGGACGATCGCGGACCGGTTCGACCGCAAGCGCATCCTCATCACCTCCAACCTGTCCGCCCTGATCGCCGTGGTCGGCCTGTTCCTGGTGCACGGGCCCTGGGCGGGCCCGATCGCGCTGGTGTCGGTGGCGGCGCTGTCGGGGGCGAAGGCCTTCTACACCCCGGCCGCCAACGCGGCCATGCCGAACCTGGTCGACCGCAGCGACCTGTCGCCCGCGATGGCGGTGCACGGTTCCGCCTGGGGCACGGTCACGGTGCTGGCCTCCTCGATGGGCGGCGTGGTCAGCGCCTGGCTGAGCCCGTACGCGTGCTTCGGGCTGGTCGCGGTCGGCCTGGTCGGCGCCGCCCTGCTCACCTCGGGCATCCACCGCCCGACGCAGCTGCCGGGCCGGGCCGAGCAGCGGCCGGCCTTCGCGGCGATCGCCGAGGCGAACCGCTTCCTGCGCCGCGAGCCGCGCCTGCTGGCGCTGGTGACCGTCAAGTCGGCCGTCGGCGTGGGCAACGGCCTGCTGGCCACGTTCCCGGTGCTGGCCATGGCGTTCGGGGTCGGGCCGCGCGGGCTGGGCCTGATGTTCGCGATCCGGGGGCTGGGCAGCCTGGTCGGCCCGTTCGTCTTCCGCGCCGCCCTGGCCCGCCCGCACTGGCTGTTCCCGGCCCTGGCCATCTCCATGTCGACGTACGGGCTGGCCTACCTCGGGGTGTCGATGGCGACCTGGTTCCCGCTGGTGCTCGCGGGCATCTTCGTCGCGCACGCGGCGGGCGGCGGCAACTGGGTGATGTCGAACTACGCCCTGGCCCAGGAGGTGCCCGACGAACTGCGCGGCCGGGTCGGCGCCAGCGACCAGATGATCGCCATGCTGGCGGTGACGGTGTCGCAGCTGACCGTGGGCTTCTTCGTGGACTCGGTGGACGTGCGGCTGCTGATCGCCTGCTGCGCCACCACCACGCTGCTGTACGCCGTCGGCTGGCGCCTGGTCACCCGCCGCCTGCCCCGCCACGTCACGGCCGGCCCCGCCCTGGCCGTCGCCGACTGACCCACCCTGCCCCGCTCGCCGAACCCCGCCCGACACCTCGGGCGGGGTTCGTGCAGTTTCGGGGAAAGTGCAGGAACGGGCCCCGAGATTCCAGCAGTTTCCCCGAAACTGCTGCCACAGCGCCGCCCCCGTGCGCGGATTGGGGAGGGGGTGCTAGCGTGGTGATATCACTTCGATATTGGGGGAGGCGGGTCATGCAGAAGCGGGCGTTCCGGGTCTCCGGGTTCCTGCTCGTACTGGTGGCGCTGGCGATGCTGGCGGCCACGATCACGGTCGTCGCGGTGTACGCCGACAAGCCGGGCGGTGACGCCGTCATCGGCATCACCGCGGTGGCCGCGGCGCTGCTGATCACCCTGGTCTGCACGGGATTCATCGTGATCAGCCCGAACGACGCCCGGCTGATCCAGTTCTTCGGCAGCTACGCGGGGACGATCGACACGCCCGGGTTCCACTGGACCTGGCCGCTGACGGAGAAGACCAAGATCTCCAAGCGGGTCCGCAACTTCGAGTCCAACCGTCTCAAGGTCTCCGACGCCGACGGCAACCCCGTCGAGATCGCCGCCGTGGTGGTGTGGCGCGTGGTGGACACGTACGCGGCGAAGTTCGCCGTCGACGACTTCGTGAACTTCGTCGAGGTGCAGGCCGAGACCGCGGTGCGGCACCTGGCCACCAGCTACCCGTACGAGGCGCACGGCACCGACCGCACCAGCCTGCGCGACAGCGCCGCCGTCAGCGACGAGCTGACCGCCGAGCTGCGCGAGCGCGTCGCCCTGGCCGGGGTCGAGGTGGTGGAGTCGCGGATCACGCATCTGGCCTATGCTGCGGAGATCGCTCAGGCGATGCTCGCCCGCCAGCAGGCGCAGGCGATCGTGGCCGCCCGCGCGACCATTGTGGAGGGAGCCGTGGGGATGGTCTCCGGCGCGCTGGAGCAGCTGCGCGAGCAGGGTGTCGTCGAGCTGGACGAGGAGCGCAAGGCGCAGATGGTGTCCAACCTGCTGGTGGTCCTGTGCGGCGACCGCGCCGCACAGCCGGTCGTCAACGCGGGCACCCTCTACTGAGGACGACGCGGTGGCTGAGCGCAAGAAGCTGCTGCTGCGGCTGGATCCGGCGGTCCACGACGCCATCGCCCGCTGGGCCGCCGACGACCTGCGCAGCGTCAACGCGCAGATCGAGTACGCGCTGCGCGCCGCGCTGAAGTCGGTGGGGCGGCCGGTCGACCGCCCCACCGCCACCGTCGAGGACGACGAGTCCGAAGACTGACAGGCCGAAGTGGACGGTGCTCAGACTACGGGCGGCACCGTCCACTCGGACTCGCCCGGACGCGGCGCCAGCGCGGCCGGATCGACCGGCGCCGCCTGCGGCCTCCTGCGGCCGACGAAGGCACCCGCGAGCAGCAGCGACACCCAGAGCACCTGGCTGACGGAGAGCAGGGTGCTGACGACGCGGATCGTCATGAGGTGGTTCTGGTAGCCGCCGCTCTGGTAGGTGGCCGACAGGACCATGCGCACGCCCCAGTAGGACCACCAGAAGGCGAAGCCGAAATGCACGATGCCGACCACGCAGCCGGCGAGGATCAAAGTGGTGGCGACGGCGCCCAGCCGCTTGCGCATGACCAGCGCGAGCACGAGGCCGACCAGCAGCACCAGCGGAAGGAACAGGGCCGGCACGGCCCAGGCGAGCTCGGCGGGGTCGACGAGGTTCATGGGATCTCCCGAGGGGTGGACAACGGCCACACCGTACCGGTGGGCGACCAGCGCCGCAGACCTATATTGACCCCGTGACGATCACCTTCGGTCCGGGCGCCCGCACGGTGCTGGCCCCGGCGACCAGCGCGAACCTCGGCCCCGGCTTCGACGCCCTGGGGCTGGCGCTGGACCTGTGCGACGAGGTCACCGCCTGGGTGACCGAGGACGGCAGGACCAGCGTGACGGTCGAGGGCGAGGGCGCCGGCGAGTTGCCCGCCGACGACACGCACCTGGTCGTACGCGCGATGCGGGAGACCTTCGCCGAGCTGGGCGCCCAGCCCGCCGGCCTCGGCCTGCACTGCCGCAACCGGATACCGCAGGCCAGGGGCATGGGATCGTCCAGCGCCGCGATCGTGGCCGGGGTGACCCTGGCCAACGCCCTGGCGGGCGGCCGCCTGAGCCGGGCCGACGAGGTGCGCATCGCCGGCCGCATCGAGGGCCACCCCGACAACATCGCGCCCTGCCTGTTGGGCGGATTCACCATCGCCTGGGGCGGCGCCGACGCCGCCCGGGCCGTGTCGCTGCCGGTGGCCCCCGGGGTGCGGCCCACCGTGTTCGTGCCCGCGGTGCGGGGCTTCACGGCGCAGGCCCGCGCGGCGCTGCCGCCGCAGGTGCCGCACGCCGACGCGGCGTTCAACGCGGGCCGCTCGGCGCTGCTGGTGCACGCGCTGACGGCCGAGCCGGGGCTGCTCTACGAGGCCACCGAGGACCGGCTCCACCAGGACTACCGCGCCCCGGGCATGCCGCAGACAGCCGAGCTGGTCGCGCGGCTGCGCGCCGCCGGCGCGGCGGCCGTGGTCAGCGGGGCCGGGCCCAGCGTACTGGTGCTCTCGGCCCTGCCGTCCGATTTCACGCCGGACGGCAGTTGGGTGTCCCACAGTATTGCCGTGAACGCTGGCGGGGCGGTCGTATGCGAAGGTAGGATCCCGTGTTAGAAACCGGGGCGTATCACCTGACTTTTGCAGCAGTTCAGACACGCCGAGTAGCCCGGTGTTGCCGCTGGTCTGAGTCGTTGATTACGCTCTAGGGCAGCACAGCCGCGAAGCGCCCGATCTTGTGCGGGGCGGCGCAACCGGAGCTCGGTTCAGACGGACACGTTTGCCTGACAATACGGCCGTCCACCCCCTGTCTACGCCTGCCGCAGCCTGATCGCACGCTCCTGGTGTCCTGCCGTCGCTTCTGGACGGAGAGGGAACACCGTCGAGACTGCGCAAAAACCCCCGTAGGGCTCGCGATGAGTACCCACGGGTATCCGAGGCCGCCCGGCCGCCACTGTCGAAAGAAGACCCGGGCTGCCCCGGCCAATCGAGGGAAGGAATCCATTGAGCGACACCACCGACATGACGTCGGATGTCTCCCACGTCGCTGACGACGCCTCCACCGGCCGGCGCCGCCGTACTGCCGGCAGCGGTCTCTCTGCGAAGCTGCTGCCTGAGCTGCAGACTCTCGCGGCGGGGTTGGGCATCACGGGCACCGCACGCATGCGCAAGGGCGAGCTGATCGCCGCGATCACGGCCAGCCAGGGCGGCGGCGCTCCGCGCCCCCGCGCTGACGTCGCCGCGGCCGCCGCGCCGGCGCGCGAGGAGGTGCGGGCCGAGGTCCGCGAGACCGCGGCCGAGCCCGCCGGCGCGGAGGGTTCCGAGCCGCGTGGCGAGCGTCGTAGCCGCCGCGGGGCGCCGGAGCCGCGTGGTGAGGCTGAGGCGCCCGCCGGCGCCCCCGAGGGCCGCGAGCGGGGCGAAGGCCGCCGCGAGTCGCGCCGGGAGCGCAACGGCGAGCGGGGAGAGCGTGGTGACCGCGGGGACCGCGGCGAGCGCTCCGACCGGGGCCCGCGTGAGGAGCGTGCCGACCGGGGCCCGCGTGAGGAGCGTGCCGAGCGGGGCCCGCGTGAGGAGCGTGCCGAGCGGGGTCCGCGCGAGGAGCGTGCCGAGCGGGGTCCGCGTGAGGAGCGTGCCGAGCGCACCGCCGACCGCGGTGAGCGCAACGCCGACCGGGCGCCGCGCGAGCGGGACTTCGACGGTGACGAGGACGGCGACGGCCGCCGCGGGCGGCGCAGCCGGTTCCGCGACCGCCGGTCGCGCGGCCGCGAGCGCGAGACCGGCAGCGGCGGTGGCGGCGGTGCCGAGCCGCAGGTGAGCGAGGACGACGTCCTGGTGCCGGTCGCCGGCATCGTCGACGTGCTCGACAACTACGCCTTCGTGCGCACCACCGGCTACCTGGCGGGCCCGAACGACGTCTACGTGTCGATGTCGCAGGTCAAGAAGTACGGTCTGCGCCGCGGTGACGCGATCACCGGCGCCGTGCGGACCTCGCCCCGCGAGAGCGGAAGCGGCGAGCAGCGTCGCGACAAGTACAACCCGCTGGTCCGGCTGGACACGGTCAACGGCATGGAGCCCGATGAGGCCCGCCGCCGTCCCGAGTTCTACAAGCTCACTCCGCTGTACCCGCAGGAGCGCCTGCGCCTGGAGACCGAGCCGCAGATCCTGACCACGCGGGTGATAGACCTGGTCATGCCGATCGGCAAGGGCCAGCGCGCGCTCATCGTGTCGCCGCCCAAGGCCGGTAAGACCATGGTGCTCCAGGCCCTGGCCAACGCGATCACGACGAACAACCCCGAGTGCCACCTGATGGTGGTGCTGGTGGACGAGCGGCCCGAAGAGGTCACCGACATGCAGCGCTCGGTGAAGGGCGAGGTCATCGCCTCGACCTTCGACCGGCCGCCGATGGACCACACCACCGTCGCCGAGCTGGCGATCGAGCGGGCCAAGCGCCTGGTCGAGCTGGGTCACGACGTGGTGGTGCTGCTGGACTCGATCACGCGTCTGGGCCGGGCGTACAACCTGGCGGCGCCGGCCTCCGGCCGCATCCTGTCCGGTGGTATCGACTCGACCGCGCTCTACCCGCCCAAGCGCTTCCTCGGCGCGGCCCGCAACATCGAGAACGGCGGCTCGCTGACCATTCTCGCCACGGCGCTGGTGGAGACCGGTTCGATGATGGACACGGTCATCTTCGAGGAGTTCAAGGGCACGGGTAACGCCGAGCTCAAGCTCGACCGCAAGATCGCGGACAAGCGCATCTTCCCGGCGATCGACATCGACCCGTCCGGCACCCGCAAGGAGGAGATCCTGCTGGCGCCGGAGGAGCTGGTGATCGTGCACAAGCTGCGCAAGGTCCTGCACTCGCTGGACTCGCAGGCGGCGCTGGACCTGCTGCTGGACAAGCTGAAGCAGACCCGCACCAACATCGAGTTCCTGATGCAGATCGCGAAGACCACTCCCGGCGAGTGACGTCAGCGCGGAAAGAGGGCCGACCCCGGCGGGGTCGGCCCTCTTCGCGTGTACGGACTACGGGATCAGCTCGGTGACTGGGATGGCGGCCCAGTCCAGGCCCGGCACGGTGATGAACTCGCCCGCGCCGAAGACGCCGGTCGACTCGTAGACGTCGGTCTCGGCCAGGTGGAACGTGTGCACCGCGAAGATCGGGGTCGGCTCGATCCGCCAGTAGTAGGGGATGCCGGCGTCGGCGTACTCGGCCGGCTTGTGCTTGCGGTCGGCGGTCTGCGTACCCGGGCTGACGATCTCCACGGCCAGCACCACCTCGTGCGGCGGGAAGCTGAACCAGTCCAGGTTGACCGCGGCGGCGCGGACGACCAGCACGTCGGGGTTGCGGCGCAGGTCGTCGGCGAGCCGGATCTCCTGCTCGTGCAGGGCGGCCAGGGCGGGCGGGCAGCGGCGCAGCAGCGCGGTGACCAGCCGCATCATGACGATCTGATGCCGCGCCGTCGGTGGCGTCATGGGGCGCAGGACTCCGTCCAGGAGCTCGATGCGGCTGTCGGGGGGCAGCGTGTCGTACTCGTCCGGCGTGACGGTCACCGCGGCGGGCAGCGTGGCCGTCCCGTCCCGGGTGAGCTTCTGCGACAGCTTGGTCACCGTAGGTCCCCTTGTACTGACGTCTGTCAACCCATGTTAAGAAGGGCACCCTCCGCTACGTAATACGTCAAGAGGGTGCCCTTGCTTACTCTGGGGGCTAGAAGGCGCCGTCGGCGACCTGGAAGACGGTGAGGCCCAGCTCGCGCCACATCCGCACCACCTGGTTGCGGTCGTCGAGCACGGCCACGACGTGCCAGCTGTCGCGCAGCTCCCGCTCGAAGATCTCCTGCTTGACGACGGAGTCCTTGCGCTGGTCGCCGGTGCGGCGCATGTGCAGGCCCGCGTACGGGACGCCGACGTGCTCGTCCAGCCAGGCGGCGGTCGCCTCCCGGCACGCGTCGACCCGGCCGGAGCAGTAGACCACCGTGTGGCCCGCCGCGTGCAGCGCGCGGACCGCGTCGATGACCGGCTGGTTGGGCAGGTCCAGGTGCACGCGGGTGTGGTCGTACGGGCTGCGCGCGCCCATCAGCGCCACGGTGCCGTCCAGGTCGACCAGGATCGCCCGGGGCGCGTCCGCGGGGGGCGTGTAGGTGCGGTGCACCCCCGGCTCGGGCAGCGTGAGGTCGGTCCGGTGCCCGGCCAGGTAGCGCTCGTGCATGCGCAGGATCACCTCGGCGCCGACCCGGTCGCCCTCGGGGCGGGCCGCGTCGCGGTCGAGGCAGGTCTGGAGGGGCACGTCGGTGAAGTCGCGCAGCACGCTGCGGGCGCCGCAGGCGGCGGCGAGCTCGGCCAGCTCGCGCACCACCTTCGCGCGCAGGTTGGTGTCGTCGCAGATCACGTCGACCCCGGCGCGCAGCAGCGCCTCGACCTGGGCGCGCTGGGCCACGGTGACCTGGTGCTCGGCCCAGCCCTCGCCGAGGTTGCCGCCGTGCAGCATGCGGCGCAGGTCGTCGCGGTTGACGCGGACTGCGGCGGCCTGGGTCTTGGCCCAGGTGGTCTTGCCGGAGCCGGGCAGGCCCCTCGTGATCGTGAGAGTCGGCGTGATGGTCAGGGTGGGCATGTCGCTGCTCTCCGGGGTCGGGCTACTCGTCGTCGAAGGTACGGCCGTGCGGGGTCTCGCTCGCCTCCGGCCGTACGGAGTACCAGAGGGCGGGCCGGTAGTCCTTGCCGTCCAGCCGTGCGAACAGGTAGCCGCGCAGCTCGTGGCGCCCGGCGACGAGCGCGAAGTCCTTGCGGGTCCAGCCCTCGGGCAGGTCCGCCAGGATCTGGGCGTACGCCTGCTCGACCTGGGCGGACCGGGTGGCCGTCTCGGTGCGCAGCCGGTCGGCGACCGACGTGATCCAGGCGTGGAACTCGTCGGGCACCGGCTCGGCGATCTGCGCGACCGTCGCCCCGGCGCCCAGCGCCTCCCAGATGCCACGGGCGTGCAGACCGTAGATGATCCGGTGCAGGTGCAGGTAGTCCTCATATTTGATCTTCACGCGGGTGTCCGGGCCGGTCGCGCGCACGACCAGGCCTTCGCGGCCGGGGCGGGCGGGTGCCGCCAGCGCCTCGGCGAACGTCGCGTACCCGAAGACCTCGACCACCGGGCCGGGCCAGTCCGGCACGCCCTCGGGGCCGTACGAGCGCCCGGTGGCGACGTCGACCGCGCCGAGCAGCATCAGGTCGTTCATGCCGCGGTAGTCGACGACGATCCGGTTCGCCGGGTAGATGATCTCCACGAGCACGGTCCGCCCGGCCGGCGGCGCCCAGTGCGGGTACCGCTTGCGCAGCAGGTCGGTGGCGTGCCGCGCCTGGTCGGAGTTGAACGACCCGCGGGTGGCCACCGCCGGGCCGTCCGCGGTCGGGTAGATCACACCGAGTGACCCGTCCGCCTTGTCCGTGACCTGCACCGGCTCGTCCAGGCCGATCTGGGCCGCGCCCGGCTGGCCGTGGTTGAAGAACTTCGCCAGCGGGCGCGCCAGCACGGCACCGGTGTCGTCGGTGATCAGGCCGCGGCAGGAAAGGGTCACCGTGTCCCAGGTGTTCGCATACACGCACTTCTCGGTGTAGTTGAAGATCGTCAACGGCAGGTGCGGGTGCCGCTGCCTGCGCACCAGTCCCTCGGTCAGGGCGCGCTCAAGCGCGTCGGCCGGGAACAGAGCATCCAGTGTCGTTGTTGCGAGGGGGGACATGGCCGGTGACGCTACCGAGAGACCGCCGCATGGCGCATCCGAGATAGGTGGCATACTGGTCAGTCGGCCAGACCGGGTCTGGTTCACGCCCGAGCGGCCCGCGCGAGCGCGGTACGCGATGACGGCGACCCAGCGCCCACGACTTGAAAGGACCGAGGCTATGAAGTCCGGTATCCACCCGCAGTACCAGGAGACGACCGTCACCTGCTCGTGCGGCAACACCTTCGTCACCCGCAGCACCGCCAAGGGTGGCGCCATCCACGCTGAGACCTGCAGCGCCTGCCACCCGTTCTACACGGGCAAGCAGCGCGTCCTGGACACCGCCGGCCGGGTCGCCAAGTTCCAGGCCAAGTACGCCAAGGTCCAGAAGAAGGACGCCAAGTAGCTGTCTTTCCGGCGCCCGCTCCGTGTCTCACGGGGCGGGCGTCGTGCTGTTGCCCGCAAGCATCGTTTCTAGGGAGGATTCGGACATGAGCAACGAACGTCTCGACGCCCTGCTGGCCGAGTACTCGGACCTGGAGGCGAGGCTGGCGGACCCGTCGATCCACGCCGACCAGGCTGCCGCGCGCAAGGTGGGGCGGCGCTTCGCCGAGCTGACCCCCATCCACAAGACCGCGGGCGAGCTGTCGGCCACCCGCGCCGACCTGGAGGCCGCGCGCGAGCTGGCCCCGGTCGACCCCGACTTCGCCGCCGAGGCGGTGGCGCTGGAGCAGCGGCTGCCCGAGCTGGAGGAGAAGCTCGCCGAGCTGCTGGCCCCGCGCGACCCCAACGACGGCAAGGACGTGATCCTGGAGATCAAGTCCGGCGAGGGCGGCGAGGAGTCGGCCCTGTTCGCCGGGGACCTGCTGCGCATGTACCTGCGCTATGCCGAGAAGCACGGCTGGCTGACCGAGGTGCTCGACTCGCAGGATTCCGACCTGGGCGGCGTCAAGGACGTCTCGGTCGCCATCAAGACCCGGGGCGTGCCCGAGGGCGGCAACGGCGTCTGGTCGCGGCTGAAGTGGGAGGGCGGCGTGCACCGGGTGCAGCGCGTGCCCGCCACCGAGTCGCAGGGCCGCATCCACACCTCGGCCGCGGGCGTGCTGGTCATGCCGGAGGCGGAGGAGACCGAGGTCGAGATCGACCTCAACGACCTGCGGATCGACGTGTACCGGTCGCAGGGCGCGGGCGGCCAGTCCGTCAACACCACCGACTCGGCGGTGCGCATCACGCACATCCCGACCGGCACCGTGGTGACCTGCCAGAACGAGCGCTCGCAGCTGCAGAACAAGGACAAGGCCATGCGCATGCTGCGCGCCAAGCTCGCGCAGTACGCCGAGGAGCAGGCGGCCGCCGCGGCCGCCGACGCGCGCAAGGCGCAGATCCGCACGGTGGACCGGTCGGAGCGGATCCGCACGTACAACTACCCGCAGAACCGGATCACCGACCACCGGATCGGGTACACGGCGTACAACCTCGACATCGCGATGGGCGGGGAGATGGACGGCGTCCTCGACGCCCTCACCACCGCCGACCGCGCGGCACGCCTGGCCGGCGAGACGGAACTCTCCCGCCAGTAACCGCGAGACGAACCGAACCACAGCCGAGCTCACCTGACGCCGCGGTCACCCCGACCAACCCCGTTTTTCATAGACGTTGGCCTATGACGTCGACTTCGATCTTCGCTCAGTCGATGTAATAGGCCAACGTCTATGAAAAACGGGGTTGGTAACGGTGGGCGGCGCGGGTCGGTGACGGGGTGGGTGTGCGGGGTGGGTCAGTGGCCGGCGCTGTCGTAGCGGCGCAGGCCCGCTCGGAAGACCGTGCGGGCCAGCAGCGCCAGGTACAGGGCGGCCAGCGGGGTCAGCAGCCCGATCCACGGGGACGGCTTGTCCAGCAGCCAGGCGACGGGGAAGTACGTCATGAACCCCCACGGGACGACCAGCGTCAGCAGCGCCCGCACCGCCAGGCTGAAGATCCCGATCGGGTACCGCACCAGGTTGTTGATGTTGTTCAGGGTCACCGCGAAGAACGGGTGCGGCCCCGCGATCCAGAACGACGCGCAGTTGCCCAGCACCACCATCGACAGGTTGACCGTCACCGCGCTGGCCAGCAGCACCACCGCCGTCACCACCCGCAGCGGCGACCAGTCCACGTCCAGGTGCGCCAGCGCCCAGACGATCATGGTGCCCCCGGCGAGCATGTCGCCGATGCCGTGCAGCCCGATCCCGCCGCTGATCACCTGCACCGGCACCGGGGCGGGCCGCACCAGCGCATAGTCCAGCTCGCCGTGGTTGATCTTCCCGGCCAACCGCCAGGTGCCCTCGAAGAACAGCGGTCCGGTCCCGATGACCACCCCGAACATGCCCATCAGCAGCAGCGCCTCCGGGAACGTCCAGCCGTTGAGGGTCGGCACGTGGGTGAAGACCGACTTGAGGAACAGCAGGTTCAGGGTCTGGAACAGGGCGCCGGCGACGACGAGGATCCAGAAGTCGGCCTCGTACTCCAGCACGGCGCGCAGGTTGGCACCCAGCCCGCGCCGGTAGATCCGCAGTGTGCGCAGCATCGTCAGCCTCCGTGCACGGTCAGGGCGCGCAGCGCGCGCCGCCACACCAGCCGGGCCGCCCACCACAGCGCCAGCACCCACCCCGCCTGCACCGCCAGCAGCCGCAGCGCGTCCAGGCCGGTCGCCTGGCCGAGCAGCAGCGCCGCCGGGGTGGCCGTGATGCTGGCGAACGGCAGCACCGCGGCGAGCCCGCCCAGCCACGCGGGCAGCAGCGCCAGCGGGATCATCGCCCCGCTGAACAGCATCACCAGCCCGTCCTTGGCCCAGGAGACGCCCATGAAGTTCTGCGTCCAGAAGCAGGTCATCGTGGTGAAGTACGCGATGGTGAACTTCAGCGGCGGCACCATCGCGAAGCTGGCCGCGAACAGCAGCGCCTGCTGCGGTGACGGCACCGGGATGCCGCCGGTCAGCACGATCATGCCGGTGCCCGCGACCGCGATCGCCGCGAACTCCAGCGCCAGCCCGCCCATGTGCTCGCTGAACCGGGCCCACTGGTAGTCGATCGGCTTGGTCAGGTCGATCGCCACCTGGCCGGTCTGGATCCGCTCGGCCATCCACCAGTCGCCGTAGGCCGAGCCGACCGCCCCGGAGGCCCAGCCCACCAGCAGGTACGTCTTCATGTGCGGCCAGTCGTACCCGGCGATCCCGCCGTCGGCGAGCAGCGCGTGCCACACCGCCAGCGACGAGGCCAGGAACAGGCCGCCGCCGATCCAGGAGATGAGCGAACTCAGCCGGTACGTCATGATCCGGCGGGTCGACATCCGCCACAGCGACAGGTACGGCGTCATACGAGCAGCTCCCCGGCGTACACCTTGCGCACCACGTCCTCGATCGCGGGCTCGTCCAGGTGCAGCTCGCCGACCTCGACCACACCGAGCACCGCCGCGATGACCTGCCCGGCGGTATGGCTGAACCGGTCGAACACCACCGTCACCTCCTGCGGCCCGGCGCCCGGCAGCACCTCGACGTCGGGCAGCCGCGCCGCCAGCCGCGCCACCGGCACGGCCTCCGCCAGTTGCAGCCGCATCCGCCGGGTACGCGCGAACCGGTCCTTCATCTGCGCCAGCGGCCCGTCGAAGATGATCCGGCCCTCGTCGATGATCACGATGCGCTCGCACACGTCCTCGATGTCGCCGAGGTCGTGGGTGGTCAGCATCAGCGTGGTGCCGTCGGCGCGCAGCTCGCGCAGGAACTGCCGCACCTTGTCCTTCACCGAGATGTCCAGGCCGATGGTGGGCTCGTCGAGGTAGACGATGCGCGGGGTGTGCAGCAGCGCGGCGGCCAGGTCGGCGCGCATCCGCTGGCCCAGCGACAGCTTGCGGGCCACCACCGGCAGCAGGTCGCCCAGGTCGAGCACGGCGTCGAGCCGGTCCAGGCGCTCGCGGTAGGCGGCGGGGGTCAGGTCGTACATGTCGCGCAGCAGGTTCAGCGACTCGCGGACCGGCAGGTCCCACCACAGCTGGGTGCGCTGGCCGAACAGCACGCCGATGTTGCGCGCGTTGTCCATCCGGTCCACGTGCGGGGTCGCCCCGGCCACCCGGACCGTGCCCGCCGTGGGCACCAGGATGCCGGTGAGCAGCTTGATCGTGGTCGACTTGCCGGCGCCGTTGGGCCCGACGTACGCCACCGACTCGCCCGCCTCGATGGACAGGTCGATCCCGTCGACCGCGGTGAAGTCCTTGTACCTGGGCCGGACCAGGTGTTTCAGCGAGCCGCGCAAGCCCGGATCCTTCTGCGGCCGACGGAAGATCTTCGTCAGCCCTTCGGCCTGCACCAGTGCCATGCGCCCACCCTCGCGAAAAGCTCCCGCCCGGGGCAACCGGTTTCCCGCCTGCGGATACGGTGATCGGATGAGCGGAGCGGTGGGGCTGTCGGTGCGGCTGCGGCAGGCTGCGGCCCGGCTGGCGGCGGCGGGCGTGGACTCCGCGCGCGTCGACGCCGAGCTGCTGGCGGCGTATGTGCTGGGCGTGCCCCGCGGGGCGCTGCTGCTGATCGGGCAGCTCAGCGACGAGCAGGCCGAGGTGCTGGACCGGCTGGTGGAGCTGCGCGCGCAGCGCGTCCCGTTGCAGCACCTGACCGGCACCGCCCCGTTCCTGGGCCGGGACCTGCTGGTCGGGCCCGGCGTGTTCATCCCGCGCCCGGAGACCGAGCTGCTGGCCCGCTGGGGGGTCGAGGCGCTGCGCGACGTACGGGTGCCGACCGTGCTCGACCTGTGCAGCGGCACCGGCGCGCTGGCGGTGACCGTCGCCGACGCCCGCCCCGACGCCCGCGTGTACGCCGTCGAGCGCGGCGAGCAGGCGCTGCCCTGGCTGCGGCGCAACGTCGAGGGCACCGGGGTCGTGGTCGTCGAGGGCGACGTGCGCGACGTCACGCTGCCCGAACCGGTCGACCTGGTGCTGTGCAACCCGCCGTACGTGCCGTCGGCGGTCGCCGTACCCCCGGAGGTCGGGCACGATCCGCACGACGCCGTCTTCGCCGGACCCGACGGCCTGGATCTCATTCCGGTGATCGTCACCCGTTCGGCGCGGGTGCTGCGGCCCGGCGGGCTGATCGGCATGGAGCACGACGACACGCACACCGACGCCATGCGCGAGCTGCTGTCGGCGGAGTTCGACGAGGTCACGACGCATCTCGATCTGGCCGGGCGGCCGAGGTTCACCACGGCGGTCCGCGCGGGCACCGCCTGATCAGCGACAGGTCACGCCTGTCGCACGGTGCGGTTCGCATCAGGTGAAAACCACGTGACAGACTGGCTCACCGTGAGGCTCTACGACTGTCGTAACGTCGTCGAACGCGACCGGGGCATCCAGGCCGCCATCGACGCCGTCTCCAGCGGTGACCTGGTGGTCCTGCCGACCGACACGGTGTACGGCATCGGCGCCGACGCCTTCAAGCCCTGGGCGGTGACGAACCTGCTCAGCGCGAAGGGCCGGGGCAGGCACATGCCCCCGCCGGTGCTGGTGGGCTCCCGGCACACCCTCGACGGGCTGGTGCTGCGGCTGCCGGGCGTCGCCCGGGACCTGGTCGAGGCGTTCTGGCCCGGCGCACTGACCATCGTGGTCGAGCAGGCGCCGAGTCTGCAATGGGATCTCGGCGACACCGGCGGCACCGTGGCCGTACGCATGCCGCTGCACCCGGTGGCGCTGGAGGTGCTGCGCAAGACCGGCCCGATGGCCGTCTCGTCGGCCAACCTCACCGGCAACCCCGCCGCGGTCACCGCCGAGGAGGCCCGCGAGCAGCTCAGCTACAAGGTCAGCGTGTACCTGGAGGCGGGGGAGTGCCCCAACCCGGTGCCGTCGACCATCGTCGACCTGACCGGTGACCGGCCCCGCATCCTGCGCGCGGGCGCGATCGACATCGAGCAGCTGCGCGAGGTCGCCCCCGACATCGCCGGGCCCGGGGAGGCATGATGCCGCCGTTCACCGTGCTGCACGTGTGCATGGGCAACATCTGCCGCTCGCCGATGGCCGAGCGCCTGCTCACCCGGGCCGTGACCGAGCGCGCCGCGGCGCTGGGCGGGTCGTACGACGGGTCGGAGCTGCTGCTGTCCCACTCCGCGGGCACCGGCGGCTGGCACGAGGGCGAGGAGATGAACCCGCCCGCCGCGCGCCAGGTGCGCGCCCGGGGCGCCTCCCCGGACGGCTTCAGCGCCCGCAAGCTGCGCGCCGACCACATCGAGGCGGCGGACCTGATCCTCACCGCCACCGCCGACCAGTACGACTACGTCACCGCGCTGCGTCCCGACGCCGCCGACCGCACCTTCGTGCTCGGCGAGTTCGGCCGCCTGCTGCCCGCCGTCGACCTGGCCGCCCTGCCCTCCGCCGCGCCGACCCCCGACGCCGTCCACGACCGCGGCATCGCCCTGGTCGCGGCGGTCGCGGCAGCCCGCAACGGCGAACCCGCCCAGCCCAAGGACGACCTCGACGACCCCTGGGGCCGCGGCGACCAGGTCTTCACCCGCGTCGCCGACGAGATCCAGGACGTCCTCACCCCCCTGACGGCCACCCTCCTCCCCCTCCCGTGACCAGCCTCTCTAGTTGTTGATCATGAACTTATGGCAGGGTTGGACGGCGTGTCCCGGGCACAAGTTCATGATCGACTTTGAGGTGGCGTGATGTTGGCGAAGCGGCTGAGGTTCCTGCCGTACATGCTCGGTGTCACCGCCGCCGTCGCGGCGGTGGCGGCACCGGTCGGCTGGCTGGTCGCCGGGGGCACGGCCGCGCTCGGCGTGCTCGCCGGCGTCGCGCTGGTCGCGGTGAGCTACCTGTTCTCCAGCTTCGTGCTCGCGTGGGCGGACTCGGTCAACCCGAAGCTGGTGCTCACGATGGGCCTGGCCACGTACGCGATCAAGTTCACCGTGCTGTACCTGGCCATGGCCAGGGTCGCGCAGACGGGCTGGGCGGGGCTGAAGCCGATGGCGCTCGGGATCGGCGTGGCCGCGATCGCCTGGACCGTCGGCCACGCCTGGCACGTGTGGAACAGCCGCATCCCGTACGTGGACGTCGACCTCATCAAGTGATCAGTCGAAGATCTTCGGCTTGCACGGGTCGCGCACGGCGCCGCTGATCAGGTTGTCGCCCTCGGTGTCCTTGCGCGAGGTGCGGCTCCAGTCCACGACGGTGCGGAAGCTGCCGTCGCGGCAGCTGATGGTCACGTCCTTGGCCTCGTACTTCAGCTCGGGCGCATAGGTCTGCTTGCCCTTCAGCGTGTACGTCTTCGAGGCGACGGCGCTCCACTTGTCCCCGTCGCGCCGCTCGATGCGGATCTTCAGAGTGAGATTCTCGGCCCCGGGCGTGGCGCAGCGGTAGCGCACCTGGCCGGAGACCTTGCCGGTCTCCTCGTTCTTCTTGGGGCCGTCGACCACCACGGTGCAGTGCACCGGTTTGGTCGCGGACGCGTCATCGTTGCCGCGCGGCTCGCACCCGGCACCTAACGCTGTGACCAGCACCAATAGCAAGGGGGCGATCGCCTTGCGCATCTTCAGCACCGCCGGGAGGTTCGAGGGGTTTCCTCTATTTCACCGGGTACCTGGAAGTAAAGCAATGTAGATCTTTGACTGTGGGCGCTCGCCGTCTCACTGTGTGCTTCGCCACGCTGTGAGGGAACTGGGACATCGGCGGTCGCCGACGGCCGGCCGGAGGGCGAGCCTGGCGTCGCGTGGGCGGAAATGTGACAATCGGCGGGCCGATGTCGGGTGTGACAAGCGGCAGAAAAGATACAGTAATCGTCTGAAATATGTACAAAACGCGAACAAGACATTGATGACTCTCGTAGCCAATACGTAAGTACTGGTCACGAAGGGCAAGGTGAGCTTGGCCATGATGGGCTGGGGGGCGCTTGTCCCCCTACGCCAAGTGGCTGATATTGTTCGCCGCGTCATGGCCGATGACCAGCCTCCAAAGCGCCCCCTACCTGCGGGCGCCGATGCGGGTTGGGCGGCCATCGGGTATCTCCTCGGCGGAATGCTGGTCTGGGGAGGGGTCGGGTGGCTCATCGATAAGTGGCTGGGACTCCCCAACGTCGGGCTGTTGATCGGGTTGATCGGCGGCACGGCCGCCGGAGTCTTCTTGACCGTGAAGAGACTGGACGGGTGACCGTACCCGATCGACGGAGGATGACAGGTTGATTACGCAGCCGGGGTTCCTTGCTGAGGAGTTTCCTCCCAGTGTGGACAGCTTCGACTTCAAGAGCCTGATCCCGTCCCTCGAGGGCACCTTCTGGGGCCCCGCTTTCACCAAGATGACGTTGCTGATCTGGATCGCCGTCGCGATCGTGATCGTGTTCTTCCTGGTGACCTACCGCACCCCGACCCTCGTGCCGACCAAGAAGCAGTGGCTGGCCGAGTCGGTCTACGGCATCGTGCGCAACAACATCGCCGGTGAGATCATCGGCGTCAAGGAGGGCGTGCGCTTCGCGCCGTACCTCGCGACGGTGTTCCTGTTCGTCCTGGTGACGAACCTCTGGAGCATCATCCCGTTCGCGCAGATCTCGCCGAACTCGCACCTGGCCTTCCCCATCGTCCTCGCGGTGATGACGTGGCTGATCTACATCTACCTGGGCATGCGCAAGCACGGCGTCCTCGGCTACCTGAAGCACGCCTGCGTCCAGCCCGGCGTCCCGTGGTGGGTGCACCCGATCCTGGTGCCCATCGAGTTCATCTCGAACCTGGTGCTGCGGCCGATCACGCTGTCGGTCCGTCTGTTCGCCAACATGTTCGCCGGCCACCTGATCCTGCTGGTGTTCACGCTGGGCGGCGTCGCGCTGTGGAACGCGCAGAGCGCGCTGCTCAAGGGGGCTGCACTCGGCAGCTGGGCGTTCGCGATCATCATGACGCTGTTCGAGTTCTTCATCCTGAGCCTGCAGGCGTACGTCTTCACGCTGCTGTCGGCGACGTACTTCCAGAGCTCGATCTCCGAAGAGCACTGATCCGCGCCCGGCGCGACCTTCACCTTTGCTTTCGATCCACAACTGAAGATCGTTCGTACCTACATACCAAAAAACGTGCGCGTGACTGGCACGCGTCCAACGCAGGAGGAAAACCGACATGAGCGGCAGCCTTAACGTCATCGGTTACGGCATCGCGGCCCTGGGCCCCGGCATCGGCGTGGGTCTGGTCTTCGCTGCCTACATCCAGGCGACCGCCCGCCAGCCCGAGAGCGCGGGCCTGACCCGTGCCTACATGTTCATGGGCTTCGCCGTCGTCGAGGCGCTGGCCCTGCTGGGCTTCGTGCTCGCCTTCGTCAAGTAACGCGTTCATAGGCCGAGACGTTCGGTGACCGGTCGCCCGCGACCGGTCACCACCGAAGGGGAGTGACTTATGAACATCGCTGAAGAAGGGCACGCGTACAACGTGCTCGGCGTGCCGATCGCCGAGGTGATCGTCGGCCTCATCGCCTTCGGTGTGCTGCTCTTCGTGCTCACCAAGTACGTGTTCCCGCGTATGGAGAGCATGTTCCAGCAGCGCGTCGAGGCCATCGAAGGCGGTCTGGTCAAGGCGGAGAAGGCTCAGGCCGAGGCCGCCGCGCTGCTGTCGCAGTACAAGGCGCAGCTGGCCGAGGCCCGCACCGAGGCCGCCCGCATCCGCGACGAGGCCCGGGCCGACGCCGAGGGCATCCGTGCCGACGTGCTGGCCAAGGCCAAGGAAGAGTCCGACCGCATCATCGCGGCCGGTCGCGAGCAGCTGTCCGGCGAGCGCGCGAGCATCGTGCGCGAGCTGCGCGGCGAGATGGGTGCCCTGGCCGTCAGCCTCGCCGGCAAGATCGTCGGCGAGTCGCTGGAGGACGAGGCGCGCCGTCGCGGCACCGTCGAGCGGGCGCTGGCTGAGCTCGAGACCGCCGGAGCGCGTTGATGCAGGCGGCAAGCCGAGAGTCGTACACCGCGGCCCGGGCGGCGCTCGAGGAGAGCGCCCGGGCGGCGGGTGCCGCGGCCACTGCGGTCACGGCCGACGAGGTGCTGGCCTTCGCCGCTCTGCTCGACCGCGAACCGCGCCTGCGCCGCGCGCTGTCGGACCCGTCGCGGCCCGGCGACCAGCGCGGTGAGCTGGTTCGCAGCCTGCTGTCGGGCAAGGTGGGCCAGGCTAGCCTGGACCTGCTGGTAGTGCTGGCGTCGGGCCGCTGGTCGGCCGCGTCGGAGCTGCTGGACGCCGCCGAGCGCCTGGGCGCGGACGCGCTGCTGGCTTCGGCCGACCAGGCCGGCGACCTCGCCGAGGTCGAGGACGAGCTGTTCCGCTTCGGCCAGATCGTGGCCGGTGACCCGGCCCTGGCCGGTGCCATCGGCGACTTCACCGTGCCGGCGTCACGCCGGATCGAGCTGGTGCACGGGCTGCTGGCCGGCAAGGCCAAGCCGTCGACCGTGCGCCTGGCCGAGCTGGCCGTGGGCGGCTTCGGCGGGCGGTCGTTCGCCAACGCGCTGACCCGCCTGGTCGAGATGGCCGCCGAGCGGCGCGAGGCGCAGGTCGCCTACGTCACGGTGGCGAAGCCGCTGACCGACGCCGAGGAGAGCCGGCTGGCGTCCTCGCTGTCGGGCATCTACGGCCGGACGATTTCGATCAAGGTGACGGTCGACCCGACCGTGCTGGGCGGGCTGTGCGTGAAGGTCGGCAGCGACCTCTACGACGGCACCGTCGCCAAGCGCCTGGCCGCCGTCCGGAACGCGCTCGTCGGCAAGTGACGCAGCCGAGCCCTGAGAACGCATTCACTGACTTGACAGTCACGACACCGATAGGAAGCTGAGGATGGCCGAGCTGACCATCTCGTCCGAGGAGATCCGTGGAGCGCTTGAGCGTTTCGTCTCCTCGTACGCGCCCGAGATCTCCCGCGAGGAGGTCGGCGTCGTCACCGAGGCCGGTGACGGCATCGCCAAGGTTGAGGGTCTCCCCTCGGCCATGGCCAACGAGCTGCTGGAGTTCGCCGACGGCACCCTGGGTGTCGCGCTGAACCTCGATGTCCGCGAGATCGGTGTCGTCGTCCTGGGTGCCTTCGCGGGCATCGAGGAGGGCCAGCCGGTCAAGCGCACCGGCCGCGTTCTCTCCGTACCGGTCGGCGACAAGTTCCTGGGCCGCGTGGTTAACCCGCTGGGTGAGCCGATCGACGGCCTGGGCGAGATCGCCGACGAGGGCTTCCGCGAGCTGGAGCTGCAGGCTCCGAACGTGATGGTCCGCAAGAGCGTGCACGAGTCGCTGGAGACCGGCATCAAGGCCATCGACGCGATGACCCCGATCGGCCGCGGCCAGCGTCAGCTGATCATCGGTGACCGCAAGACCGGCAAGACGTCGGTGGCGCTGGACGCGATCATCAACCAGCGGGACAACTGGAAGTCGGGCGACCCGAAGAAGCAGGTCCGCTGCATCTACGTCGCGATCGGCCAGAAGGCCTCCACCGTGGCGTCGGTCAAGGGCACCCTCGAGGCCGCGGGCGCGATGGAGTACACCACCATCGTCAACTCGCCGGCGTCGGACCCGGCCGGCTTCAAGTACCTGGCGCCGTACACCGGTTCGGCCATCGGCCAGCACTGGATGTACGCGGGCAAGCACGTCCTCATCGTCTTCGACGACCTGAGCAAGCAGGCCGAGGCGTACCGCGCCGTGTCGCTGCTGCTGCGCCGCCCGCCGGGCCGTGAGGCCTACCCGGGTGACGTCTTCTACCTGCACTCCCGCCTGCTGGAGCGCTGCGCGAAGCTGTCGGACGAGCTGGGCGCGGGTTCGATGACCGGTCTGCCGATCATCGAGACGAAGGCCGGCGACATCTCGGCGTTCATCCCGACCAACGTCATCTCGATCACCGACGGCCAGATCTTCCTCGAGGAGGGTCTGTTCAACTCGGGTGTGCGTCCGGCCATCAACGTCGGTACGTCGGTCTCCCGGGTCGGTGGCTCGGCGCAGGGCAAGCCGATGCGCAAGGTCTCCGGCCGTCTGCGGCTGGACCTGGCCCAGTTCCGTGAGCTGGAGGCGTTCGCCGCCTTCGCCTCGGACCTGGACAAGGCCTCGCGCGCCCAGCTGGAGCGCGGTGGCCGCCTGGTCGAGCTGCTCAAGCAGCAGAACTACTCGCCGTACCCGATCGAGGAGCAGGTCGTCTCGATCTGGTCGGGCACCGAGGGCAAGCTGGACGACATCCCGGTCGCCCAGGTGCGCCGCTTCGAGTCGGAGTTCCTGCAGCACCTGCGCAGCTCCCACTCGGACGTGCTGAAGACGATCGCGGGCGGCACCTGGGACGACGGCGTCGCCGCCAAGCTCGACGGGCTGATCGCCAAGTTCAAGGAGGGCTTCCTGCCGTCCGAGGACAAGCTGGTGATCAACGAGGCTGACGCCGAGGCACTCGAGGGCGACGAGCGGACTGAGACCGTCACCCGCATCGTGGCGGAGAAGAAGTAGTCATGGCCGGTGGGGTTCGGGTTCTTCGTCGGCGGATCAAGGCGACCCGCTCGACGAAGAAGATCACCAAGGCGATGGAGCTGGTCGCGACCAGCCGTATCGCCAAGGCCCAGGAGCGCGTCGCGGCCTCGCTGCCGTACGCGACCGCCATCACCGACGTGCTGACCGCGCTGGCGTCCAACACCAACGCACAGCACCCGCTGCTGGTGCCGCGCGACCCGGAGCACCGGGCCGGCGTGCTGCTCATCACCAGTGACCGGGGTCTGTGCGGCGGCTACAACGCCAACGCGATCCGGCTCACCGAGCAGCTCATCGCCCGGCTCAAGGCGCAGGGCAAGCAGGTGGCGCTGTACGTGGTCGGCCGCAAGGGGGCCTCCTACTACAACTTCCGCGGGCGCGAGCTCGCCGGAAGCTGGAGCGGGTTCTCCGAGCAGCCGCGCTTCGAGGACGCGCGCCGGGTCGGCGAGACGCTGGTCCAGGCGTTCGTGCACGGCGCGGACGACAGCCTCGACGGTGCCGGTGCCGACGGCGTGCTGGGCGTGGACGAGCTGCACATCGTCTACACCGAGTTCAAGTCGCTCATGACGCAGACCGCGTCCACGAAGATCTTCGCGCCCATGCAGGTCGAGGAGCGCGAGGGCAACCGGGACGAGCTGCTGCCGGCGTACGAGTTCGAGCCGAACGCGGAGGAGCTGCTCGACGCGCTGCTGCCGAAGTACATCAACACGCGGATCTACGCGGCGTTGCTGGACTCGGCGGCCAGCGAGTCGGCCTCGCGCCGCCAGGCGATGAAGAGTGCGACCGACAACGCGGACACCATGATCAAGTCGCTGACGCGGGAGATGAACTCCGCCCGCCAGGCGTCGATCACCCAGGAAATCAGTGAGATCGTCGGCGGCGTGAACGCGCTGGCGGCGGCGGGGAGTGAATGATGACTACTGACATTAAGGCGGGCGTCGGTCGAGTCGTCCGGGTCATCGGCCCGGTCGTCGACATCGAGTTCCCGCGTGACGCGATGCCCGCACTCTTCAACGCGCTCCAGGTCGACGTGACCCTGAGCGAGGGCGTGCGGACGCTGACCCTCGAGGTGTCCAACCACCTCGGCGACAACGTCGTACGCGCCATCTCGATGCAGCCGACCGACGGCATGGTCCGGGGCGCCCAGGTGCGCGACACCGGCTCGCCGATCAGCGTCCCGGTGGGCAACGAGACCAAGGGCAAGGTGTTCAACGTCCTCGGCGAGTGCCTCAACCTGGAGAAGGGGCAGAAGCTCGAGGTCACCGAGCGCTGGCCGATCCACCGCAAGCCTCCGGCGTTCTCGGAGCTGGAGCCGAAGACCGAGATGCTGGAGACCGGCGTCAAGGTGATCGACCTGCTGGCCCCGTACGTCAAGGGCGGCAAGATCGGTCTGTTCGGCGGTGCCGGCGTGGGCAAGACGGTGCTCATCCAGGAGATGATCATCCGGGTCGCGCGTAACTTCGGCGGTACCTCCGTCTTCGCCGGCGTGGGTGAGCGCACCCGTGAGGGCAACGACCTCATCCACGAGATGGCCGGGGCGAACGTGCTCGGCGACACCGCGCTGGTCTTCGGCCAGATGGACGAGCCCCCGGGCACCCGTCTGCGGGTCGCGCTGTCCGCGCTGACCATGGCCGAGTACTTCCGCGACGTGCAGAAGCAGGAGGTGCTGCTCTTCATCGACAACATCTTCCGCTTCACGCAGGCCGGTTCCGAGGTGTCCACGCTGCTCGGCCGTATGCCCAGCGCCGTGGGTTACCAGCCGACCCTCGCCGACGAGATGGGTGAGCTCCAGGAGCGCATCACCTCGGTGCGCGGCCAGGCCATCACCTCGCTCCAGGCCATCTACGTGCCCGCGGACGACTACACCGACCCGGCGCCGGCGACCACCTTCGCCCACCTGGACGCGACCACGAACCTCGAGCGGAAGGTGTCCGACAAGGGCATCTACCCCGCCGTGGACCCGCTGGCCTCGTCCTCGCGAATCCTGGCCCCGGAGTACGTCGGTGCCGAGCACTACGCCGTCGCCTCCGAGGTGAAGCGGATCCTGCAGAAGTACAACGACCTGCAGGACATCATCGCCATCCTCGGTATGGACGAGCTCTCCGAGGAAGACAAGATCACCGTGGCCCGCGCCCGGCGGATCGAGCGCTTCCTGTCGCAGAACACCTTCGCGGCCAAGCAGTTCACCGGTGTCGAGGGTTCGACCGTGCCGGTGAAGGAGACCGTCGAGGCGTTCAAGAAGATCTCCCAGGGCGACTACGACCACGTCCCGGAGCAGGCCTTCTTCATGTGCGGTGGCCTCGACGACCTCGAGCGCAACTACCGTGAGCTGACCAAGTAAGGCTCAGCGAAGCCGGTCCGAGAGCCCCGTTCCCTCCTGGGAGCGGGGCTCTCGGCATACCTGGGGCGGGTTCGGTCTCGTTGTGCACTGCGTGGCGACGAAGACGTGGCGCGCGGCGGCCCGATGGGCCCGCCGGAGCGTGCTGGCAGGCACGGTGCTGATGCTGCTCAGCGGGGCCTCGCTGGTCACCGTGGACCGGCTGGTGGCGCGCTACGAGGGCGCGGTGCACAAGGCGGACCTGTTCGGCGACGAGCACCCGGACGCGGCACGGTCGGTGCCCGAGCCCAAGCCGATCGAGGACCTCAGGGGGCCGCTGAACATCCTGCTGGTGGGGATCGACCCGCGGCACAGCGACCCGTACTGGATCCCGCGCGCCGACTCGGTGCTGATCATGCACATCCCGGCCGGGCTGGACCGGGGCTACCTGTTCTCGCTGCCCCGCGACCTGCTGGTGCCCATCCCGGCGTTCCCGAAGGCGAACTACGGCGGCAGCAGCTCCGAGAAGCTCGCACACGCGATGTTCTTCGGCGCCCAGGTGCCCGGCGACCGGCGCGCCAACTACGCCCAGGGCTTCGAGCTGCTGGCGGCCGCCGTCAAGGGGTACACCGGCATCCAGCGCTTCGACGCCGGGGCGATCGTCAACTTCAGCGGCTTCCGCCACATCGTCGACGCGCTCGGCGGGATCGACCTCACCGTCGACGAGCAGGTCGTGTCGATCCACATGCAGCCCGACGGCGAGAAGCGCAAGCCGGGCAGGAGCGCGAACGGATACATCGGCCCCCAGATGACGTACGAGCCCGGCCGCCGGCACTTCAACGGCTGGCAGGCGCTGGACTTCGCCCGCCAGCGCTACATCGCCGACGGGGACTACGGCCGCCAGCGCCACCAGCAGCAGGTGATCCGGGCGATGGTCAGCAAGGGCGTCAGCGGCGACGTGCTGTCCGACCCGATCACGCTGGACCGGGTGCTGCGGGCGGCGGGGGACTCGGTCACCTTCAGCGGCCGCGGCTACGCGATGCTGGACTGGGCCTTCGCGCTGCGGCAGGTCCGGCCGGAGAACATCGTCATGGTGAAGCTGCTCGGCGGCGGCGTCGGCAAGTGGGTCGAGGACAAGGACGCCAAGTCCGACGACGGCGACAAGGCCGACGACGGCGGCGGCGACGCGCCCAAGGGCGACGACCCCAAGTCGGACGACAAGAGCGACAAGGGCGACAAGGACAAGAAGAAGGACGACAAGCCCAAGAAGAAGTACCAGTACCTGGGCGAGCAGCTCGACTACCCGTCGCGCACGTTCCTGGCCTCGGTGGTCAACGGCACGATCGAGCAGTACCTGTTCGCGCACCCGGAGATGCTCCAGACGATGACGTCACACTGACCGGTCCTGCCGCCAGGTGCCGATCACCGGCGGCTAGACTCGCCGGTACATCCTTCTCGCGACCTGGCACGCCAGGTTGACCACCATAGGCACTGAGGAGTCATCGTGGCCAAGCTGATCCAGGTCGAGCTCGTCGCCGTCGAGGAAAAGGTCTGGTCCGGGCAGGCCGAGATGCTCATCGCCCGCACCACCGAGGGCGAGCTGGGCGTGCTGCCGAGCCACGCGCCGATGCTGGGCCAGATCGTGCCGGGGACCGTGCGGATCAAGCTTGAGGGCGGCGAGGAGCTGGCCTACGAGGTGGACGGCGGGTTCCTCTCCGTGACCGGTGAGTCCGTGACGGTGCTGGCCGAGAGCGCCACCCCGGTCGCCGCGGCCGGCTCGCGCCACTGATCGCGCCGCCGCGCCGCCCGGAACGCCGACGATGAGGTTGCTAGAAGCCGTCGCCATCATCCTCGTCGTCGCGCTCGCGCTGCTGGCCTTCCTGTTCGTGCGCCGCGAGATCTTCGCGCGCCGGCACGGCACGGTCGAGCTCTATCTGCGCCTGCACCAGCGTCCGGGCGGGCGCGGCTGGGCCCCGGGCTTCGCCCAGTTCCGCGGGGACTACCTGCGCTGGTACCGCATGTTCAGCCTGTCGCCCCGCCCGCGCCGCACCCTGAACCGCCGCGAGCTGACCGTGGTCAGCCGCCGCCCGCCGTCGCAGGACGAAGCCGTGCTGGTGCCCGCCGACTGGGTCGTGCTCCACTGCGCCGACTCGCGCGCCACGGTCGAGATCGCGATGCCGCTGCACACCGTCACGGGCTTCCTGTCCTGGCTGGAAGCGGCCGCGCCGTACTCGACCTGACCGCTCAGCGCCCCGAGCCGCGGCGCGACAGCAGGCGGTGCGCGGTCGGGACGGTCAGCGCCAGCAGGGCGGCCGTCCAGAGCAGGGCCGGGGCCAGGGTGCGCGGCGCGAGCGGGCCGGGCTCCAGCCACAGCGCGCGCAGGGCCGTCGCCACGACCGACACCGGATTGTGCTGCGCGATCGGGCGCAGCCAGCCCGGCAGGTCGCCGGTCGGCAGGAACGCGCACGACACCAGTACGAACGGGTAGGTCCAGGCCAGGCCGAGCCGCCGGGCCCGCACCGGGGTACGGGCCGCCAGCCCCAGCATCACCGACACCCACGCGACCGCCTGCCCGAACGCGAGCAGCACCGCGAACCCGGCCGCCGCCCGCGCCGCCCCGGTCTCGATCCGCCAGCCCATCACCGCGGCCGTGGCCGCCGTCGCCGCCACCGCCAGCAGCTGCGGGCACAGGTTCGCCCCGACGTGCCCGAGCAGCACCGACCAGCGCGACACGGGCAGGGCCCGGAAGCGGTCCAGCGCACCGCCCCGGCGGTCCTGGGCCAGCCCCACCGCCGTCAGGCCCGCCGCGAACATCACGGCCTGGGTGAACACCCCGGGCAGCAGGAAATCGCGGTAGACGACGCCTGGGAGGGCGAGGACGGGGCCGATGACGTACCCGAGGAACAGCGCGACCGCCACCGGCTGCCCGGTGGCCAGCAGCAGCAGGCCGGGCAGCCGCCGGGACCGGACCAGGTTGCGGCGCGCCAGCACGGCGCTGTCGGCCAGCATGGCGGCCAGCTCGCTCACGTGCGCGCCTCCTCCTCGGCCACCGTCGGCGTCGCCGCCTGCCCGGTGAGCTTGAGGAACATGTCGTCCAGGCTGGCCCGGTGGATGCCGATGTCGACCGGCTCGATCCCGGCCGCGTCCAGCCGCCGCACCAGCTCGGTCAGCGCCTGCGCCCCGCCGGTCACCGGCGCCTGCACCAGGTGCTGATCGGGCAGCACGGCCGCCTGGCCGCCGCAGACCCGGTTCAGGATGTCCTCGACCACCTGCGTCTCGGCCCGGTTGCCGAGCACGACCTGGATGCGCTCGCCGCCGATGCGGCGCTTGAGCTCCTCCGGGGTGCCCCCGGCGATGGCCCGGCCCCGGTCGATCACGATGATCTCGTCGGCGAGCTGGTCGGCCTCGTCCAGCTGCGCGGTGCACAGCAGCAGTGTGCAGCCCGTGCGGACCCGCTCCCCGATCACGTCCCACATGCCCAGCCGCCCGCGCGGGTCCAGGCCCAGGGTCGGCTCGTCCAGCAGGAGCACCGGCGGCGCGGCGACCAGCGCGGCCGCCAGGTCGAGGCGGCGCCGCATCGCCAGGGAGTACGTGCGCACCGCCCGCGTCCCGGCCTCGGTGAGGTGGAACCGCTCCAGCAGCTCCTCGGCGCGGGCGCGGGCCCGGCGGTGGCCCAGCCGGTGCAGCCGCCCGACGAGTTCCAGCTGCTCGAAGCCGGTGAGGAACCCGTCGACGGCCGGCTGCTGGGCGCTGACGCCCAGGTGGCGGCGGGCGTGCTCGGGCTCGGCGGTCACGTCGATGCCGTTGACGAAGGCGCGGCCCTGATCGGGCCGCAGCAGCGTGGCGAGGATGCGCATCGCGGTCGTCTTGCCCGCTCCGGCCGGTCCCAGCAGGCCGAGCACCGTGCCCTCCGGCACGCTGAGGCTCAGGCCGGCCAGTGCCTTGACCTGGCCGTACCGTTTTGCGAGCCCCTCGGCGACGATCGCATCGGCCATGGCCTCACGGTAGTCACCGGGGCTTTTCCGCGAGCGGGATCGCCGTTTTCAGCCCGCCACCAGTTCCACCTCGTAGCCCTGGGTGTCGTGGAGGTAGGCGGCGTAGGTGTCGGGGCCGCCCGCGTACGGGTGGCGGTCGGCGAACATGAGCGTCCAGCCGCGCGCGGGAGCCTGCGCCACCAGGCGGTCGACGTCGGCCCTGGTCCCGGCGTGCAGCGCGAGGTGGTTCAGGCCGGGCGCGCAGCGGTCGTGCCGGTCCCCGGTGAGCGCGGGGGACTGCTCGAACACGACGTAGCCGGTGCCGTGCCGCCAGGAGACGCCCCCGGGGAAGCGCTGGAACTCGGTCCACCCGAGTTCGGTCAGCAGCCAGCCCCAGGAGCGCTCGGTCTCGGCCAGGTCGGGGACCCAGACCTCGACGTGGTGGATCACCGGTTGCCCCCCGGCACCCACTTGACGTCGGCGGTGCCGTTCGAGTTCGCCACGCGGCTGAGGATAAACAGCAGGTCAGACAGCCGGTTGAGGTACTGTGCGCTCAGCGGGCTGGTGCGCGGCGCATCTGCCGCCAGCAGGGCGAACGTGCTGCGTTCGGCCCGGCGGGCAACGGTGCGGGCGACGTGCAGCAGTGCCGCTCCCGGCGTACCCCCCGGCAGGATGAACGAATCCAGCTTGGACAACCGAGCGTTGAACTCATCGCACCAGCCTTCCAGGCGGGTGATGTAGTCCTCGGTGATGCGAAGCGGTGGGTACTTGGGGTCGGGGGTGATGGGGTTGCAGAGGTCGGCGCCCACGTCGAACAGGTCGTTCTGGACCCGCACGAGCACGTCGCAGACATCGTCAGCTAAGTTGCCAAGGGCGAGCGCGACTCCCAGCGCGGCGTTGCACTCGTCCACATCGGCGTACGCGGCGATGCGCGGGTCGGTCTTGGCCACGCGCTCACCGCTGCCGAGCGCGGTGGTGCCGGCGTCGCCGGTCTTCGTGTAGATGCGGGTGAGGTGAACAGCCATGACAGCGAGCCTAATGGTGGTGGGTGGCGGTGAGTCCCGGGGAGCGTTGCTGGGAAGCGCGCGGATCGGTGATCAGGCTTCTACGATGGCCGACGTGGACGTGATCCGGGTAAGGGGCGGCGTGCGGCTGTCCGGCGAGGTCGGCGTGGTCGGGGCCAAGAACTCCGCGCTCAAACTGATGGCCGCGGCGCTGCTGGCCGAGGGCGAGAGCGTGATCAGCAACGTGCCGCGCATCACCGACATCGCCCTGATGGGCGAGGTGCTGCGGCGGCTCGGCGCCGAGGTCGCGTTCGAGGACGACCGGGTACGGATCAACGTGCCCGCCCGGTTGCACCCCGAGGCCGACTACGAGCTGGTGCGGCGCCTGCGCGCCTCGATCTGCGTGCTGGGGCCGCTGCTGGCCCGGTGCGGCCGGGTGCGGGTGGCCCACCCGGGCGGCGACGCGATCGGCTCGCGCGGCCTGGACATGCACGTCTCCGGCCTGGCCAAGATGGGCGCCGACATCAGCGGCGAGCACGGCTTCGTGGTCGCCGAGGCGCCCTCGGGCCTGCACGGCGGCCGGATCAGCCTCGACTTCCCGAGCGTCGGCGCGACCGAGAACCTGCTGATGGCGGCGGTCCTGGCCCGCGGCACCACGGTGATCGACAACGTGGCCCGGGAGCCGGAGATCGTCGACATCTGCCAGATGCTGATCGCCATGGGCGCCCGCATCCAGGGTGCGGGCACCTCGGAGCTGGTCGTGCACGGCGTGGACCAGCTCCAGCCGGTCGAGCACGCCACGATCGGCGACCGGATCGTGGCCGGGACCTGGGCCTTCGGCTCGGCGATGACGCGCGGCGACGTGACCGTGCGCGGGGTCGACCCGCGCTGGCTGGAGATCGCGCTCGACAAGATCCAGCAGGCGGGCGGGGCCGTCGACTACGGGCCGGACTGGTTCCGGGTCCGCATGACCGACCGGCCCGCCGCCGTCGACGTCCGTACGCTGCCGTTCCCCGGTTTCGCGACCGACCTGCTGCCGATGGCGATCGGCATGGCCGCCGTCGCCGACGGCGTCTCGCTGATCACCGAGAACATCTTCGACGGCCGGTTCATGTTCGCCGAGGAGCTCAAGCGGCTGGGCGCCGACATCCGGATCGAGGGCCACCACGCGATGGTGCGCGGCCGCGAGACGCTGTCGTGCGCCGAGGTCAGCGCCAGCGACATCCGGGCCGGGGCGGGCCTGGTCATCGCCGGGCTGTGCGGCGACGGGGTCACCACCATCCGGGCGGTGCACCACATCGACCGCGGCTACCCGAACTTCGCCGCGGACCTGCGCTCACTCGGTGTCGAGGTCGAACGGGCCGAGGCCCCGGCCGACCCGGAGTACGGCTTCTGACTCTGTCATGGTCGCCGGCTACCGCGGCCTTAATCGGTGTCGTCCTCCGCTGCGCTCCAGACGACACCGAGCGGCCGCTACCGCGGGCGAGCATTGTCTCAGTTCAGCCGACGAGGCGGCGCGCCCGCATCGCCTCGTCGGCGAAGACGAGCACGCGGATGCGCCCGTCCGGGGCGGTCGCGAGCGTGGCACGGATGCCGGCGCTGAGCAGGTGCTCGCGCAGCAGCTTCGCGTCGGCGGGTGTACGGACCATCGCCACGCTGGCCAGCAGGCCGTAGTCGTCGGTGGTCGGGGCGGTCGGCGCCACCGGGGCGGGCGTCTGCCCGTCGCGCTGGAAGCCGCGGTACAGAACCACGGCCAGCACGGCGATCGTGAGGATCGCCACCATCGGCCCGGCGAGATATGCGCTCTCAGGCATGACCCAAGTGTGCACCCGACTCACGTTCGCGTGGGCATATTCAGCAATCGGCAAGACGCCGGTCGAGGGCTCCTGAGCGGTCGTTTAGGCTCGACCGCGACGAACGTACTCGGGAGGCTTGGACATGGCAGGGAAGCTCGCGGTGATCGGTGCCGGGCTCATGGGCTCCGGTATCGCCCAGGTGGCGGCGCAGGCGGGATGGCAGGTCACCCTGCGCGACCTCGACGAGGCGGCCACCGCGCGGGGCCTGGGCGGCATCAGCAAGTCGCTGGCCCGGTTCGCGGCCAAGGGCACCATCACCGAGCAGGACGCGCAGGACGCCCTCGGCCGGATCACCACCACCACCGACCTGGAGGCGGCCGCCGAGGCGGACATCGTGATCGAGGCGGTCTTCGAGAAGCTGGAGATCAAGCAGGAGGTGTTCCGGGCCCTGGACCGCATCTGCAAGCCGGACGCGGTGCTCGGCACCAACACCTCGGCCATCCCGATCACCCAGATCGCGGCCGTGACCCAGCGGCCCGAGCAGGTCGTGGGCACCCACTTCTTCAGCCCGGTGCCGATGATGCGGCTGTGCGAGCTGGTGCGCGGGCTGCGTACCAGCGACGAGGCGCTGGCGGCGGCGCGGGCCTTCGCCGAGGGGATCGGCAAGACCTGCATCGTGGTGAACCGGGACGTGGCCGGGTTCGTGACCACCCGCCTGATCACCGCGCTGGTGGTGGAGGCGGTCAAGCTGGTCGAGTCCGGCGTGGTGACGCCGGAGGACCTGGACGTCGCCTGCAAGCTGGGCTTCGGCCACGCGATGGGGCCGCTGGCGACGGCGGACCTGACCGGGATCGACATCCTGGCGCACGCGGCCAGCAACATCTACAGGGACACGGCGGACCCGAAGTTCTTCCCGCCGGAGCTCATGCAGCGCATGGTCACGGCCGGTGAGCTGGGCCGCAAGTCGGGTCGGGGCTTCTACCAGTACTGACCGCCCGCGAGCCGGACCCGCCCGCGAGCGGCGGCGGATCCGCGCTGGCCGCGCCGACTCACCACCCCGTTTTTCCATAGACGTTGGCCTATTGCATCGACTGATTCGAGGGCGGTTTCACCCGGTAGTTGCAATTAGCTGTTCCTGGAGTACTTCGGCTGGTGTTCTGAAGCCGAGGATCTTGCGGGGTCGTCCGTTGATCTCAGCGGCGACCCCGTCGAGGTGTTCCTGGGTGTGGACGCTGAGGTCGGTGCCTTTGGGCAGGTATTCGCGTAGTAGGCCGTTGGTGTTCTCGTTGGTGCCGCGTTCCCAGGGGCTGTGGGGGTTGGCGAAGTAGACCTGGCAGTCGGTGCGGGCGGTGAACAGCTTGTGGGAGTGGGCCATCTCGAAGCCGCGGTCCCAGGTGAGGCTGCGTAGTAGTTGGCGGGGCAGGTGGGTCAGTCGGTCGGCGACGGCTTCGGCGACGGCGGCGGGGTCGTGGTGGTCGGGCAGGGCGGTCAGGGTGAGGTAGCGGGTGGTCCGTTCCACGACGGTGGCGATGCCGGACCTGCCGTGGGCGCCGATGATGAGGTCGCCTTCGTGGTGGCCGGCGGTCTTGCGGTCGGCGGCGTCGGCCGGGCGGGTGCTGATGTGCGGCAGGTCGGCGAACCGGGCGCGGCGGCCGTCGGGCTGCGCCGGGCGGCGGTGGGCGCGGCCGGTGCGCAGGACCGGCCGTTCGAACAGGTCCTTCAGGCCGCCGCGGGCCTGCACATAGATCGCCAGGTAGATCGTCTCTGCGGACACGTGCCACTCCGGGGCGTCGGGATGGGCGAAACGCAATCGTCCCGCGATCTGCTCCGGTGACCACCGCTTGGCCAGCCCCGCCACGACCGTGTCGCGCAACGGCCCCGGGACGGCCAGCTTCGCCGGCTTGGGCCGCCGCGCCCGCCGCCCGGCCCGCAACTGCGCCAGCACCGCGTCATAGCGGAGCCGGTACGCCCGCACCAGCCGCCCGCCCGGACCCCTGCGCCGCAGGTGAGGCGGCCCGTAACGGTCATCGCCGTTACGGGCCACCTCCCGGCACACCGTCGAGGCGTGCACCCCGACCGCGATCGCTATCTGGACCTGGGTGAACCCCGCCGCCCAACACCGCTGGATCGTCGCCCGCTGCTCTGCCGTCAGCCGCTTACCCGGCACCGCCCAACCCCCACCACTTGTCGCGTCGGGCGGTACAACCCGAATTGCAACAACTGGTTGTGATCAAGGAGATCGAATTCGTTGTAATAGGCCAACGTCTATCAAAAACGGGTGGTGACGGGGTGCGTCAGGCGGGGGAGAGGGTGCGGCCGAGGAAGTCGAAAGCCGCCGGGGTGATGGTGTTCCAGTACCGGCGGGTGTGCCCGCCCTCGGCATACGCCGCCTTCGCGCCCGGAATCCGCCCCTCCAGCTCGCGTACCGCGTCGTAGAACCCGTCCTGCCGCCCGCACCACAGCGACACCGGCGTCCCCGCCAGCCCCGCCGCACCGGCGAACACGGCGTCCCCGCGGGCCACGGCGGGCGAGAACGCCGCCACCGCCCGGTGCGCCCCCGGGAACCGCTCGGCCAGCCGCAGCACGCCGTACCCGCCCATGGACCAGCCCCACAGTGCGATCCGGCCGACGTCGAAGCCGCGCTGCCCGCACCAGGCCGGCAGTTCCTCGGCGGCCATCCGGCCCGGGTCGTCGGCGCCTGAGGGCTCCCAGCGCAGCCGCCCGCCGGTCGCCCCGGCCAGCACGAACGGCGGGACGCCCCGGCGCACCGCGTCGGTGAGGAACCGGCCGAAGCCGAAGCGCGGGAAGTCGGCGGCGGTGGCCGACGCCCCGTGCAGCACCAGGCAGACCGGCAGGCCCCGGCCGTCGCCGTGGCCCTCGGGCACGGCGGTGTAGAAGTCGACCTGCCGGCCCCGGGTCGCCGAGTCGCGCTGCTCCACCCGCTCGTCACCCAGCGGCACGGCCGGGATGAGCTCGAAGCCGTCGTCGTCGGGGGTGTCGGCGAAGGCGCGCCACACCCCCAGCCCGGCCACGGCCGCACCGGCGGCGGCGCCGCCCAGCAGCAGGGCCCGGCGGCGGTCCATCAGCCGTCCCGGCTGGTGGTCCAGCGGAACCCGAACAGGCACAGCACCAGGCCGCCGACGCACCAGGCGCCGAGGACCAGGGCGACCTTGCCCAGCTCGTACGAGCCGGCGACCTCCTGGGCGGCGAAGTCGGCGGGCAGGAACACCGAGCGCAGGCCCTGGCACATCCACTTGAGCGGGAACAGCGCCGCGAACTGCTGCATCCAGTGCGGCAGCGACGAGTACTGGATGAACACGCCCGAGGTGAACTGGAGGATCAGCGCGATCGGGGTGACCACGGCCGGGCCGGAGCGGCCGGACTTGGCCACGCCGGAGAAGGCGATGCCACACAGGGTGCACGCGGTCAGGCCGAGCACGCTGACCCAGGCGAAGGTGAACCATTGCTGCCCGGTCGCGGGCAGCGAGATGTCGTAGAAGGCGACCGCGACGGTCAGCAGCAGCACGATCGACAGCAGCGCCAGCGCGGCGACGCACAGGATCTTGCCGCCGAAGTAGACCCACTTCGGCATCGGCGTGGACCGGTAGCGCTTGAGCACGCCGCGGTCGCGCTCGATCGGGATGGTGATGGCCAGGTTCTGGAAGCCGGTGGCCATGATGCCGGAGGCGATCATGCCGGTGACGAAGTACTGCGACAGCGTCACCGCCGGGCTCACCCCCTCCGGGGTGATCACGGTGTTCTTGAAGATCGATCCGA
Organism: Catellatospora sp. TT07R-123; assembly: GCF_018327705.1. Lineage (NCBI taxonomy): Bacteria > Bacillati > Actinomycetota > Actinomycetes > Micromonosporales > Micromonosporaceae > Catellatospora > Catellatospora sp. TT07R-123. The sequence continues at coordinate 3,724,472 of NZ_BNEM01000002.1, read as the reverse complement.
AGATCAGCATCAGCATGACCGGGAACAGCAGCGTGAAGACCAGCGACTCGCGGGTCCGGACGAACTGCTTGAACTCGATGCCGCCCTGTGCCAGGGCCAGGCTCAGTCCGTTCTCGCTCATGCCGCCTGCTCCTTCTCGCCCAGCATCTCCAGGTAGATGTCCTCCAGCGTCGGCCGGGTGACGGTCAGTTCCGGCACCTCGCCGCCGAAGCGCTCCGACAGCCGCCGTACCGCCTCGGTGGGCTGGTCGGTCTGCTCGGAGCGCGCCTGGCCGTCCTCGCGCCAGGCGACGCGGGCCGTGGCCTGGTGCCGCCCACCGAGCTCGGCCGGGGTGGAGACGGCCAGCATCACGCCCCGGTTGATCACGCCGACCCGGTCGGCCAGCGCCTCGGCCTCGTCCAGGTAGTGCGTGGTGAGCAGGATCGTGGTGCCGTGGTGGGACAGCTGGCGGATCAGGTCCCAGAACTCGCGGCGGGCCGCCGGGTCGAAGCCGGTGGTCGGCTCGTCGAGGAACAGCAGCTCCGGCTGGTTCACGATGCCCAGGGCCACGTCCAGGCGGCGCTTCTGGCCGCCGGACAGCGTGTGGGTGCGGGAGTCGGCCTTGTCGCTCAGCCCGACCCGCTCGATCACCTCGGCCGGGTCGGCGGCGTTCGGGTAGAAGCGGGCGAAGTGGCGCACGACCTCGCCGACCTTCAGCTCGTCGAACTCGCCGGTGCCCTGCAGCACCATGCCGACACGCCTGCGCCAGTCGGTGCCCGCCCTGGCCGGGTCGACGCCGAGCACGGTGACGTCGCCGCCGTCGCGCTGGCGGAAGCCCTCCAGGATCTCCACAGTGGTGGTCTTGCCCGCGCCGTTCGGCCCCAGCAGCGCGAACACCTCGCCGCGCCGTACCGCGAGATCCACGCCCGCGACGGCCTGGTTGTCCCGATAGGACTTGCGCAGACCGGAAACGCTGATCGCCAGCTCTTCGTCAGTCACACGGGCACGATACGCCCCGCCCGGGGCGGCGCCGATCCCGCTGCGGGACAGGGAGACCTGCGAGGACGGGGAGATCTGCACGACGCGATCACCAGTGAGATTGTTCACCGGCTCAAGTTACTGAACGTTCACTTAGCATCGGCGTATGGAACCTCGCCTCGCCGACCGGGACCGTCCCTGGGTCATGCGGACCTATGCCGGGCACTCCAGCGCCGCGGCGACAAACGCGCTGTTCCGGCGCAACCTGGCCAAGGGCCAGACCGGGCTGTCGGTCGCCTTCGACCTGCCCACCCAGACCGGGTACGACGCCGACCACGAGCTCGCCGCGGGCGAGGTCGGCCGGGTCGGCGTGCCGGTGGCGCACCTCGGCGACGCCCGCGCCCTGTTCGACGGCATCGACCTCGCCGCCGCGAACACCAGCATGACCATCAACGCCACCGCGATGTGGCTGCTCGCGCTGTACGTCACCGTCGCGCGGGAGCAGGGCGCCGACCCGCAGGGCCTGGCGGGCACCACCCAGAACGACATCATCAAGGAGTACCTGTCGCGCGGGACGTACATCTTCCCGCCCGGCCCGTCGCTGCGGCTGACCACCGACGTCGTCGCGTGGACGGTGGCCAACGCGCCCGCCTGGAACCCGGTCAACATCTGCTCGTACCACCTCCAGGAGGCTGGGGCCACGCCCGTGCAGGAGGTCGGCTTCGCGCTGGCCACCGCCGTCGGGCTGCTGGACCGGGTGCGCGAGGGCGGCCAGGTCGCGCCGGAGCGGCTCGGCGACGTGGTGCAGCGGATCTCGTTCTTCGTCAACTCCGGCGTGCGCTTCGTCGAGGAGATGGCGAAGATGCGCGCGTTCACCCGGCTCTGGGACGAGATCACCCGCGACCGGTACGGCGTCACCGACCCGAAGCAGCGGCGGCTGCGGTACGGCGTACAGGTCAACTCGCTCGGGCTGACCGAGTCGCAGCCGGAGAACAACGTCGCCCGCATCGTGCTGGAGATGCTCGGGGTCACCCTGTCGCGCGACGCGCGCGCCCGCGCGGTGCAGCTGCCCGCCTGGAACGAGGCGCTGGGCCTGCCCCGCCCCTGGGACCAGCAGTGGTCCCTGCGCCTCCAGCAGATCCTGGCGTACGAGTCGGACCTGCTGGAATACCCCGACCTGTTCGCCGGGTCGCATGTCGTCGAGGCGCTGGTCGACGAGATCGTCACCGGAGCGCGCCGCGAGCTGGAGCAGATCCTCGACCTCGGCGGCCCGGTGGCGGCGGTGGAGTCCGGCTACCTCAAGAGCGCCCTGGTCTCCTCGCTGGTCCGGCGGCGGCAGCGGGTCGAGTCCGGGCAGGACGTCGTCGTGGGCGTCAACCGGTACACCGAGACCGAGCCGTCCCCGCTGACCGCCGCCGGCGCCGAGGCCATCGAGCAGGTGGATCCGGCCGTGGAGCAGGCCGTGATCGCGTCGGTGCGGCAGTGGCGCGAGCAGCGCGACGGCCGGGCCGCCGCCGCGGCGCTGGACCGGCTGCGCGCCGACGCCGCCGGGCGGGCCAACCTGATGACCGCCACGCTGGCCTGCGTGCAGGCCGGGGTCACCACCGGCGAGTGGGCGGGCGTGCTGCGCGAGGTGTTCGGCGAGTACCGGGCGCCCACCGGCCTGGCCGGGGTCACCGGCGGGGCTGACGAGGGGCTGGCCCGGGTTCGCGAGCGGGTCCGGGCCACGGCCCGGGAGCTGGGGCGCGAGCGGCTGCGGCTGCTCGTCGGCAAGCCCGGCCTGGACGGGCACTCCAACGGCGCGGAGCAGATCGCCGTACGCGCCCGCGACGCCGGGTTCGAGGTGATCTACCAGGGCATCCGGCTGACCCCGGCGCAGATCGTCGCCGCCGCCGTCCAGGAGGACGTCGACCTGGTGGGCCTGTCGGTCCTGTCCGGCTCCCACCTCAACGCCGTCCCGGCGGTCCTGCGCGGCCTGCGCGAAGCGGGCCTGCCCGACCTCCCGGTCGTCGTCGGCGGGATCATCCCGGACACCGACGCCGCCACCCTCCTGGAGGCAGGCGTGGCCCGCGTCTTCACCTCCAAGGACTTCGCCCTCACCGACATCATGGACGAGCTGGTCACCGTCGTCCGCGCCACCCGGGTGGTCAGCTGAGGTCGGTCAGGGTGAGCAGAGCTGTCGACAGCATGCCGGCCAGGGCGACCAGGGCGGTGGCGCCCGCGTCGAGGCGGGCGCCCCAGTAGCGGTCGGCGAGGTCGCGGGCAGGGATCAGGCCGGCCAGCGGCGCGGCGAAGATCAGCAGCCAGCCGGTGACGAAGCCGAGCGGGCCGAGCGTCTGCAGGCTCAGGCCGAGCAGCGCCACGGCGGCCGAGCAGGCGGCGCCGACCGCGAACAGCAGCGGCAGCACCAGCGGCGGCAATGCCTCGCCGCCGCGCCGGGCCCGGTCGATACGGGCGGCGGCGGCCTCCAGCAGCGCGATCGGGTCGGGCACCGCGCCCTCCGGGGTGCCCGGGGCCGGGATCGGGGTCGGGGTCGGGCCGAGGCGGCGGCCGCGGCGGCCGCGCACCTCCTTCAGCTCGTCCCACAGGGCGCCCGCGGCCAGGTCCGTCTGGGCCATCACCTTCTGCGCGTGCGCGGCGCGGGCACCGGCGGCCACCACCGAGTCCTCGGCCGCCGCCAGGTCGTGCTCGACCGTGGCGACACCGTCGGCGTGGGACTGGTTGGCCGCGGCCAGCGCCGTCTCGTGCCGGCGCGAGGCGGCGACCAGGTCGGCGATGAGGGCGCGGTAGCGCGCCGCCGGGGTCGAGGTCACGGGGCCACCTCGTACGGGATGACGAGTTGCGGCCGCTGGTGCACGGCCCGGTCGAAGTGCAGCGCCCGCCCGGGGCGCGGCGCCCAGACGGGTCCGCCCGCCTGCGGGTACAGCGGGGACAGTTCGGGGCCGTGGACGTCCAGGGCCACCCAGGCGCCGATGGCGTCGAACCGGGCGCCGACCCCGCCCAGGTCGTCGCGCAGCCGGGCCACCGTGCGCCACCAGCCCAGCAGGTGGGTACGCCGCTCCGGCCCCCGCGCCAGCACCGTGCGCAGCAGCTCGTGGCCGGTGGGCAGCCCCGGCCCCGGCTTGGCGGCCAGCCGGTCGTGCACCGCGTCCAGCGCGAAGCCGAACACGTAGTGCGGGGTCTCGTCGGTGTCGGCGGCGGCCGTGCGCAGCAGTTCGACCACGGCGTCGGCGGTGTACCAGTCGCAGCGGTGCCGGGCGGCGACCACGGCGTGCAGCGACTTCGCGGCGGTGGTGGCGTCGTCGTCCAGGCACAGCAGGCTGAACCGGGCCGTGCCCGGGGCGTGCTGGCCCGCCAGGGCGTGCCCGGCCGACAGCAGCACCGCGCACGCCTCCTCGACCCGGGTGCCCAGCACCGCCAGGTTGCGGCCGGGCGCGCGGTTGAGCCGCAGCGTCGCGGGCCGGCCGGTGACGTCGATGGTCTCGCCGAGCAGCGCGACCGCACCCAGCCGCGACAGCAGCTCCGGGTCCGGGGTGGGCGGCAGCAGCGGGAACAGCGGCCGGGCGTCGCCGTCGAACAGCCGGGGCGGCTCGGCGCCCTCCGGCCGGGCCAGCCACAGCTGCTCCTGGAGGCTGAGCCAGGTGCCGCGGTCGCCCGCGTCGGGCAGCCGTACGACGGTGTTGGCCGACGGCACGCCCGAGTCGGCGTTGACCACGGCGTGGCAGCGGGGGATCAGCTCGGCGGCCAGGTTCACGTCGGACAGGATCCGGCGCGCCTTGGGCAGCGCGATGCGCAGCGTGAACTGCGAGACCAGGCCGGACCGGCCCCACAGCGCCTCGATGCCGGAGACGTCCTGGCTGGCCAGCACCAGGTGGATGCCCTGCGACCGGCCGCGCCGGGCCAGGTCCTCCAGCAGGTTGACCGCCTCGGTGGTGACCGCGTCGCGGGCGCCCAGCAGCACCTGGAACTCGTCGATGACCGCGACGATGCGCGGCCAGCTGCCGGTCGGGTCCTCGGCGCGCAGCTCGGCCAGCTTGGTCGCCTCGTGCGCCTTGGCGGCGGCCGCGCGGCGCTTCAGCTCGTCGGCGAGGTGGCGCAGCAGGGCCAGGCCGAACTCCCGGTCGGCGTTCACGTTGACGCCGACCAGGCGCACGTGCGGCAGCCAGCTCGGGTCGCGGGTGCCCGGCGCGAACCGGGCGAACGACACGCCCTCCTTGAAGTCGAGCAGGTACAGCGCCAGCTCGTCGGGGGAGTGGCGGGCGGTGAGGGCGGCCAGCCAGCAGTACAGCAGATTGGTCTTGCCCGAACCGGACGGTCCGCCGATCAGCGCGTGCGGCGGGTCGTCGCCGAGCACCAGTTCGATCAGGCGCCCGTCGGTGCCCTCGCCGATCGGGGCGCGCAGCGCCTCGGCCGAGGACTGCTGCCACATCTGGTCGGGCAGCAGCGCCGCGAACGGCACCGGCGGCGGTCCGGCGGTGGCCTGCTCGGCCAGGGCCCGGCAGACGCCGGTGAGCAGCGCGGCGCTGGGCGCCGGGTCGAGCTGCACCGGGATCTCGCCGGTCAGGCTGGTCCGGGCGGTGCCCGCGCCGATCACGATCGACTCGACGCCGGTATCGGCGCCCAGCTCGAAGCCCCGGCAGATCAGATGCACACCCGCCGCCACCCCCGTCCGGGCCACCCGGTCCAGCTGCGCCCGCTCGGCCCGGGACAGCTCGGCGCCGTTCGGGTCGGCCAGCAACACCGCCACCCGCCACGGCTCCGGGCGGCGGCCGGTCTCGGCGGCCAGCTCGGCGACGCTCAGGTACACCCCGCCGAGCACGTTCTCGTTGATGCGGCGGATCTGCTCGGCGAGGTCGTCCAGCAGCGGCCCGAGGCCGCCCGGCCCCAGGTACGTGATCATGCCGCCGGGGGCGAGCGGGGCCAGTCCGGCCAGGGCGCCGCCGAGCTGGCCGGGGTCGTACACGGTGAGCCGCAGCGACCCGGCCGGGACGCTGGCCAGCGCGCGCAGCAGCAGCGCGCCGATGAGCCCGTCGACGGTGGCGACGGCGTCGCCGGACAGGCTCAGGTGCGCCGCGTCCAGCAGCGGCACCAGCGCGGGCGGCGCGTCGGCGCCCGGTTCGTGGCCGAGCACGCCGATGCGCAGCAGCCCCGGCGCGAAGCCGTTCTGCTGGTCCGGCTTGGCGCCGGGGCGCCACGCCGACCAGACCGTGCCCGCCGCGCCCGGGGCGGCGGCCTCGGCCAGCTCGCGCAGGGTGCCGGTGAGCTTGCCGGTCTCGCGCTGCCAGCGGGTCTGCGCCTCGGCGCGGGCGGCGTCGCGGGCGTCCTGGAGTTCCTGGCGGCGCCGGGGTGCGGAGCGGCGCACCGCCTCCAGCTGCTCGGCTGCGGCCTGGCGGGCGGTGACCGTGGCGGCCTGCGCGGCGCGGGCGGCGTGCCGGGCGGCGGACAGCTCCCGGCGCACGGCCGCGACGATCCCGCGGCCGCCCGCCCGGGTCTCACCGGAGCGGGCGGCGACGGGATCGTCGGGCAGCGGCGGCTCAGCCACCGCTGCGGCGCTTGGTGGGCTGCGTGACCCGGCCCAGCTCGTCGACGGCCGACCGCCGCCGACCGCTGTCGGTGATCCGCAGCGCGGCCCGGTGCGACTCGGCCCGCTCGGCGGCCCGCTGCTGGGCGGCCCCGGCGGCGGCGCGCTCGGCCTCGATGATCTCGGTCAGCGCGCCGTCGTCGCGGCCGGTGGCGCGCAGCATGGCGGCGACCAGCACGGCAGCGGCGGTGGCGGCGTCGACCGGGTGCGTCGGCGTACGGTCGGCGGGCCGGTGCGTGCGGGCGTGGCAGACGCGCGCCACGATCTCCTCGGCGGCCTCGGGGGGCAGCTGCGGGAGCAGCTCGGCGGGCAGCGGCAGCGCGGCGCGGCGCACCCGGGCCAGGTCCTCCAGGCGCGGCGGGTAGCCGACGAGCTCGGCGGCGAGGTGGCGGACCAGCGGCGGTGCGATCGCGGCCAGGGCCAGGCCGATGGCGGGCCCGGCGGCGGCCAGATGGCGGTGCAGGCGGCGGCGGTCGCCGTCCAGCGCGGCGCGGGCGCAGCGGCGCAGCAGCTCGGCGGTGGACTGGGCGGCGTCGGCGCGGTCGCCGGCCAGCGTGTCGACGGCGAAGGACTCGCCGGTCACGGCGGTGACGCGCTCGCCCCACCAGTCGGACAGGCCGCAGTCGGCCGCGGCCCGGGCGGCTTCGCCCCGGCCGGCCTGTACGGGGACGGCGGCGGTCCAGCCGTCGTCGGGACGCCGGTGGGCGTCCACGGGCATGCCCAGCGCCAGCGCGTACTCGTCGAGGGAGTCCTGGGCCACACGCAGCGCGGCCGCGGCGTGCTCCAGGCGCTCGACGGCGCGGCTGAGGTCGGGCACGGCGACCGGCGTGGCGCTGTGGTGGAGCACCCAGGCCAGCAGGCCCGACGCCGTACGCAGCCGTTCGGTCGCCCCGGCCACCTGCGGCAGGGGCAGTTCCTCGCGGGCGAGGCGGAGCTGGTCGGCCAGATCTTCGACGAGACTCATGAACGCGGCCTCACAGCGTCGCGACGTACGACTCGGCCTGCGCGACCGCGTGCAGGGTCGCGGTCAGGCATTCCTCCAGCTCGGTGGCGGCCTGGGCCAGTGCCGCCTGGGCGGCGGTGACCGCCTCGTGGCCGGAGCCCTCGACCGCGGTGGCGAGGCTGAGCTGCGCCTCACCGAGCCGGTCGTTGGCGGAGCGGACCGCGTCCTGGCCTTCCTGCACATGCAGCATGGCGGCATCGATGGCGGCTTTGACCTCGGCGACGCTGGCCACGGCACCTCCACGGGGGATCAGAATAAGATGAACCTCCGAGAGTATGCCGTTTTACCCTGTTTAATAGCCTTTCGCCACGCCTGCGGGCCAGCGTTACTTTTATGACAGAACTTTGCGGGCGCGCCGCTGGCGACGCTTGCGCGCCGCGGTCACGGCGAGTAGGACCAGCAGCGCCACACCCAGGATGACCAGCACCGGGATGATGATCGCCACGACCGACAGGCTCACGCTCGCGGTGTCCTCGACCGTGGAGACCACCGGCGCGGCCACGCCGACCGTCGCCAGGTTCAGCGCGGGTCTGGCCACCGCCTTGGTGCCGTGCACCGTCAGCGAGATCAGCACGCCGATCACGATCGGGATCCACATCTTCTGCGTGAACAGGTCGGCCGGGTTCTCCACCGTCACCGTCTGCGAGCCCGACCCCGCGGCGAAGGCCATGCCGCCCGCGGTCGGTCTGACCACGGTCTGCACGATGTCGTTGACGCTGTCCACCGCCGGGATCTTGTCCGCGACGAACTCGATCGCCAGCAGCACCCCCAGGAGGAGCAGCACCCACCCGTTGCTCAGCCAGTGCCACGGCCCCGGCAGCGTGATCAGATGCGTGTACCGGGCCAGCAGACCGACCACCATCAGCGGAATGTAGGCGTTGAGCCCCGCGGCGGTGGCCAGACCGGTGCCGGTCAACAGTTCGAGCACGGTCCAAGCATGGCACCTTCCGGGCGACACCGCCTTTCGAGCGCCGGACGTCCCATCGCCTAGGCTGGGTCGGTGCGCCTCGTCATCGCCCGCTGCACCGTCGACTATGTCGGCCGTCTGTCGGCCCACCTGCCCTCGGCCAAGCGCCTGCTCATCGTCAAGGCCGACGGCTCGGTCTCCATCCACGCCGACGACCGGGCCTACAAGCCGCTGAACTGGATGAGCCCGCCCTGCAAGCTCCAGGAGGGCCCCGGCGTGTGGCGGGTGGTCAACAAGGCCGGCGAGGAACTGCGGATCACCCTGGAGGAGATCTTCGAGGACACCTCGCACGAGCTCGGCGTCGACCCCGGCCTCCAGAAGGACGGCGTGGAGGCGCACCTGCAGGAGCTGCTGGCCGCCGCGCCGCAGACCTTCGGCGAGGGGTACACGCTGGTCCGGCGCGAGTACATGACCGCGATCGGCCCGGTCGACCTGCTGTGCCGCGACGCCGGGGGCGCCCACGTCGCGGTCGAGGTGAAGCGGCGCGGCGAGATCGACGGGGTGGAGCAGCTGACGCGATACCTGGAACTGCTCAACCGCGACCCGCTGCTGGCGCCGGTGGCGGGCGTCTTCGCCGCCCAGGAGATCAAGCCCCAGGCGCGCGTGCTCGCCACCGACCGGGGCATCCGCTGCGTCGTCGTCGACTACGACCGCCTCCGCGGCACCAAGCGCGACGAGCTCACCCTCTTCTAGGGCGCGCTCAGGGGGTCGGTGCAGTTTCGGGGAAGGTGCAGGAATCCGGACTCGGATTCGAGCACCTTCCCCGAAACTGCACGAAGGCAGATCAGCGTGAGCGGCCGTGGAGGAACTTCACGGCGGCCATGGCGAGCTTCATGCCCGCCGGGGTGCGGCGGAAGGTCAGCAGGGCCGGGGTGCTCGGCATGCGGCGCTTGGCGATGGACTTGGCGCGGGTGAACTCGCGCAGCCCGTCCGCGCCGTGGATGCGGCCGAAGCCGGACCCGCCCACCCCGCCGAACGGCAGCTCGGGCAGCACCGCGAACGCGAACGCCGAGTTCACGGCGGTCATGCCGGTGCGCAGGCGGGCCGCGATCTCCATCCCGCGCCCCTTGGAGAACACCGACGAGCCCAGCCCGTACGCCGAGTCGTTGGCCAGGGTGATCGCCTCGTCCACGCTGGCGACCTTGGTCACCACGATGGTCGGGCCGAACGTCTCCTCCCGCACCGCGGCCGAGTCGTGCGGGACGTCGACCAGGATCGTCGGGCGCACGTACGCCCCGCGCACCGAGTCCGGGCCGCCGAGCAGGGCGCGGCCGCCGTCGGTCAGGGCGGCGTCGATGTGGCGGGCGATGATGTCGCGCTGGCCGGGCATGGTGATCGGGCCGACCTGGGTGTCGACGTCGATCCGCTCGGTCTCGGCGACCAGCTTGGCCACGAAGTCGTCGTAGACCTTGGCGTGCACGTACGCCCGCTCGATGCCGACGCAGGCCTGGCCCGCGTTGAAGTTGGCGCCCCAGGCCGCGGTCTCGGCGGCCTGGGCCAGGTCCGCGTCCTCGGCCACGATCATGGCGTCCTTGCCGCCGCACTCGATCAGCACCGGCGTCAGCGACTCGGCGCAGGCCGCCATCACCTTCGCGCCGGTCGGGCCGGAGCCGGTGAAGGCGAGCTTGTCCACGCCCGAGCGGCACAGCGCCGCGCCGACCTCGCCGCCGCCGTGCACGATCTGCAGCACCGGGTGCTCCGGCACGACCTCGTTGAAGGCGTCGACGTAGAACTGGCCGATGGCCGGGGTGTACTCGCTGGGCTTGAAGACCACGGCGTTGCCCGCGGCCAGCGCGTACGCGATCGAGCCGAACGGGGTGAAGATGGGGAAGTTCCACGGGCCGATGACCCCGATGACGCCGTACGGCTGGTACTCCAGGTAACCGGCGTACTCCAGCTGCATCAGCGAACCCGGCACCCGGCGGCGGCGCAGCACCCGGCGGGCGTGCTTGGCGGCCCAGGCGGCGTGGTCCACGGCGCTGACGATCTCCAGCAGCGCCTCGTCGACGGGCTTGCCGCCCTCGCGGTGCATCAGCTCGGCCAGCGCCTGCATCCGCTGCACCAGCAGGCTGCGCCAGCGCAGCACCCGGCGGCGCCGTTCGCGCCAGCCGAGCCCGGCCCACCATGCGCTCGCGGCGCGGGCCCGCTCGACGGCCGCCGCGACGTCGGCGGCGCTCGCCACGGGCAGGCGCGCCACCTCCTCGCCGGTGGCGGGGTTGGTGGAGATCAGCTCGCCCGCGCTGACGACACTGGCACCGGGCTGCGGCTGGTTCGTCGTGGTCACGGGCGCAGTCTAGAACTACCGGTGAGTAATCCGAAACATCCTCAGGCTTTCAGATGTTCGGCGATCAGGTGGGCCGCGACGGCGGCGGGGTCGGGCAGCTCGTCGTTGTCGTACAGATCCTGGAACCGCTGCCGGCCCGCGAAGTCCGCGCCGCGGATCGCCTCCTGCATGCCCGTGTCCATCACGCCCGGGTTCACGCTGACCACGCTGAACCGGGGGTCGCGCTCGTACTGCTGCGCCACGTGGGCGAAGAACTCCTCGCCGCCGCGCTTGGTCGCCGAGTACGCCGACCAGCCGTCGATGACCCGGTGCGCGGCACCCGAGGAGACGAACATGAGCCGCACCCGGCGCACCAGCGGCGGCAGGGCCGACAGCAGCGAGTTGGTCAGCGCCATCGGGGCGGTCAGGTTGATCGTCACCGAGGCCAGCAGCTCGTCGGTGGGCAGGGTGCCGACCGCGCCGATCGGCGCCACCACGGCCGCGTTGTGGATCAGCACCACCTCGTCGGCGTCGGCGATCAGCTCGCCCAGCTCGGGGGCGGTCGGCAGGGAGGACGGTTCGGCCAGCTCGCAGTGGCGCAGGATCAGCTTCGGCCCGGCCAGCATGCGCTGGTTGTCGGTGAACGTCCGGCCCAGGGCCAGCACGGTCGTGTCCGGCTCGGCCAGCAGCTGGTTGAGCAGGGCCTCGCCCAGCCCCCGGGACACCCCGGTGATGACGACATAGCGCACGCCGCCAGCCTAGTCGCGGCTGATGATCCGTGATCGTGGACGCTGGGTGTCGCTATGGCAGCATCCAGCGTCCACGATCACGGATCATCAGGCCGGGGTTACTCGTATTCGGTGCCGCCCTTGCGGGTCAGGTATGCCGTCGAGACGAGCTTGCCGATGGCGCGACCGGCCGTGACCGGGCTGTAGCGCTCCGCCGCCGGTCTGACCACCAGGCCTTCCCGGATGTTGGCACCGGTGCCCGAGACCGTCTCCACGCCCTCGGCCAGCGCGGCGAGTTCCGCCTCGTCGTACGGCCCCCGGAACAGCACCGGCACGGCGGGCACGTCGTACGCGGCGGTGTAGGCCGCCACCTCGTCGGGCGTCAGCCAGCGGATCTCGCCGCCGACGTCGGCCGCGATGTCGAACACGGCGTAGCCGGGCCGGGTGCTCGCGAGCACGCCGTAGCCCAGGTCCTGCACGCCCCGGCCGTACACCTCGCCGAAGACGCCGACCCGGGCCGCGCCGAGGTCGGCGGCGACGGCGGCGGCCAGCCGCGGCAGGTCGTACGCCCGGATCGCCCGCCAGTAGAGGTTGCTGTCGGCCTCCCTGATCGCCAGCCGCTGCCTGCCGAACCCCTTCGACGAGGCCAGCACCGCACCCGAGTCCGCGACCAGCGTCATCAGGCACGCCGAACCGTGGATCTTCTCGGTGGCCACCACCGGCTCGCCCGCGCTGAACAGCTGCGGGTACCGGCGGATGTTCTCCACCTCCAGCCACGGCAGCAGGTCCTCGGCCGCGTGCATGTCTCCGGCGAGATGGACCGGGATCGGCGGGACCCACTTGGTCACGCCGAGCGCCTCGGCGAAGTCGGTGCCCGCGGCGGCCGCCTCGGCCAGGTCCAGATCCGCCAGCGCCTTCGGGCGGCAGACGATGCCCTGGGACAGCTCGCCGCGCAGCCGTACGGCGGTGATGCGGTCCTTGGCCGGGCCCGCCAGGCGTCCGGTGAGGCCCAGCTCGGCGATGAGCGGCTCGGGTAGCACCGAGCCTTCGGGCAGGTAGACGGCGTGGTCGCCGGTGCGGTAGGCGCCCTTGGCCACGACGGCGCGCAGGCGTCCGACCTCAGCGAGTTCGAGTGCGTCGGCGTTGGGGTGCGGATGGATCACCAGCCGCTCGGCGACGACCTTGAGTATCGACATGCGAGAGATCGTCCAGCGCGGGCGACCGACCGGCAATCGCTTTACCGCGCCCACCCGCGCGGTCGAGGCAGGGGCCAGCGGAACAGGAGGCTGAGCATCGACGCGCCAGTGGCTTTGTTCACGCCGGGGACACGATGTGGCGGACCGCCACCCGTGGCAGACTCCGCAGTAACCTTAGCGGTCGTTCGGGAGGACTGGGTGAGCACTGTGGCTCGCGAGATCAATACGGTCGGCGTCGTCGGTCTGGGCACCATGGGTGCGGGCATCGTCGAGGTGTTCGCCCGCAACGGCCTGAACGTGGTAGCCGTCGAGATCAGCGAGAACGCGCTGGAGCGCGGCCGCGACAACCTCACCGGCTCCACCGACCGCGCGGTCGCCAAGGGCAAGCTGTCGTCCGAGGACCGCGACGCGCTGCTCTCGCGCGTCGACTTCCAGGTCGGTCTGCCCGCCCTGCACAGCGTCGACTTCGTGATCGAGGCCGTGCCCGAGCACCTGGACCTCAAGCAGGCCATCTTCGCCGAGCTGGACCGGGTCTGCCCGCCGCACGCCATCCTCGCCACCAACACCAGTTCGCTCAGCGTCACCGAGATCTCGGTCGCCACGCACCGGCCGAACCAGGTCATCGGCGTGCACTTCTTCAACCCCGCGCCGGTCATGAAGCTGGTGGAGATCATCCGTACCGTGGTGACCGCCCCCGAGGTCGTCGCCGACGTCGAGGCGCTGTGCGCGCGGCTGGGCAAGGTCGACGTCACCATCAGCGACCGGGCCGGGTTCATCGCCAACGCGCTGCTGTTCGGCTACCTCAACCACGCCGTCACCATGTTCGAGAACCACTACGCGACCCGCGAGGACATCGACGCGGCCATGAAGCTCGGCTGCGGCCTGCCGATGGGCCCGCTGGCGCTGATGGACCTGATCGGCCTGGACACGGCGTACGAGATCCTCGACACCATGTACCGCCGGGGCGGCCGCGACCGCCGCCACGCCCCGGCGCCGCTGCTCAAGCAGATGGTCACCGCGGGGCTGCTGGGCCGCAAGACCGGGCGCGGCTTCTACACGTACACCAAGAGCGGCTCGCCGGTCGTCGTCGCCGACGGGCTCACCCCGTCCGGCGCCGAGCAGTCCTCGGCCGCGCGCCGCATCGGCACCGTCGGCGTGGTCGGCTCCGGCACCATGGCCACCGGCATCATCGAGGTCTTCGCCAAGGCCGGGTACGAGGTGCTGAGCGTGACCCGCGGCGCCGAGAAGTCCGCCAAGGTCTGCGAATCCGTCAAGACCTCCCTGAACAAGGGCGTGGTCCGGGGCAAGCTGACCGAGGCCGAGCGCGACGCCGCCATCGGCCGCATCACCTGGTCCACCAACCTGGACCACCTGTCCGACGCCGACCTGGTCGTCGAGGCCGTGGTCGAGGAGCTGAGCGTCAAGAAGGCCCTGTTCGCCAGCCTCGACGAGATCTGCAAGCCCGGCACCGTCCTGGCCACCACCACCTCCAGCCTCCCCGTCGTCGAGTGCGCGATGGCCACCCAGCGCCCGGCGGACGTGGTCGGCCTGCACTTCTTCAACCCGGCGCAGGTGATGCCGCTGGTCGAGGTGGTCGAGACGATCCGGACCAGCCCCGCCACCCTGGCCACGGCCAAGGCCGTGGTCGGCAGCCTCGGCAAGACCGCCGTGGCGTGCGCGGACCGGGCCGGGTTCATCGTCAACGCGCTGCTGTTCCCGTACCTCAACGACGCGGTGAAGATGCTGGAGGCCAGCTACTCCTCGGCCGACGACATCGACGCGGCGATGAAGCTGGGCTGCGGCTACCCGATGGGGCCGTTCGAGCTGCTGGACGTGGTGGGTCTGGACGTCTCGCTGGCCATCCAGCGCGAGCTGTACCTGGAGCTGCGCGAGCCCGGCTTCTCCCCGGCCCCGCTGCTGGAGCACCTCGTCACCGCCGGCTACCTCGGCCGCAAGACCGGCCGCGGCTTCCGCGACCACACCCACCGCTGACCGCCGCGACGACCCTCTCTCTCGGCCAAGTTGCCGGGCAATCGGGCGTATGAGCACCTGCCGAGTGCCCGATTGCCCGGCAACTTGCGCGATCTTGAGCGCTCGCGGCGCTTGCAGGGCGCGGGGCGGGGCGGGCGGGTCGGCGGTCCGGTCACGGGCTGGGTGGTGACGTTCGGGGGCACCAGTACCCTTGGTCGACATGAGCCCGCGTCGCAACAATCCGAAGGATCGCGCCGACCGCGATCTGGACGAAGGCATGTCCCGGCGCGGGATCGAGCACGTCCGGGACGATCCTGACGGCGAGTGGACCGTGCGGCACCTGTCCGGGGACACCTCCGACAAGGCGTACCGCTGTCCCGGCTGCGACCAGGAGATCCCGCGCGGCGTGGCCCACGTGGTGGCCTGGCCCTCGGACGGCTGGGGCGACCCCGGCGACCGCCGCCACTGGCACACCACCTGCTGGCGCGGCCGCCACCAGCGCAAACCCAACATCCAACGCTCCCGCAACGCCCCCCGCTACGGCTGACCCGCGCCGACCCCGCGCTGCCGCGCCGACCCCGCGCTGCCGCGTGCAGTTTCGGGGAAAGTGCAGGAATCTTGGACGGCGTTCGTGCACTTTCCCCGAAACTGCACGAACACACCGCCCCGCCCCGGGCCCGGCCGCCCCGGGCCCGGCCGCCCCGGGCCCGCCCCGGGCCCGCGCTCGCGAGCGGGAGCGGGAGCGGGGGGTGCGGATGTCCGCGCCGGGTGTGATCACCGCGACGGCGGGCGGGCGATGATTAGCGGGGGTGCGGGCGGGCAGACTGGTGGGCGTGACTGCCATCCGCGCCAACTCGATCCTGCCCGCGCGCCGGGAGGAGATCGAACTGCATACCGCCGACGGGCTGCGCCTGGTCGGGGAGCTCGCCGCGCCCGCCGACCGCGACCCGGTGGCGACCCTGATCTGCCTGCACCCGCTGCCCACCCACGGCGGCATGATGGACAGCCACGTGTACCGCAAGGCCGCCTGGCGGCTGCCCGCGCTGGCCGGGATCGCGGTGCTGCGCTTCAACACCCGCGGCACCGCCAGCGTGCGCGGCACCAGCGAGGGCGCGTTCGACCACGCCGTCGGCGAGCGCTTCGACGTCGCCGCCGCCATCGAGTACGCCGAGTTCCACGAGCTGCCGCACCGCTGGCTGGTCGGCTGGTCCTTCGGCACCGACCTGGCCCTGAAGTACGGCTGCGACCCCGCCGTCGAGGGCGCGATCCTGCTGTCGCCGCCGCTGCGCTTCTCCCAGCCCGACGACCTGGCGGTCTGGGCCGCCTCGGGCCGCCCGGTGACCGCGCTCGTGCCCGAGTTCGACGACTACCTGCGCCCAGCCGAGGCGCGGCAGCGGTTCGCCGCGATCCCGCAGGCGGAGGTCGTGGGGGTGCCCGGCGCCAAGCACCTGTGGGTCGGTGACGCCGAGACGGTGCTGGACGCGATCGTCGCCCGCGTCGCGCCGGGCGTCCCCGTCCCGCTGCCGACCACCTGGGACGGCCCGATGGAGTACGGCGACGCCAGCGCGTACGCCGACCGGACCGTGGCCGCGTTCGCCGACAAGCCGGTCCCGTCCCCCGACGGAGCCTGAGCGCCGCCGGGGCGACCCGGCCTCAGCGACCGGGCCTCAGCGGGCCGGGCGGGTCTGGTCCGTGGACAGCGTGACCGTCTGCTCACCGGTGTTGAGCATGACCGTCTGCTCGTCGGCGGGCTCCTCAGCCTGAGCGGGCACGGCAGGCGCGGCGGCCTGGGTGGGCGGCTCCTCGGCCGGGCGCAGAGCCTCGTCGCGGCGCCGCTCGGCCTGCTCCGCCTCACGCTGCGCCGTCGCCAGCCGCTCCTGCCCGGCGGCGAGCTGGCCCTTCAGCTCGGACAGCCGCTGCTGCACCTGCGCCACCTCGGCCTGCACCGAGGAGAGCTGGCCGCGGGTGCCCACCAGCTCCTGCTGCGCGCGCTCGGCGGCGGCCTGCTGCTGCGTGGCGGCCTCGCGGGCGCGGGCCGACTCCTGCTCGGCCTGCGAGACGCGCTCGTCGGCGGCGGCGCGGATGCCCCCGGCGGCCTGCTCGGCGGCGGCCCGGATGGCGGCGGCGTCCTGCTGGCCCTTGGCCCGGGCGGCGGCGGCCTCCTGCTCGGCCTGGGCGACGCGCTGGTCGGCGGCGGCCCGGATGTTCGCGGCGGCGGCCTCGGCGGCCGCCTTGGCGGCGGTGAGGTCCTTGTCGGTCTGGATGCGGCGGGAGGCGGCCTCCTGCGCCGCGGCCGTACGCATCTGCTGCGCCTCCAGCTGCGCGTGGGCCAGCAGGTCGCGAGCCTCGGCGCGCAGGCGCTGCGTCTCGCTGCTCAGCTCGTCGCGGCGGCGCTCCTCGTCCTTGCGCTCGTCGGCGCGGCGCGACGCGAGCGCCAGGTCGAAGTCGCGGGTGGCGGTGGCGGCCCGGTCGCGCGCGTCGGCGAGCAGACGCTCGGCCTCGGCCCGCTGGTCGGCGATCTCCTGCGCCGCGTTGTTGCGCAGGTCGTCGGCCTGGTCCTCGGCGATGGTCAGGATCTGCTCGACCTTGGCACCGAGGTGCCGGAACGAGATGCGGGCCGGCACCGAGCGGCGGGCGGCGTCGCTGAGCTCCAGCTGGAGCTGCTGCACCTGGCCCGCGAGGGCCTGCACCTGAGAGAAGGCCTGGTCCCGCTCCGCGGCCAGGGTCGACAACTCCGACTCGACGTTGGTGACGTAACGGTCCACCTGCTTCTTGTCGTAGCCCCGCAGGGCGACGTCGAAGCTGGGTTCCGATGAGACGCCCTCACCGAGTGCAAACAGGTCTCCGCCATGCGACATGCGGTCCATCTTCACATAAAAGGCCACGCCGCACCCCTCCTGGAAAGGGCACGGCGTGACCTAATGCGAAACGTGATCGGCTATCTGCGCTGCGTGTTCGCCGCCGGGGTCAGGCGCCCTCGGCGGCCTTCGGCTTTTCCTCCGCGGCGGGGGCCGGAGCCGGGGCGCCGACACCCGGGACGATGCCGGCCAGACCGGACAGCATCTGGCCCAGCTGCGCGGTGACCGCGTTCTTCTGGCGGGTGAGGTCCTCGACCTCGCGGCGGGCGGCGTTGGTGGTCAGCTCGGCCTCGTTGCGGGCCTCGGTCACCAGGCGGTGCGCCTCGGCCTTGGCCTCGTTGACGGCCTTCTCCGCGCCAGCGCGCGCCTTCTCGGTGGTCTCGGCGGCGGTGCGCTCCGACTCGACCCGGCGGGCCTCTGCACGCTGCTCGATCTCCTTGGCCCGGTCCTCGGCGGCACGGGCGCGCTCCTCGGCCTCGCCGACCAGCTTCTGCGTGGCGGCGACGGCGGCGGAGTGACGCTGGGTCTCCTCGCGCTCGGACTTCTCCCGGCGCTCGGCCAGCTCCAGCTGGAGCGCCTGCAGGTCCTTGTCGCGCTTGTCGCGCGCGTCGGCCAGCATCTTCGAAGCCTCGGCGCGCTTCTCCTCCGCCTCGCGGGCGGCCTTGGCGCGCAGCTGGGTGATCTCGCGCTCGGCGGTGGCGCGCAGGGTGGCGACCTCGCGCTCCACGGTGGCCTTCAGCTCGGCGACCTCGTGCGAGGTGGCCGTGCGCAGCTGCTTGGTCTCGCGGTCGGCGTCGGCGCGCAGCGTGTCGGCCTCGCGGCGGGCCTGCACCCGGACCTCGGCGGCCTCGCGCTCGGCGGCGGTGCGCAGGTTGCCGGCCTCGCGCTCGGCGGTCGCCTTCATGGCGGCGGCCTCGGCCCGCGCCTTGTCGGTGATCTCGCGGGCCTCGAGGCGGGCGGCGGACAGGATGCCCTCGGACTCCCGCTTGGACTCGCCGCGGTGGTCGTTGGCCTGCTCCTCGGCCAGGCGCAGGATCTGCTCGACGCGCGTGCCGAGCCCGGAGAGGGTCGGGCGGCTGTTCTCCTCGAGCTGCTTGCTGGTGTCGGTGAGCTTCTGCTCGACCGAGCTCAGGCGCTGCTCGGCCTGGCGCAGCCGACGCTGGGCGTCGTTCATGCGCTGCTCGGCCTCGTTGCGGGCCTGCTCGGACTGGACGAGCTGGGCGTTGAGGCGACCGACGAAGTCATCTACCTGCGTACGGTCGTAACCGCGCAGGACGACAGTGAAGTCATGCTGGGTGTTCGCGCCATCGAAGAACGCGACGTTGGACGGCTGCTGGGGCATTGGGACATACTCGCAGATGACCCTGGGTGCTCCGCAAGAGCGTGGGGGCACTTTCGCCCACCGGACGGTCAGTCGATTGCAAACGGATGATCCGTAAGCGAAGGCAATCGTCTGATTTGCCGGAGATGCCCGGTGCACAGGTGTGGGGCGGAACACAACTGTGACCGTTCGGCCACCGCTGCCCGTCCCTCGGCGATACCGGGGGTGGACGGGCATCCCTAGGGTCTATATGTGTCTACGTCGATGCCATCGACCCCGTCCGAGCCCGAGCCGCCAGAGAGCGGCCTGGGCCTGCGCGACGAGCTGTACTGGATCCTCCCGATCGGGATCACCCTGGTCGGCGGAGTCGCATTCCTGCTGATCAATCAGAACTGGGGCGCCAACGTAGCCGCCATCCTCGCACTGCCGGTCGAGGTGGCCGGGGTGGTCTTCGCGGTCCTCACCGCGAAGGGGGTCGGCGGCCTGGGCGGCGCCCGCAAGCCCCGGATCCCGCGCAACCGGCGCCGGATCACCGTCTACCTCTCGGTGCTGATCCTCGCGGTGAGCGGTGTCGTCTACTACTTCGTCCGCGAGCCCGACCCGTACGAGTTCCTCTCCGGCGACGTCCGCATCGGCTACGTCGAGCCCGGCTACCCGGGCTGGCACGAGGGCAACGGGCTCGGCCGGCACGGGTTCAACGTCTCCGTGGCGCAGGCCCTGCTCGACTACTTCCCGAAGATGACCAGCATCCAGTGGGTGCCGCTGGAGGACAACGACGACCGGATCGCGGCGCTGACCGGCGACAACCCGGTGCAGTTGGTGATCTCCAACTTCTCCATGACCGAGGCGCGCAAGGAGCTGATCGACTTCGCGGGGCCGTACTTCAACGACGTCGAGGGGTTCGCCACGCACGACAGCACCGCCGAGACGGTGCACGACATCCACCGCGTCTGCGTGCCGTCAGGGTCGACGGCCGAGCTGCGGCTGCGCAAGCTCGGCTACGACGTCGTCGTGGAACCCACGCTGCGCGCCTGCTTCCAGCGCTTCTTCTCGGGTTCCGAACCGGACCTCGCCGTCTCCACCGACCTGGCGATCATCCAGGCGTACGTCGGGTCGCTGCCGCCGGACAAGCGCAAGGAGGTGCCGAGGTTCCTGTCCGTCGGCGTCGAGCAGTACGGCGTCGGCCTGCCCAACAACTCCCCGAAGCTCTGCGCGAAGGTCAACGAGGCGCTGTCGCAGTTCCTGCGGCTGGGCTGGTCCAACGCGTTCAAGGCCACGCTCGGCCAGCTGGGTCTCAAGGAGATCGACACCGTGCACAGCATCGAGCACCGTCCCGAGCGCACGGACCCCTGCGAGCCCGCGGCACCCTGGCGCAAGTGAGGACCGCGGGGCGGCGCGCGGTGTGGCGCCCCGCCCCGCGGCTGGCGGTCAGACCCCGCGGAAGCGGTTGATGGCGGTGAGGTGGCGGGCCCGCTTCTCCTGGTCGCGTACGCCCAGACCCTCCTGCGGGGCCAGGCACAGCACGCCGACCTTGCCCTGGTGGGTGTTGCGGTGGACCTCGTACGCGGCCTGGCCGGTCTGCTCCAGCGGGAACGACTTGGACAGCGTCGGGTGGATGCGGCCGAGGTCGACGAGCCGGTTGGCCTCCCACGCCTCGCGGTAGTTCGCGAAGTGGCTGCCGACGATCCGCTTGAGCGACATCCACAGGTAGCGGTTGTCGTACTGATGCTCGTAGCCGCTGGTCGAGGCGCAGGTGACGATGGTGCCGCCCTTCTTGGCGACGTACACGCTGGCGCCGAAGGTCTCGCGGCCCGGGTGCTCGAACACGATGTCGGGGTCGTCGCCGCCGGTCAGCTCGCGGATGCGCGCCCCGAACCGCTTCCACTCCGAGGGGTCCTGAGTGGTCTCGTCCGACCAGAACTGGTAACCCTCCGCGACGCGGTCGATGACCAGGTCGGCGCCCATGCGGCGGCACAGCTCCGCCTTGTCCGGCGAGGACACCACACAGACCGGGATCGCGCCGCCGTTGAGGGCCATCTGCGTCGCGTACGACCCGAGCCCGCCGCTGGCGCCCCAGATCAGCACGACGTCGCCCTGCTTCATGTTCGCCCCGTGGTGCGAGACGAGCTGCCGGTACGCGGTGGAGTTGACCAGCCCCGGGCTGGCCGCCTCCTCCCAGGTCAGGTGGGCGGGCTTGGGCATCAGCTGGTTGGCCTTGACGATCGCGAGCTGTGCCAGGCCGCCGTAGTTGGTCTCGAACCCCCAGATGCGCTGCTGCGGGTCGAGCATGGTGTCGTCGTGGCCCGCCGCGTCCTCCAGCTCGACGTTCAGGCAGTGCGCCACGATCTGGTCGCCGGGCTTCCACTTGGTGACCCCGGCGCCGGTGCGCAGCACCACGCCCGCCGCGTCCGAACCCACCACGTGGTAGGGCAGGTCGTGGCGCGCGGTCAGGGGCGACAGCCGTCCGTACTTCCTGAGGAAGGCGAAGGTCGACACCGGCTCGAAGATGGACGTCCACACGGTGTTGTAGTTGACCGCGCTGGCCATCACGGCGATCAGCGCCTCGCCCGGCCCGAGTTCGGGCGTCGGCACCTCCTGCAGGTGCAGCGACTTGCGCGGGTCCTTGTCGCGGGTGGCCAGGCCGTCGAACATCGCGGCCTCGTCGGCGCGCACGACCATGCCCTGGTAGGCGGCCGGTACCGGCACCGAGGCAAGTCGGCGCAGGTGCTCGGCGGGGTCGGCGGAGCCCTCGGCCTCCATGATCACGTCGAGGATGTCTTGCACGGCGCCACCTCCGTGGTGAGGGGACGCAGACGCCCGGTGGAGCTGAGCGGAATGGCGCCTGGTCCCGGGATCTGAGTGCTGCCCATGTTGGGCGCGGTCCTGCTGGTGCCGCCATGTGGTCGACACACATGGCGGCTCAGGTGGGCGGGACGTTACTCGTCGGTAGCTTGAGCCGGAACGGGTCTGTGAAAAACTCCACGCCAGACTTAACGATGATTCAGTGCATCAGTGGTCGGCGGCAGGCTGAACCAGCTCGACGAGTACGCCGCCCGCGTCCTTCGGGTGCACGAAGTTGATCCGGGAGTTCGCGGTGCCGCGCCGGGGGGTCTCGTAGAGCAGGCGCATGCCGCGTTCGCGCAGGGCCGCGCAGGTCGCGTCGATGTCCACCACGGTGAAGGCGAGCTGCTGCATCCCGGGGCCGCTGCGGTCGAGGAACTTCCCGATGGCCGAATCGGGGCGCAGCGGAGCCAGCAGCTGGATGGCGCCGCCCTCCACGCCGGGGGCGACCTGCATCATCGCCTCGCGTACGCCCTGCTCCTCGTTGGTCTCCACGTGCACGCAGGTCATTCCGAACGTACCTTCGTAGAAGGCGATGGCGGTGTCGAGGTCCGGCACCGCGACGCCGACGTGATCGATGCGCTGCAGCCCGACGGAGAGCGATTTGACACTCTGTGACGAGGTCGACAGGGATGCTGGTTCGGTCATGCGGTTAGTCTGACCGAACCATCGTTAAGGCGGAACGTAATCCAGGCCACTCGGAGGGCTGTCACCATGACTTCTGTGATCGTCAGCGGCGCGCGTACGCCGATGGGCCGCCTGCTCGGCAATCTCAAGGACCTCTCCGCGACCCAGCTCGGCTCGGTCGCGATCAAGGCGGCGCTGGAGCGCGCCGGGGTCGCCCCCGAGCAGGTCCAGTACGTGATCATGGGCCAGGTGCTCCAGGCCGGCGGCGGCCAGATCACCGCCCGCCAGGCCGCCGTCGGCGCCGGCATCCCGATGAACGTCCCGGCCCTGACCGTGAACAAGGTCTGCCTGTCCGGCCTCGACGCGATCGCCCTGGCCGACCAGCTCATCCGCGCGGGCGAGTTCGACATCGTGGTCGCGGGCGGCATGGAGTCGATGACCAACGCCCCGCACCTGCTGATCGGCCAGCGCAACGGCTACAAGTACGGCGACGTCGTGATCAAGGACCACATGGCCCTCGACGGCCTCACCGACGCGTACGACCAGATCGCCATGGGCGAGTCGACCGAGAACCACAACAAGCGCTACGAGATCAGCCGCGAGGAGCAGGACGCCTTCGCCGCGGCCTCGCACCAGCGCGCCGCCGCCGCGCAGAAGAACGGGCACTTCGCCGAGGAGATCGCCCCGGTCACCATCCCGGCCCGCAAGGGCGACCCGATCGTGGTCAGCGAGGACGAGGGCGTACGCCCCGACACCACGCCGGAGACCCTGGCCAAGCTGCGCCCGGCCTTCGCCAAGGACGGCACCATCACCGCCGGTTCCTCCTCGCCCATCTCCGACGGCGCCGCCGCGGTCGTGGTCATGAGCAAGGCGAAGGCGCAGGAACTGGGCCTGACCTGGCTGGCCGAGATCGGCGCGCACGGCAACGTGGCCGGACCGGACAACTCGCTGCACGCCCAGCCCGCCAACGCGATCAAGCACGCGCTGGCCAAGGAGGGCCTGACCACGGTCGACCTCGACCTGGTCGAGATCAACGAGGCGTTCGCGGCCGTCGGCATCCAGTCCATGCGCGAGCTGGGCATCACCTCCGACATCGTCAACGTCAACGGCGGCGCCATCGCGCTGGGCCACCCGATCGGCATGTCCGGCGCCCGGCTGGCGCTGACCCTGGCGCTGGAGCTCAAGCGCCGCGGCGGCGGTGTCGGCGCGGCCGCGCTGTGCGGCGGCGGCGGCCAGGGCGACGCGCTGATCCTCAAGGTGGCTGCGTGAATCTCGGCTCGATCCCTGAGCTGCTCGAACGTGCCCGGGCCGGTGAGGCCCGGGCCGTCGCGCGTCTGATCACCCTCGTCGAGTCCGGGTCGCCGCACCTGCCCGAGATCGCGGCCGCGCTGGCCCCGACCGCCGGGGCGGCGATGGTCGTCGGCCTCACCGGGTCGCCCGGCGTGGGCAAGTCGACCACGACCAACGAGCTGGTCCGGACGCTGCGCGCCGCCGGCAAGCGGGTCGGGGTGCTGGCGGTCGACCCGTCCAGCCCGTACACCGGGGGTGCGATCCTCGGCGACCGGGTCCGGATGCAGGACCACGCCACCGACCCCGGCGTCTACATCCGGTCCATGTCCAGCCGGGGCCACCTCGGCGGACTGGCCGCCGCCACCCCGGCGGCGGTGCGGGTGCTGGCGGGGGTCGGCTGCGACGTCGTGCTCGTGGAGACCGTCGGCGTCGGCCAGGCCGAGGTCGAGATCGCCAGCCTCGCCGACACCACCCTGGTGCTGCTCGCCCCGGGCATGGGCGACGCGATCCAGGCGGTCAAGGCGGGCATCCTGGAGGTCGCCGACATCTTCGTGATCAACAAGGCCGACCGCGACGGCGCCGACGCGACGGTCCGCGACATCCAGGGCATGATCGCGCTGGGCGGCCCCGACCGGGGGCCGGGGAGCTGGCGGCCGCGCGTGGTCAAGGCGGTCGCGGCGAAGGCCGAGGGCATCGGCGACATCGTCGGCGCGGTCGAGGAGCACCGGGCCTGGCTGGCCGAGTCCGGCCGGTTGACGGTACGCCGCCGCGCCCGCGCCGCCGCCGAGATCGAGGCCCTGGCGCTGGGCAGCCTGCGCGCCCGCTTCGCCGACCTGCCCGGCACCAGCCTGGCCGACCTCGCCGACCACGTCGTGGCCGGCACGCTCGACCCGTACGCCGCCGCCGAGAAACTCCTCGACGAACTGGTCTAGCCGCGCCTTCCCCGCATCCACCGACCGCGCTTTCGCGGGACGGTGACATCGGCGTGCTCGCTGACGGTAATCGAGGTGAACCCGCGCGTCGATGGCGCAAATCAAAAGGTGAAGCGGCTTTCAGGGCGTGCTTGCCGGTCGCTAAGGTGTCGGGGCACGTAGGGCTTTGAAGGAGGCGTCGGTGACCGGTTGGACCGTCATGCTGCGGGGCATCCGGCACCGCTCCGGCCGCTCACTGGTGGTGCTGACGCTGTCCGCGTTCGCCACCGCGGCGGCGGTGCTCGCCCCGGCGTACGGGCGGGCGGCCCAGCAGTCGGTGCTCACCGACGCGCTCAGCGCCGCCCCGGCGACGGCCGCCGCGGTCACCGTCGGCGCTGACGGCAGCGCCGAGACCGCGCCCGCCGCGCACGAGCCGGTCGGCGACGCGCAGACCGTGATCGCCGCCGCGCTGGCCCGCGCCCCGCACCTGTCCGCGGTGCTGGGCAAGCCGGTCGGCGCGGTCAGCACCGACACCTCGCTGACCACCGGCGGCGGCCGGTTCGCGACCCGGCTGGCCTGGCGCCAGGGCGCCTGCGCCCACCTCAAGGTCACCGGCAGCTGCGCCATCGACGCCGAGCAGGTCGTGCTCAGCACCCGCTCGGCGGCCGACGCCGGGGTCGACGTCGGCGACAAGATCACGCTCAAGTCGGCGCAGGGCGGCGCCTCGCGCCAGTTCGAGGTCGCCGGCCTGTACACGCCGCTGGCGCCGGACGACCCGTACTGGGGCAACAACGGCTACTTCGCGTACGCCCAGTCCGGCGGGGACGGCGCGCCGCGCCTGGACGCGGTGTTCGCCGGGGCCGAGGACGACGTGCAGCTGTCCGACGCGGTGCCGGTCGCGCTGTCGCTGACGTACCCGCTGCGCGCGGAGCAGGTGCGCCTGGACGACGTCGCCGCCCTGCGCAACGAGCTCGGCGCGCTCGGGCTCGCCCTCAACGCCGGTGAGCTCCAGGTACAGACCGCGCTCCCGGCGATCGTCGACGACGCCGCCAAGGACCAGGACGCGCTGGCCCGTACCGTCCCGATCATCGCGGTGCCGCTGCTGCTGCTCGCGTTCGTGGTCCTGCTGCTGCTGGTCGCGGCACTTACCGAGGAGCGCGGCCCGGAGCTGGCGCTGGCCCGGCTGCGCGGCTACGGCAGCGGCGGCACGGTCCGGTTCGGCCTCGGCGAGACGCTGCTGCTGATCCTGGTCGGCGCCCCGATCGGCCTGGCCGCCGGGCTGGGCGCGGTCGAGCTGGCCGCGCGGACCGTGCTCGCCGACGGCGTACACGTCGAGCCGCGCTGGCCGGTGTTCGCCGCCGCCGCGGGCGGCCTGGTGCTGGCCTGCGCCGCCGCCTGGCTGGCGGCCCGTGCCACGCTGCGCCGCCCGGTGCTCGGCCTGCTGCGCCGGGTGCCCGAGCGCCGCAACTGGCGGGCCGGGGCGCTGGAAGGCGTCGTGGTGGCGCTGGCCGTCGCCTCGCTGGCCGCCGCGCTCCAGGACCGCGCCGCCCCGCTGGCGCTGCTCGCCCCGGCCGCACTGGCCGTCGTGGCCGGGCTGCTCGCCGGGCGCCTGCTCGCGTTGTGGGCCAAGCTGCGGCTCGGCCTGGCCCGGCGCCGGGGCTCGGTGTCCGTGCTGCTCGCCTCGGCGCAGCTGTCGCGGCGACCTGGCGCGGGCCGTACCGCCGCGGTGCTGACCGCGGCCGTGGCCCTGCTCGCGTTCTCCGCCACCGCCTGGGACGTCGCCGCCGACGCCCGCGCCCAGCGCGCCGACGACGCCGTGGGCGCCCCGACGGTCTACGCCGTCGCCGCCGACCACCCGCAGGCGCTGGTCGACGCGCTGGCCCAGGCCGACCCGTCCGGCCGTTCGATGGCCGTGGTGCGCACCGACGAGCTCTACAACAACCAGCGCGTCGAGCTGATCGGCGTGCAGTCGCAGAAGCTGCCCGCCGTGGCGATCTGGCGCGGGCACGACGAGACCGCGTTGTCCACGCTGGCCGGGTCGCTGCGCGGCCAGGCGGGCGCGCCCGCGACCGTCGGCGGTGCGATCACGCTGCGCCTGGGCGCGGTGCTGCCCGAACCGGAGCAGCCCCCCGGCGGCACCGGCACCGGCACGGGCACGGGCACCGGCACCGGTACGCAGACCGGCACCGAGACGACCGAGCCCCCGGCCGACAGCGGCTCCCGCATCGGCGTGGTGCTGTCCGCGCCCGGCGAGCCGCCGACGGTGCAGTGGCTGGGCCGCCTCAAACAGGGCGTGCACGACTACACCGCCAGCGCCGCGGCCTGTGCCGACGGCGGCTGCCGCCTGGTCGGCCTGGCCGTGGGCCGCGTCCCCGGGACCAGCGGGCCGGTGCAGGCCACGCTGACCGTGCACGAGATCCGCTCCGCCGGCAAGGACGTCGCGGTACGCATGACCGACGCCGCCGCCTGGCACTTCCTGGTCGACCGCACGCCCAACGCCAAGGTGCGCGTCACCGCCGGGGAGCAGCTGAAACTGGCCGTCGACTCCAGTGACCAGGGCGACGTGCTGGTGTCGTACGCCGACACGCCCGCCGCGCTGCCCGCGGTGCTGGCCGGGGCCGCCCCGAGCAGCGACGATCCGACCACGTTCGACCTGCCCGGGTTCGCCGAGGCGCCGCAGGCGTTCACGGTGCTGGAACAGGCGGCCGTGCTGCCCCGCGCCGGCGACCACGGCCTGCTGTTCGACCTCGACCTCGCGGTGCGCGCCGCCTCGGTCACCCAGGGCCTGGCCGACGCCACCGACCTGCGCTACGAGGTGTGGGCGGCCAAGGACGCCCCGGCCGACCTGGCCGTCAAGCTGGCCGGCTCCGGGGTACGGGTGCTGCGCACCGAGACCGTCCCGGACGAGCTGGACCGGCTGGGCCGCCGCGCCCCGGCGCTCGGGCTGCGGCTGTACCTGCTCGCGGGCATCGCCGCGGCGCTGCTGGCGCTGGGCGTGCTGGCCCTGGGCACCCGCCTGGGCAACCGCGAGCGGCGCACCGAACTGGCCGCGCTGCGCGTCAC
This sequence comes from Catellatospora sp. TT07R-123, assembly GCF_018327705.1. Classification (NCBI taxonomy): domain Bacteria; kingdom Bacillati; phylum Actinomycetota; class Actinomycetes; order Micromonosporales; family Micromonosporaceae; genus Catellatospora; species Catellatospora sp. TT07R-123. Next base: position 3,696,895 of record NZ_BNEM01000002.1, on the reverse strand, counting down.
CGGCGTACGCCCGGCGACCCTGCGCCAGGGCCTGCGCCGCGAGCGGCTGGCCATGCTCGGCCTGCCGCTGGTGCTCGGAGCCGCCGTCGGGGTGGCCGCCGCGGCACTGATGCTGCCCGGCATCCCCCTGGTCACCGTCGGCACCACCGGCACCCCGCAGCTGGCCGCCGACGTCCTCGGCACGCTCGTGCCGAGCCTGGCACCCGACGCGCTGCCGCTGGCCCTGGCCGGCGGGGTGCTGGTGCTGGTCGTCGCGGTGCTGCGCGGCGGCCGCCTGGTCAAGCGGGCAACCCCCGACCTGATTCGAGGAGGCGGCCGGTGAACGGCACCGTCAGCTGTCGCGGCCTGGTCTACATCTACCGGCTGGAGGGGTACGACGTCGTCGCCCTCGGCGGGGTGGACCTGGACATCGCGCCCGGCGAGTCCGTGGCGCTGCTCGGGCCGTCCGGCTCCGGCAAGTCCACGCTGCTGTCCCTGCTCGCGGGCCTGATCCGGCCTGCGGCCGGGCGCGCCGGCGTCGGCGACACCGACCTGGCCAAGGCCACCGAGGCCGAGCTCGCCAGGATGCGCGCCACCGAGGTCGGCGTGGTGCTGCAGGGCGCCGAGCGCAACCTGCTGCCGTACCTGACCGCCGAGCAGAACGTGCGGTTCGCCCAGCGCGCCGCCCGCAGCCACGGCGCCACCGACCTGCCCCAGCCGCGCGACGTGCTCGCCCTGGTGGGCCTGCTCGGCGTACGCGGAAGGCTGCGCCAGCGCCCGTCCGAGCTGGCCCCCGGCGAGCGGCAGCGGCTGGCCCTGGCCGTCGCGCTGGCCCACAAGCCGGGCATCCTGCTCGCCGACGAGCCCACCAGCCAGCTCGACTCCCGCGCCCGCGACGAGGTCATCGCCGCGCTCGAAGGCGTACGCCGCAACGGCACCACCGTCGTCGTGGTCACCCACGACCCCGCGGTGGCCGCCGGGATGACCCGCCAGGTCACCATCCGCGACGGCCGCGTCGGCGGCGAGGGCAGCCAGGGCGAGGAGTTCGCGGTCGTCGGCCGCGACGGCGCCGTGCACCTGCCGCCGGACGTGCTCGCCCTGCTGCCGCCCGGCACCCGCGTCCGGGTCCACCCGCGCCCCGACGGCACCGTGCTGCTCGCCGCCGCCACCGCGCGCCCCGAGTACGACCACGCCGACGACCACCCGCGCCACGCGCAGCCGACCCACTACGCCCGCGAGGTGGCCTGATGAGCCGGACCCTGCTCGCCGACCGGATCACCGTCACCTACGGCCGCGACCGCGACTACGCGGTGCTGCGCGAGGTCAGCGCCGCCGCCGTGCCCGGCCGCATCCTGGCCGTCACCGGCGCGTCCGGGGCGGGCAAGACGACGCTGCTGTGGGCGCTGGCCGGGCTGATCCAGCCGGCCGAGGGCCGGATCACGCTCGACGGCGGGCCGCTGGGCGACCGCGACCAGGCCGTCTCCGCCGGAGTCGTGCTGATGCCGCAGCACAACGGGCTCGCCCCGACGCTGACCGCCGAGGAGAACATCCAGGTGGCGCTGATCTCGACGGGCATGCGCGCCGGGGACGCGCGGCGGGCCACCACCGAGGCGCTGGAGCGGGTCGGGCTGTCCGGGCAGGCCGAGCAGCTGGTCGAGGAGCTGTCCGGCGGGCAGCAGCAGCGTACGGCGATCGCGCGCGGCCTGGCCCTGCGCGGCGCGGTCGTGCTGGCCGACGAGGTCACCAGCGAACTCGACGCCGCCAACCGCCAGCTGGTGCTGAACCTGCTGCGAGCCGAGGCGGACCGGGGCGCGGCGGTCGTCTTCGCCACCCACGACCCCCAGGCCGCCGCCGCCTGCGACGACGAACTCCACCTCGTCGACGGCCACGCCACCGCCCCCACCCGCTGACCCACCCCACCCGCTGACCCACCCCGCCCGCCGCGGTGGGCCGCGTCGCCGCCAAGATCACCGTCTGCGGTCAGAATCCGCCCTCTGTGGCCACGATCTGACCGGAACTGACGATCACGCGGGAGACCGCTGCTTTCCGCGTGGGGAGGAGGCGGCATGCGTCGCATGTGGACGGATCGGCTCGCTACGATGATTAGTCGGGGTAGTCGATGAAGTGGCGACGGGGCCGCACCGCGATGATCCGCACGATGTCGTGTACTTCCGGCGGCATCCAGGCGACGATCCGAGCCGCGAGGCCCCGGGCCAGATCTTCCTGCGGGCCTGCCCGCCCTCCGTGCGGGCGAAGTTCTTCGCGGTGCTGGTGGCGGTGGCGAAGGCTCCGCCGCACCGGTTCGCCGGCGGCGGGTTGTGGGAGGCGATGCACGGAGAGATGACCGGGTGGCATGAGATGCGCGTCGACGGCCCGAAGCCGGGCGGCGGGCACGGCCGTCATCACTACCGCCTGTTCTGCCTGATCGACCTGGACGCGACCGGCCGGGACAAGCCGCTCCTGGTCGTGGTGGCCGGGGTGATGAAGGCGGTGGCCACCAGGCTCACCGATGCGGACTACGCGGTGTGCCTCGTCTGGGGGCCGAATACCGTGCGCGGAATCCGCGTTCGCTGGGGTGAGGTTCACGCCGCCGGAGCGAACCGGGTCCTGGTCTCCGGCGTCGGTCTGCCGGTGCGGAGCGCGTCGGTGACGGCGCGGCGCTCGTCCTCGGGCATCGGTTCGAGGCGGATCCGCAGGCCCAGGGCGGCGGCGACTTCAGCGAGGGTGCCGATGGTGGGGTTCGGGCTGGTCGCCGAGAGCAGTCGCCGGACCACGGCAGGCTCGGCGCCGATCGCTCGGGCTAGTTCGGCCTTGTTGATCCGGGCGGACTCGCGCGCCTCCTCCAGCGCATTGACCAGTGCATCGATGGTGGAGATGCGTACGGACTCGGTGAGGTAGGCGCGCAGGAACTCGGGGTCGTCCAGGTTGTCGGTGAGGTCGTCCCAGAACGCGCTGCTCACAGCTGCCTCCGTGGTGGGGTGCGTAGCATAAATGCTACGCACCCCACTCTGCTGCGGCAAGGATGATCGGCGTCTGCGGTCCGTTTGTGCTTGCTGAGGCCGTGGAATGGCCGGAGACGGCGATCTTGCTCCCAAGGTCGCCGGCTCCGGTCAGGTCGCGCGGTGAGTCGCGGTGGTCAGCGGGAGTAGGTCTCGAATTCGTAGAGGGAGTAGCCGTAGGTGGTGCCGCGTTTGACGCCCTGCATGCGGACGTAGCGGGCGGAGACGGGGGCGAAGACGTCGTTGTCGGTGCCGCCGTTGCCGCTGCTCGTGGACCAGACGGTGGTCCAGGTGGTGCCGTTGGTGGAGACGTCGATGCGGTACTGCAGGCCGTACGCCGCCTCCCAGCGCAGCAGCACCCGCCCGACGGACTTCGCACTGCCCAGGTCGACCGTGATGCTCTGGTTGTCACTGGACGAGCTGGCCCAGCGCGACGTCGGGCTGCCGTCGACCGCGTTGCCCGCCGGATAGAACAGCTGGGTGCTGCTCACCGACACCGAGCGCCCCTGCGCCAGGTTGCTGATGTCCTGGCCGCGAGCGGCCGGGAACGACACCACCTGCTGGTATGTCGGTCGGTTCTGCCACGCCGTCAGCGGCGAGGTGATGCCGCCGAGCGGGGACTGCAGGATCGCGTCGGCGCACCACTGGTCGCCCGCGGCGCAGTGGTCGTCGCCGGGGTAGACCGCGGTCGCGGCCTGGCCGTTCGCGCCGGCCAGGGTCGACAGCAGCATGTCCCGGCAGGCGCTGAGCACGCCGCCGCCGCAGTACGTCCGCCCGAGGCCCCCGGCGACCGGGTCGCCGAGCACGGCGCGGATGTCCTTGTCGACGTACCCCCACCAGCCGTGCTGGAACGAGGAGCCCTTGTGGGCCTGGGCCTCGTTGAGCGAGGTCGGGTAGCTGGAGGTGTCGCCGGTCTGGCCGCCCGAGGGCGACTCGTTGATCTGGATGGTGTCGACGAGCGTCTGGTAGAGCTGGTCGCCGAGGCCGGACTTGAACTCGCCCCGGACCAGCAGCGGCCACCACGCGTCGAAGATGCGGATCGCGTCGGCGTGGGCGTACGCCTTCGAACCGGCCGCCGTCTCCTTGCGCGGGGCTCCGGCCTGCTGCCAGGCCTTGAGCTTGGCGACGGCGTCGGCCAGGGCCGGATCGGCGACGGGCTGGCTCTCCAGCACCCGGATCAGCTTGCCGAGCACCTTCCAGCCGCGCAGGTCGGTGGTCCCGGCGTTCTCGACGACGCGGACCAGGCCCGCCCGGTCGAACTTCTGGCCGCTCGCCACCGCCGCCTTGATCGGGGCGTCGAGCAGGTCGCCGCGGTGCACGGCGCCGAAGCTGAAGTCGCCGTCGGCGGCGCCGAAGTCGGCCGCCTGCTTGTTGTTCCAGCTGACGAAGTAGTCCTGGTTGACGCCCTGCGGGTGGGCCGAGGCCGGGATGTACGCGGCGGTGTTGGTCGCCGCGTCGTAGCCCTGCCACTCGTACGCCGCCTCGGCCTTCATCGGCAGGTTCGGGTTGGATCCGGCCGCGCGCACCGGGTTGAGGCCGGAGTCGAAGTACGCGGTGTCGGTGGCGTTGACGTAGAACCAGTTGAAGGCGTAGCCGACGGTGGCCGCGGCGGCGGCGAAGGCGGCGGGGGTGCCCATCGCGGCCGGGTCGTTGAACATCTGGAACCCGATCGCGGAGTCGGCCTCGTGCCGGTAGGTGGAGCGCAGCCGGGTGAACGCGTACGGCGCCCCGCCGACCTTGCCGCGCCAGGCGACCAGGCCCAGCTTCGTCCGGTACGTGACGATCTTGTATGACCCGGCGGCGGTCCCGTCGGCCGTGCTCGGCGTCCAGCTGTTGGTGTGCGACAGCTCCTCCATCGCGGTGCAGGTGCCGCGGTAGAGGTACTTGTTGCTGGTCAGGGTGGGGGCGGTGCCGTCGGTGGTGCACAGCGGCAGCGCGTACGCGTCGGTGATGTCGTGCCCCGACGAGGTGGCGCTCCACGCGTAGTCCTGGCCGCGGCCGAGCAGCACGTACAGGTTGATCCCGGCGAACGCGGCGCCGCGGGCGCTGATGCCCGGGCCCTGGAGCTCCTGCACCATCAGCAGCTGCGGGGAGAAGTAGCCGGTCTGCGGGCCGAACACGGCGACCGGGTGCCCGGTGGCCGAGTTCGCCGCCGAGATCACCGCCGCGTTGGACATGCCCCGGCTGGCCGGGCCGATGGTCAGGCTGCCCAGCGCGGCCGCCAGGTCTGAGTCGGCCGTGATCGAGCTGGTCGCCGAGCCGGTCTTGTTCGTGACCACCGGCTCGACGCTGACCGAGCCCGCGTCGGGCAGGACCACGCTCGGGGCGTCGTCGGCGGCGGCGCCGTAGGGGAAGCTCTGGCCGTTGTGGAGGGTCGTCACCGCCTCGGGGTCGTTGCGCGAGCGGAACGCGTTCCACACCGCGTCGCCCTCGGCGGCGCCGTAGCGGGCGCGGGCGGCGACCCGTACCAGCGCGGACTGGACCTCGTTGCCGCCGCCGCCGCCGAACAGGCCGCCGACCACGCCCGCGATGGCGATCAGGTCGGTCATGGTGAACTGCACCGGGCCGCCCGCGTTGGTGACCGCGTCGAGGTGCCCGGTCAGCACGTACTCCCCGGGGCAGTCGCGGTCGGCCATGCACTGGGCGATGTAGGCGTTGACGCCCGCGATGTAGTTGCTGACGTCGTCGTACAGCTGCTGGCCGCGGCTGCCCAGGTTGCGCAGCGCGTCCACCTGCGCCTGGAGGTCGGCCTCCTGGTACGGCGCGTTGCGCCAGACGCTCTGCTCCAGGTCGCGGTTGCCCTGGGCGCCGCCCGCGAACGGGGTCAGCGTGCCCCGCCCGACGTGGCGCATCAGGTCCATGGTGAACAGCCGGTCCTCGGCGCCCGCGAATCCGGCGCCGAACATGGTCCCGGCGCGGGTGGTCCCGGTGACGTGCGGGGTGCCGGTGGCTTTGTCGCGCACGACCGTGACGTCGGAGCGGGGCGAGTAGCTGCGCTCGACCTGCCCGGCGGGCACGCCGAACGACGAGTTGTTGAAGTACGCGGGGATCTGCTCGTCGGTGAGGCCGGCGTAGTTGTAGATCAGGTTCGCGTACTTGTCGAGCTGGTCGGCCGAGTGCGCGGGGCGGGTGCCGAACGCCTGGTGGCCGAGGATGTCGACGAGGGTGGCGTTGCCGTTCTGGCCGGGCGGCAGGATGTCGCCGCACTGCTCAAGGCAGTAGTCGTCGGGGGTGAGCACCGCGGCGGCGGCCGGGGCGGTGGGGACGAACGAGGCCAGGGCCGCGGTGACGGCCAGGGTCGAGGCGGCGGCGAGGGTGCGCCTGAGTCGGCGGTACGGCGATGACGCGCGTCGGGGCATGGGGGCGGACTTCCCTTCGGGCAAAGGGGGACGATGCGACGCACTTACATGAAGCAATTTCGTGTACCGCATGGTAACTAAAGATTGACCACTGTGAAAGAGCTCACATATCCCGGCGTGCTCGGTTGCCCGTGGCCTACTCAACGGTAGGAGTTGGCTTAGCGATCGTTCAGGACGGCGGGCTACGCTGTGCTCGGAAACCTGTGATCCAGGTATCAGACCAGGGAGGCCGTACGTGGACGCCGACGAGATCCAGGCAGGTCGCGAGCGCTGGCAGCAGCGCTACGACGGCGCGCGCAAGCGCAACGCCGACTTCACCACCCTCAGCGGCATGGAGGTCGACCCGCTGTACGGCCCGCCCGAGGGCGTCGCCTACCCGGGCTTCGAGCGCATCGGCTGGCCGGGCGAGTACCCGTTCACCCGAGGGCTGCACCCGACCGGCTACCGGGGCCGCGCCTGGACCATCCGCCAGTTCGCGGGCTTCGGCAACGCCCAGCAGACCAACGAGCGGTACAAGCTGATCCTCGGCTCGGGCGGCGGCGGCCTGTCGGTCGCCTTCGACATGCCGACCCTGATGGGCCGCGACTCCGACGACGCCCGCTCGCTGGGCGAGGTCGGCCACTGCGGCGTGGCCATCGACTCCGCGGCCGACATGGACGTGCTGTTCGACGGCATCAAGCTGCAGGACGTCACCACCTCGATGACGATCTCCGGCCCGGCCGTGCCGGTGTTCTGCATGTACCTGGTCGCCGCCGAGCGCCAGGGCGCCGACCTGGGCAGGCTCGACGGCACGCTCCAGACCGACATCTTCAAGGAGTACATCGCGCAGAAGGAGTGGCTGTTCGACCCCGAGCCGCACCTGCGCCTCATCGGCGACCTGATGGAGTACTGCGCGCACAACATCCCGAAGTACAAGCCGCTGTCGGTGTCGGGCTACCACATCCGCGAGGCGGGCGCGACGGCCGCGCAGGAGCTGGCGTACACGCTGGCCGACGGCTTCGGCTACGTCGAGCTGGGCCTGGCGCGCGGCCTGGACGTGAACGTCTTCGCCCCCGGCCTGTCCTTCTTCTTCGACGCGCACGTCGACTTCTTCGAGGAGATCGCGAAGTTCCGCGCCGCCCGCCGCATCTGGGCCCGCTGGATGCGCGACGTGTACGGCGCGACCAGCGACAAGGCCCAGTGGCTGCGGTTCCACACGCAGACCGCCGGCGTCTCGCTGACCGCCCAGCAGCCGGTCAACAACGTGGTGCGCACCGCGGTCGAGGCGCTGGCGGCGGTGCTCGGCGGCACGAACTCGCTGCACACCAACGCCCTGGACGAGACCCTCGCGCTGCCCACCGACGAGTCGGCCGAGATCGCGCTGCGTACCCAGCTGGTGCTGATGGAGGAGACCGGCGTCGTCAACGTCGCCGACCCGCTCGGCGGCTCCTGGTACGTCGAGGCGCTGACGGACCGGATCGAGGCCGAGGCGGAGGCGATCTTCGAGCGGATCCGCGAGCGAGGCTCGGACGGCACCATCACCTCGGGCATCCTGCGCGGCATCGAGGACGGCTGGTTCACCTCCGCCATCGCCGACTCGGCCTACACCTACCAGCGGGCGCTGGAGGACGGCATCAAGAAGATCGTCGGCGTCAACTGCCACACCGGCACCGTCGCCAAGGAGCTGGAGATCCTGCGCGTCTCGCACGAGGTCGAGCGCGAGCAGGTGAAGCTGCTCAAGGGCCGTAAGACCGATCGGGACCAGGGTGCGGTCGACGCCGCGATCAAGAAGATGATCGAGGTCGCGCGCACCGACGGCAACATGGTCCCGGCGATGCTGGACGCCTGCCGGGTCGAGGCGACCCTCGGCGAGATCTGCGACGCGCTGCGCGCGGAGTGGGGCGTCTACCGCGAGCCCGCCCGGTTCTGACCGGCGCGGAGACGGTGCGGCGCCCGCCCCCAAGGCTCAGGGGCGGGCGCCGCACCGTGTCACGGCACCGTGATCACATCGGTGCGGACCATCTCCGACAGCAGGTGCTTGCCCGTCAGCGGCGTCTCGTACCACGCGAACCGCAGGGCCGACGCGTCGTGCCAGGCCACGCCGACATAGGTGGTGGCGTAGCCGGCCGAGGCGTCCGGCACGCGTGACGTGCTCTTGAACACCTGGTGCGCCAGCGGCGCCGAGGTCGCCACGTCCAGCACGGTGACCTCCAGGTCGAAAGGCCGCTGCATGCCCCGCCACACCACGGCGGCCCGGGTGCCGTCAGGGGACAGGCGCACCTCGAGGATGAACGCCTCGTTCTCGGGCAGCTTCAGCTGGTACGTGCGGCGGTCGGCCAGGTCGTAGACCGTGATGGCGGTGGCGTCGGCCTGGCCCACCAGCGGATCGGACGCCGACTGCACCAGCCTGCCCGACTGCACCGATGCGGGGACGCTCATGCCGACCTCGCTGGGCTTGGGCAGCTTGCGCAGGTCGACCACCTGGTGCTCGCCGCCGGTGGCGAGGTCGTGCGCCACCACCAGGTCGTCGCGCCGCAGGTAGGCGTACCGCTCGTCCACGCCGACCAGGGCGACGTCGTGGCACTGCCTGCGGACGTTGCGCGACAGCGTGCGCCTGCCCGTCGCGTCGTACAGCTCCAGCCGGAACTCCAGTTTCGTGACACAGGGGCCGTCCGGGCGCCGGTGACCGGGGTCGAGGTCGCGCGAGCCCAGCAGCGCCAGGCCGCCCGACGGGGTGGGCAGCACGGTGTCGACCGAGGTGAGCAGCGTGTCGCGGTAGCGCAGCGGCTGCCCGACGCCGCTGTCGGACAACTCTCCGAAGTCGGGGAAGACCACGACCGCGTCCGGAAGGGTCACGTCGCGGAAGTTCTTGACCGTGTACGGCCCGTCGTAGTCGACGTTCGACGCCGACTCGTACGCCCCCTGCCAGCTGTTGATCATCCGCTGGGCCGACTGGCCGGTCAGCGTGCGGGGCGAGGGCGAGGCCGACGGGCCCGCAGTGGCCGATGGGCGAGGGGAGACGGCCGGGTCGGGGCCCTTGGCGCGGGCGGTCCAGACCGGCACCACGGTGACCACGGCGACCAGCCCGGCCAGCACCGCCGTGGTGGCGGCGGCGCGGCGGCGACGCCACTGCACGCCCCGCCGCTGCACGGCGGCGACCCCGGCGGCAGGGATCCGGCTCGCCCCCGGGGCGGCCGCGTGCACCAGCGCGCTGATCTCGGCCGGGATGTCGTCGGCGAATTCGTCGCTCATCGCATGCCCTCTTCTTCCTGCAGGGCCGCGCGCAGGTGGCTCAGCGCGCGAGAGAGTCGGCTCTTGACGGTGCCCTCGGACAGGCTGAGGGCGGCGGCGGTCTCGGCGGTGGACAGCTGCAGCAGCACCCGGCACACCACCACCGACCGCTGCGCAAGCGGCAGGGTGTCGAGCAGGGCGAGCGCGGTCGGGTCGCCGTCGTCGACGGGCGGCAGGGTCTCCGGCAGCGGGCGCTCCCGGCGCACCTTGCGCCACCAGGAGGTGGCCCAGTTCAGCCCGACGCGGTAGAGCCATCCGCCGGGGTTGGCGTGGAGGCGGAGCTGCGACCAGCGCGCGTACCCCCGGGCCATGGCCTCGTCGGTGGCCTCTGCGGCCAGGGTCGGATCTCGTAGGGTGACAGCCAGCGCGCGGAACACCCGTTCGCGCTGGCCGGCGTAGAACTCCTCGAACTCCGCCGCCGCGTCGGCACGCGGGGCGGCGGCGCTCAAGGTCACCGCGGACGGCATCTGCATGCCACATACACGCGCGTACCGTATGCGCCGTTCCCGGCGATCGCTGACCTTCTCGTAGCCGGTGTGACGCTCGTGGGAGACTGGGTAACCATGAGCGATCTCCGACCCGGACAGTCGATCTTCACGCGTGGAGCCGTGGATCTCAGCGCGCTGGCCAACCGCCCCGCTGCCCCGGCCACGCCCGCGCCCGCACCGGCCGACAACGGCTCCGCGGCGCCCACCGGCACCTTCCCCGGCGCCCCCGCGGGGGGCGGCGCCGTGGTCGAGGTGACCGAGGCCAACGTGCAGGCCGAGGTGCTGGAGCGGTCGATGGCCACCCCGGTCGTGGTGGCGTTCCTGGCGCCCGGCTATCCCGAGGTGCAGCAGCTGGCCGACACCCTGGCCCAGTTCAACGCCGCCGACGGCGGGCTCTGGGTGCTGGCCCAGGTCGACGTCCAGGCCAACCCGCGCCTGGCCGCGATGTTCCGGGTCCAGAGCGTGCCCACCGTGTACGCCGTGGTCGGCGGCCAGCCCGTCGACGCGTTCGCCGGACCCGTCCCGCCCGCGCAGCTGCGCCAGTGGCTCGACGCGGTGCTGCGCGCGGGCGGCGTGCCGGTCGAGGTGCCGGAGGACCCGCGCCTGGCCGAGGCCGACGACGCGCTGATGATGGGCGACCTCGACGAGGCCGAGCGCGCGTACCGCAAGATCCTGTCCGACGCGCCGAAGGACGCCGCCGCCGAAGCCGGGCTGGCCCAGGTGGTGCTGGCCAAGCGCATCGTCGGGGTGGACCCGCAGGCAGCGGTCGCCGCCGCCGACGCCAGCCCCGAGGACATCGCGGCGCAGCTGCGCGCCTCCGACGTCGAGGTGCTGGGCGGCCAGGCGGAGCAGGCATACCAGCGGCTGGTGAATCTGGTGCGCCGGGTCTACGGTGACGATCGGGAGAGGGTGCGCCAGCACCTGGTGTCGCTGTTCGCCGTCGCCGGGCCGGACGACCCCGCGGTGGCGGCCGCGCGGCGCGCCCTGGCCAGCGCTCTGTTCTAGACAGCATCGCGTAGGTCCAGGGGAGAGGTGTATGCGCCGGATCGCGGTCCTCGACGCACCGTCCAACCTGGGCCTGCGCCCGCCCACCGAGACCTCGGTGCCCGGCTGCGCCAAGGCCCCGGGGGCGCTGCGCGACCGGCAACTGCTGGCGCGGCTGGACGCCCGCGACGCCGGGTGCCTCACCCCGCCCCGCTACGACCCCGGTGACTGGCGCCCCGGCGACGGGGTGTGCCACACGCCGCAGCTGCACTCGTACACGGTGCGGCTGGCGGAGCGGATCGGGGCGATCGTCGACGCCGGGGAGTTCCCGCTGGTCCTGGGCGGGGACTGCTCGATCACGCTCGGCTCGGCGCTGGCCATGCGCCGCCTCGGCGAGGAGATCGACGGCCGGATCGGGCTGGTCTTCGTCGACGGGCACTCCGACTTCCGGCATCCGGGCAACGCCCCGTACGTCGGGGCGGCGGCCGGGGAGGACCTGGCCCTGGTCACCGGGCGCGGGCAGACCGAGCTGGCCGGGATCGAGGGGCGGCGGCCGTACTACCGCGACACCGACGTCGTCGTGCTCGGCATCCGCGAGCACGACGAGTACCGGCTGGACCTCCAGGCGGCCGGGTTCGCGGTGCGCCCGGCGACCGCGCTGCGCGCCGAGGGCGCCAAGCGCACCGCGCAGTGGGCCCGGGAGCGCCTGGCCGACTGCGCCGGATACTGGGTGCACCTGGACGTGGACGTGCTCGATCCGGCGGTGATGCCCGCCGTGGACGCGCCCGAGCCCGGCGGCATCGCCCTGACCGAGCTGGAGCTGCTGCTCAACGGGCTGGTCAACACGCCGGACTGCCTGGGGATGGAGCTGACCGTCTTCGACCCCGACCACGACCCCGACGGCCGGTACGCCTCCGAGCTGGTCGCGACCCTGGCCGCCGGTCTGGCCCCGCTGCTGCCCCCCAAACGCTCCGGCCGCGCCTCGACCCAGCCCCGCCTCGCGGGCCAGCCCCGCGTCCCGGCCCAGCGCACCCCCACCGCCGACCGCCGCGCCGTCGCCTGACCGCGCCCCGCCCCGCCCCCGCGCGCACCAAGATCGGCAAGGCCGGTCGAGACCGTTCAAGATCAGCCAAGTTGCCGGGCAATCGGGCATATCTGGGCCGGTCATTGCCCCGATTGCCCGGCAACTTGGCTGATCTTGGGGTTGGGTTCGGGTGACGTGGGAGGCATCGCGTGGCGGTCGGGGTGGGAGTCCGGGGGGCGGGGGTTAGGGTGGCTGCCATGTCCGATGTCCTGGCCACGGTGACGACCGTCGTCTCCCTGCTGCTCGCGGCGATCGCCCTGATCGCCACGATGCGCGACCGCGCACCCGACCGGGTGCAGTTCGTCGGCACCGTCGCGGTCAACGCGGTGGCGGTGCTGCTGCTGGCCGCCGCGGTGGTCACCTGGATCGGCGGCAGCGGCCCGCGCGAGGTCGCGACCTTCATCGGGTACGGCCTGACGCTGGCCCTGCTGCCCGCGGGCGCCTGGATCGTCGGCAAGATGGAGCCCACCCGCTTCGGCAGCCTGATCGTCGGCGTCGCCGCCCTGATCATGCCGGTGCTCGTCCTGCGCTTGGGGCAGGTGTGGGGTGTCTGACGGCCTCAACCGCGGCCTGGGCCGGGTCCTCGTCTTCGTCTACGGGCTGTTCGCCGTGGCGGCCACCTCCCGCGCCAGCGTGCAGATCATCACCAAGTTCGCCGACGCGCCGGTGTCGTACCTGCTCAGCGCCGTCGCCGCGGTGATCTACATCGTCGCCACGGTGGGCCTGGTGCGCGGTGGCGCGCACGGGCGCCGCCTGGCGGTCGCCTGCTGCAGCGTGGAGCTGGTCGGCGTGCTCGCGGTCGGCACGCTCAGCGTGCTGGCGCCGCAGGACTTCCCGGACCAGACGGTGTGGTCGGGCTTCGGCGAGGGTTACGGTTACCTGCCGCTGGTGCTGCCGGTGCTCGGTCTGGCCTGGCTGCGCCGCTCGGCCCGCCCGGTCGCCGACCCCGCCTGATCGATCCGCGCCGGCCTGGCCCCGCTGTGGAGGGGCCGCGCCGTCGATGCGTCTATGGGAGACTCGTTGCCCGTGCGTCATAAATCGTGGCAATGGAAGCGTTATAGCCTGTTGGCCGCTTTCTTCGGGCTGCTCGGCCTGCTCTGGCGGTGGTGGCTGTCCGGCGCGGGCACCCCGCCGACCAACAGCGACGAGGCGACGATGGGCCTGGCCGCGCTGCACATCGGCGCCGGGCGCGGGCTGCCGGTCTACTTCTACGGCCAGCACTACATGGGCACGATCGAGGCATACCTCGCCGCGCCGCTGGTGCTGCTGCTCGGCCCGACGGTGACCGCCCTGCGGATCGTCACCCTCGCCCTGTACGCCGCCTACCTCGTGCTGGCCTTCGTCTTCGTGCGCCGGGTGTACTCGCCCGGCCTGGCGGTGCTGACCGTCGCCCTGCTCGCCTTCGGCGCGGACCGCACGGTCAAGAACCAGCTCATCGCCGGGGGCGGGTATCCGGAGACGCCGGCGATGGTGCTCGGGCTGCTCCTGATCACCTGGCTGCTGGCCACGCGGCGGTGGGAGCGGCCGGTCGCGTACGCGGGCTGGGGCCTGCTGTTCGGCCTGATCGCCTGGAACCACTGGCTGCCCGCGCCGTTCCTGCTCGGTGCGCTGGTGCTGCTCATCGCCGCGAAGGTGTTCACCGCGCGCCGTGCCCTGTCCGCGGCCGCCGGTTTCGTCGTGGGCCTCGCCCCACTGCTGGTGGACAACCTCACCGCCCCGCTGGCGCAGAACTCCGTCTCGGTGTTCCTCGGGCTCAACGGCGCGGGCAGCGACGCCTCGCTGTGGGAGCGGTTGGTCGGCGGCGTGTGGCTGAGCGTCCCGCTCGGCATGGGCCTGTGCGCGCCCGGCCGGTGCGAGGCGTGGTCGCTGTGGTGGTCGCCGGTGTTCCTGGCGCTGGTCGTGGTGGCGCTGGTCATGGCGGTGTCCGCCCTGCGCCGCCGGGCTGCGGCGCGTCGCGCGGCCGGGGCCGGGCCGGTGTCCGCCGAGGACCGGGACGACTGGGCGCGCGACGCGATGAGCCTGGTGCTGCTCGGCGCCGGCCTGCTCAGCCTGCTCAGCTACGTGCGCAGCCCCGCTGCGGCGGACACGCCGATCGAGAGCGCCCGCTACCTGGCGGTGCTGCTGCTGGTGCTGCCCGCCGCGCTCTGGCCGCTGTGGCGGCGGGTGCGCCTCGGCGGTGCGCGCGGTGCCCTCGCGGCGGTGCCGGTGGCGGCCCTGGCGCTGACCATGCTGGCCGCTTCGGCGAGCCTGCTGGAGGTGACCGGGGACTACGGCCGCATGCGCGACGACAACGCCGCGCTGCTGGCCGGGTTGCGGGACAGGGGGTACAGCTACGTGCACGCCGGCTACTGGACCTGCAACTGGATCAGCTACCTCAGCGACGAGAAGGTGCTCTGCGGCGTCGTCGGCGACGACCTGAACCAGGGTCTCAACCGCTACCCGTCGTACTGGCACGAGCGGCCGCAGGCCTGGGTGGCCGAGGCGGGCAGCGCGCTGGACGTGAAGCTGGCGCAGCAGGCCGGGCCGCCCGTGTTCGAGACCGGCGGCTACCGGGTCTATCCCGCCCCGGCACAGCCCTGATCGGTACAGCCTGCTTCGAACGGCGGTGCCCCGGACAAACCCGTCCGCGGCACCGCCGTTTGTCTGGTCTGCCTGGTTGTTACCTGACCGTGATGTATCGCCGTGCGTATCCGGTGTGACAACAAAAAGCCGGAAAGGGTAGTCCCTACCGATCCATATTCGCCGCGATGCTCACTATGGGTAGGCGCTTCGGACGATCACTCCATTGTGGAGGGGGCGCGGCGAGCTCGCTGCCCCCACAGATTCGCGATCTCCCATTAATGTCGACCACGGATCGATCCACAACGGACGGATCCAGAAGCTCACGGGGGGCTTCGGCGCCATGCCGGCATGGCGCGGCTCCCGTGTGCCCTGGGCGTCCAACTCGGTTCACATCACGGGAGGAAATGAAAGTGTTCACGAAGATCGCGGCCAAGGCCGCCCTGACCGTCGCTGGTGCGGCCAGCGTGCTGGCCGTCTCGGCCGCCCCCGCTGCCGCCGCGAACGTCACCCCGCAGTGGTACGGCACGGTCCACGTCACCGTCGACACCTCGACGAAATTCGGCGGCATCATCGACGGCAACGGCCCGGACAGCTACCGCTTCTGGGTCTACTGCTCCAACGGCGACTTCAAGCCCGGGGTGACCCGGTGGGCCGGCGACCAGCGGGGTTCGTTCGGCACCTGCCCCTCGGGCACCACGGTGACGGACAAGGGGTTCGACCTGTTCCCGGCGTAGTCGGGCGGCATCGCCGGCACGGCCGCCCCGACGCGGGCCGGATGGCGATGACGCGGGCGCGCGGCTGACCGCTCACGAGCGGGTTGCCGCGTCACGATAGAGATGACGCGATGGGCAGGCGGTCCGCCAGACCGCCTGCCCATCGTCGTAAGCGGGACCCGTCAGCGCAGGCCGCGCAGGAACGCCTCCGTGATCGGCACGGCGGTGTCGGACGGGCGGTAGCCCGCCTCGACGAACACCGCGAACGCGATGTCGCCCTGCCATCCGATGAACCAGGCGTGGCTGTGGTCGGGGTTGTCGTCGTACTCGGCGGTGCCGGTCTTGCCCTGCACCGGGCCGCCGGGGACGTCCTTGAGCAGCGTCGCCGTGCCGTCGGTGACCACCTCGCGCATCATCGGCCGCAGCGCGGCCAGCACGGCGTCCTTCAGCGGCGCGCCGTCGGCGGCGGGCTTGGCCGGGGCGGGGTCGAGCAGCAGGACCGGCTGCTTCCACTGGCCGCGGGCGACCGCCGCCGCGACCCCGGCCATGGCGACCGGGCTGACGATGGTCTGGCCCTGGCCGAACGCGGCCGCGGCCTGCTCGGTGGCCGACCCGTTGGCCGACACCTTGCCGGTGAACGCGGGCGTGCCCAGGTCCCAGGCCTGGCCCAGGCCGAGCGTGGCGGCGGCGGTGGCCAGCCCGTCCGGGCCCAGCTGCGGGGCGAGCGAGGCGAACGCGGTGTTGCAGGACTTGGCGTAGTCGACGTGGAACTGGACGTTGCCCAGCTCCAGGAAGTGCGAGTTCTTGAACTGGCGCCCGTCGACGGTGATGAACTTCGGGCAGTTCACGAGGGTGGTCGGGGTGACCTTGCCCGCATCCAGCAGCGCGTACGCGGTGATGGTCTTGAAGGTGGAGCCCGGCGGCACCTGGGCGTTGAAGGCCAGGTTCTCGTCGCCGCTGTTGGCCACCGCGATGATCTTCCCGTCGCTGACCCGGATCGCGACCAGCGCGCTGCGCTGCTTCACCGTGGCCACGGCCTTCTCGGCGGCGATCTGGGCGGCCTGGTCGAGCGTGGTCTTCAGCGGCGTGCCGTTCTTGGCCTCGACCGTGTAGACGGCCTCGTCCTGGGTGGTGCCGTCGGCGGCCTTGCGGGAGACCACGACCTTGATCCCGGCGGTGCCGTGCAGCAGGTCGTCGTACTGGCGCTGCATGCCGCCCAGGCCCGCCTGGTCGCCCATGGCGTACACGGTCGGCTTGGCATCCATGATCTCCTTGGTCACCGGCCCGACCGTGCCCAGCAGCGCGCGGGCGAAGGTGCGCGTCGGCGACAGCAGCCACTGCTCCTCGCGGAACACGGCGCCCGGCAGCGCGCGCAGCTTGTCCCGGATCGGGTCGTACGCCTCCCGCCGCAGCGGCACCACCTCGACGAACGCGGTCGGCTGGGCCGCCTTGACCTTGGTGGCCAGGTCGGCCACGCTCACGTCGACCTTCGCGCCCTTCAGGATGTCGTCCAGGTCCTTGACCAGCTGGTCCAGGTCCTTGACGTCGCGCGGCTGCACGCCGACCACGACCACCGGACGCGGCTTGACGATCGGCTCGCCCGCCCCGTCGAGCACCCCGGCCCGCACCGGCGCGATCCGCCGCACGGTCAGGGCGTCGCCGAAGGTGAGCTTCGGGTGCACCACGGCGGGCTCCCAGATCACCCGCCAGGCGTCCTTGGCCTTCGACATGCGCACGGTGGTGGTGTATTCCCAGGTGGTGCCGTTGGGCAGCGGCTGCTTGACGGCCACCTCGGCGGTGGCGAGCTCGGCGCTGATCACCGGGTCGGACTTCTTGGTCACCGTGGGCGGGGTCTGCGCGAGGGTGCCCTCCAGCGCCCGCAGTTCGGTGCCCACCGCCGCGGGGTCCAGCCGCTCGCCGCTGGCCTTGACGAAGTTCACATTCTCGAAGGTGGTCTTGGGCCACCCGGCGAGGAAGGCGTCCAGCATCGGTGCCGGACCGGCCTCCTCCGAGCAGGCGGCGAGTGCGGGAAAGAGCAGCGTCAAGGACAGCAGAGAGAGAATGATCTTGGGGCGTGCGGTCACGCGAAGGGCCATGTCGGCATTCTGCCGCAGTCGTACCGGCGGTAGGAGTGGCCGTGGTGTCCAAGACTGGACTGCCTTCGTTCACGTGTCGGCGGCACCCGTGCGAGATCCTGGACGGCGAGGCTGATTAGGCTGGGGGAGACGACGGGACGGCCCCTCACGGCCCGTCCCACCAGCGACCCACAGCGTCGTGGGCGAAGGGGAGTGGCTTTCCATGGAGTCTGGCGGCCGAGTCGACGGCGGCACCGTACCGGAAGTGGCGGCGGGAGCGAGCGGCGATACCGTCCGGATCGAGGGTGTGCCGCAGGCGCAGCCCGACGACCTGGACGACACCGAGCTCGACGAGCCCCTGCCGAACAGCGAGCGGCTGATCGCGGCCGCGGTCGCGCTGGCGGCGGCCGGCAGCGGACCGGGCGGCCCCGACGCTGCCGCCCTGACCGACGAGCGGCTGGCCGAGGCGCAGCTGGTCCAGCGCTACTGGCGCTTCGCCCCGGACGAGGAACTGGCCGACCTGACCCCGGCCCGGCTGGTCGAGGCGGCCCGCGCACACCGCGAGCTGGCCTCGCGGCGCCGTCCCGGCGAGCTGAAGCTGCGCCTGTCGCTGTCGCACGCCCCCCGCCACACCGTGGTCGAGATCGTCACCGACGACATGCCGTTCCTGGTCGACTCGGTCACCGCGGCGCTGAGCGCCCGCAAGGACGTGCAGCTGCTGGTGCACCCGGTGATGGTGGTGCGCCGCGACGGCGAGGGCAACCTGACCGAGGTCTGCGCCGAGGTCGAGCCGGACGACGCGATCCCGGGCGACCTGGTCGAGAGCTGGATGCGCATCGAGGTGGGCGCCATCCGCGACGACGCGGAGCTGGAGCACCTGCGCGCCGACCTGGAGCGGGTGCTGGGCGACGTCCGGCGGGCGGTGGAGGACTGGCCGAAGATGCGGGCCAAGGCCCTGTCGATGGCCGACGAGATCGCCGGAGCCGAGCTGCCGGTGCCCGACCGCGACATCACCGACTCCGTCGAGCTGCTGCGCTGGCTGGCCGACCACCACTTCACCTTCCTCGGCTACCGCGAGTACGAGCTGGTCAAGGTCCCCGGCGCGGGCGCCGGCACGGATCTGATGCGGGCGGTCCCCGACACCGGCCTGGGCATCCTGCGCGGCGACGGCTCGACCGCCCGCACGCTGGAGTCGATGACGCCCGAGGCGCAGCACAAGGCGCTGGAGAAGCGGCTGCTGGTGATCACCAAGGCCAACTCGCGCTCGACCGTGCACCGCTCGGCGTACCTGGACTACCTGGGCTTCAAGACGTTCGCCGCCGACGGCAACGTCAGCGGCGAGCGGCGTTTCCTGGGCCTGTTCTCCTCGGCGGCCTACCGCACCAGCGTGCGGCAGCTGCCGGTGATCCGGCGCAAGGTCGACAACGTGCTGGAGCGCTCGGGCCTGTCGGCCCGGAGCCACTCCGGCAAGGACCTGCTGGAGATCATGGAGACCTACCCGCGCGACGAGCTGTTCCAGATCGCCACCGAGGACCTGTACCACGCGGTCACGGGCGTGCTGCGCATGGCCGGGCGCCGACAGCTGCGGCTGTTCCTGCGCCGCGACGGGTACGGCCGGTTCATCTCCTGCCTGATCTTCCTGCCCCGCGACCGGTTCACCACCGTGCACCGGCTGGCCATGCAGGAGATCCTGCTGCGCGAGCTGAACGGCGTCGGCGTGGACTACACCACCCGCGTCAGCGAGTCGAACCTCGCCCGGGTGCACTTCATCGTGCGCACCGACCCGGCCAACCCGCCCGGCGAGATCGACGCCGACGTGCTGGCCGAGCAGCTCGGCGACGCCACCCGCAACTGGGACGACGACTTCCGGCTGGTGCTGGAGCGCAAGATCGGCGATGAGCAGGCCAAGTCGCTGGCGGCGCGGTACACCGACGCGCTGCCGGAGACGTACAAGGACGGGCACCTGCCGTACGAGGCGGTCCAGGACCTGGCCAAGCTGGAGCTGCTGGAGGAGCCCGGCCAGCTGGAGATGCACCTGTTCCGGCGCAAGTTCACCGCCGGCACGGGCAGCACGGTCGAGCGGACCGGCCCCGGCAACGACGTGCGGTTCAAGGTGTACCGCCAGGGCGAGCCGATGCTGCTGTCGGCGGTGCTGCCGGTGCTGCACTCCCTCGGCGTGCAGGTCACCGACGAGCGGCCGTACGAGGTGCGCCGCGGCGACGCCAACATGTACGTCTACGACTTCGGC
This sequence comes from Catellatospora sp. TT07R-123, assembly GCF_018327705.1. Lineage (NCBI taxonomy): Bacteria > Bacillati > Actinomycetota > Actinomycetes > Micromonosporales > Micromonosporaceae > Catellatospora > Catellatospora sp. TT07R-123. The sequence continues at coordinate 3,677,134 of NZ_BNEM01000002.1, read as the reverse complement.
CTGCAACTGCCCGCCGGGGCCCGCGACCTGGCCGAGGTGCGCGCCCACGTGGAGAACGCGTTCGCGGCCGCGTGGCGGCGCGAGGCGGAGGTCGACGGCTTCAACGAGCTGGTGCTGCGCGCCGGGCTGACCTGGCGCCAGGTCGTGGTGCTGCGGGCGTACGCGAAGTACCTGCGCCAGGCGGGCACCGTCTACGCGCAGGAGTCGATGGAAGCCACGTTCACGACGTACCCGCAGCTCGCGGCGATGCTGGTGGCGCTGTTCGAGACCCGGTTCGACCCGAAGCTCCAACTGGCCGACACCGAGCGCTCCAGCCAGGCCAAGGAGCTGGTGTCGGCGATCGGGCGGCAGCTGGAGTCGGTGGCCAGCCTCGACCAGGACCGCATCCTGCGCAGCTACCTGACGCTGATCCAGGCGACGCTGCGCACCTCGTTCTTCCAGCGCGGGGCGGACGGGCGGCCCAAGTCGTACGTCTCGTTCAAGCTGGACCCGCAGGCGATCCCGGACCTGCCCGCGCCCCGGCCCAAGTTCGAGATCTTCGTGTACTCGCCCCGCTTCGAGGGCGTGCACCTGCGGTTCGGCTCGGTCGCGCGCGGCGGCCTGCGCTGGTCCGACCGGCGCGACGACTTCCGCACCGAGATCCTGGGCCTGGTCAAGGCGCAGATGGTCAAGAACGCGGTGATCGTGCCGGTGGGCGCCAAGGGCGGCTTCGTGCTCAAGCAGGCGCCGGCCGTGACCGACCGCGACGCGCTCCAGGCCGAGGGCGTGGCCTGCTACCGCCGGTTCATCTCGGCGCTGCTGGACATCACCGACAACCTCGACGCGGGCAAGGTCGTGCCGCCGGTCGACGTGATCCGCCACGACGGCGACGACCCGTACCTGGTGGTCGCGGCGGACAAGGGGACGGCGACGTTCTCCGACATCGCCAACGAGATCTCCGCGTCGTACGGGTTCTGGCTGGGCGACGCGTTCGCCTCCGGCGGCTCGGCCGGCTACGACCACAAGAAGATGGGCATCACCGCCCGGGGCGCCTGGGAGTCCGTCAAGCGGCACTTCCGGGAGCTCGCGACTGGAAGCGGTGAGCACGGTCGGGAGCTCGCTGCCGGAAGCGGCGGGCACGGTCGGGGCGTGGGGCACGACACCCAGACCGAGGACTTCACCGTGGTCGGCGTCGGCGACATGTCCGGCGACGTGTTCGGCAACGGCATGCTGCTGTCCGCGCACATCCGGCTGGTGGCCGCGTTCGACCACCGGCACATCTTCCTCGACCCGGACCCGGACGCCGCGTCCTCCTTCGCCGAGCGGCGGCGCATGTTCGACCTGCCGCGCAGCTCGTGGGCCGACTACAACCCGGAGCTGATCTCCGCGGGCGGCGGCGTGCACCCGCGTACCGCCAAGTCGATCCCCATCACGGCGCAGGTGCGCGCGGCACTCGGCCTGGCCGAGACGGTGACCGCGATGAGCCCGCCGGAGCTGATGAAGGCGATCCTGCTCGCCCCGGTCGACCTGCTGTGGAACGGCGGCATCGGCACGTACGTCAAGGCCACCACCGAGTCGCACGCCGACGTCGGCGACAAGGCCAACGACGCGATCCGGGTCAACGGCGCCCACCTGCGCTGCCGGGTCGTCGGCGAGGGCGGCAACCTGGGCCTGACCCAGGCCGGACGCATCGAGTACGCCCGCAAGGGCGCCCAGGGCGCCGGCGGCCACATCTTCACCGACTTCATCGACAACTCGGCCGGCGTGGACTGCTCCGACCACGAGGTCAACATCAAGATCCTGCTCGGCGCGGACACCTCGCTGAGCCTGACGGCCCGCAACGAGCTGCTGGCCAGCATGACCGACGAGGTCGCCGCGCTGGTGCTGCGGGACAACTACGGCCAGGCCCGCGCGCTGGGCAACGCCCGCTCGCAGACCCTGTCGCTGCTGCCCGTGCACCGCCGGGTGCTGACCGAGCTGGAGCGCGCCGGGAAGATCGACCGCGCGCTGGAGGGCCTGCCCACCGACGAGGAGCTGGTGGTCCGTGGCGAGAACGGCCAGGGCCTGTCCACGCCCGAGTTCGCCGTGCTCATGGCGTACGTCAAGATCTCGCTGGAGGAGCAGATCGTCTCCTCCGACCTGCCCGACGACCCGTGGACCGCGCAGACCCTCGCCGGATACTTCCCGGCCCCGCTGCGCGGGATGACCAAGGAGATGGCCGAGCACCGGCTGCGCCGCGAGATCGTCACCACGGTCCTGGTCAACGAGACGGTCAACCGGGGCGGCACCACGTTCGTGCACCGGGCCGTCGAGGAGACCGGCTCGACCGTCGCCGAGGTGCTGCGCGCGTTCGAGATCGTGTGGGAGGTCTTCGGACTGGCCGAGCTGTGGGAGGCCGTCGAGGCCACCGACAACCTCATCCCCACCGCCGCGCAGACCGAGACCTACCTCAAGGCCCGGCGGCTGATGGACCGCGCCGTCCGGTGGCTCATCCAGAACCGGCGCTCGCCGCTGGACGTGCCCGCCGAGATCGCCCGGTTCAAGCCCGGCGTCACCGCGCTCATGCCGCGCCTGTCCAGCCTGTTCCGCGGGGCCGAGCACGAGGCCATGAAGGCCCACGAGGCCGAGCTGGTCGAGCTGGGCGCTCCGGCGGACCTGGCCGAGTGGGGCGCGCGCACGCTGTACAGCTTCGGCCTGCTCGACGTCGTCGAGGTCGCCGCCGACACCGGCCGCGACCTGGAGGAGGTCGCCGGGGTGTACTTCGCGCTGTCCGAGCGGTTCCGCGTGGACGACCTGCTGACGAAGATCTCCCTGCTGCCGCGCGACGACCGCTGGCAGACCCTGGCCCGGATGGCGCTGCGCTACGACCTGTACGCCGCGCTGGCCGCCCTGACCAAGGAGGTGCTGGCGGCGACGCCCGTCGGCACCGCCCCGCAGGACCGGGTGCAGCACTGGGAGCAGGCCAACGCGACGGCCACCGCCCAGGCGCGCAAGTCGATCGCGGAGCTGGACGAGGTGAAGGTGGACCTGGCCCCGCTGTCGGTCCTGCTCCGCCAGATCCGCACCCTGGTGCGTACGGCGGCGGCCTGACCAGGGACGGGCGGCCCAGCCGCCCGTCCCCACACCAGTCCCGCCACATCCCGCGCGGTCCCGCCACACCCCGTTTTGTCATAGACGTTGGCCTATGACGTCGACTTCGATCTACCCGAATTCGATGTCATAGGCCAACGTCTATGAAAAGTGCTGCCTCGCCCCGGTCGGCGTGGCGGGGGTCAGCCCGCCAGGCCCAGGACCTCGGCGGCGGCGCGGCCGTTGGCGTGGCTCGCGCCGTACGTGGTGATGAAGGCCTGTGCCCCGCGCGGCCGCCATCCGGCCGGCCAGCCCATCTCGACCACGGCCAGCGGGTGCACCGCGGCGAGCTGCTCGGCTAGCGAGCGGGCCGCCGGGTTGCGGTGCGTGTGCCGCCCGACCAGCACGATCGGCCGCCCGGCCGCCGCGTCGATCAGCGCGTCGACGCTGGTCTCGTCGGCCGCCACGGCCAGCTGCGGGGTGTCGGCCAGGTGCATGGTCAGCCCCCACGGCACGGCGCCCTCGGCGATGGTGTGCCCGGCCCGCAGCTGCACCACGAACGGGTGCTCGAACCCGTCGAGGCTGCCCTCGACGCTGACCGCGCGGCGGGCGGCGTCGTAGCCCAGCCGGGGGCTGGCCTCGACCTCGATGCTGCCCGCGGTCCACGCCGCGAGGGCGTCGTTGCGGGCCGCGGCCTCCTCGACGCGGGCGAGGCTGAGGCTGCCGTCCTTGATCGCCGCGACGATGTCGGCGGCCACCTGCTCGACGATCTCCAGGTCGATGTCGGCGCCGAGGCACAGCAGGTCGGCCCCGGCGTCCAGGGCGCGGACGGCGGCCGGTCCGATGCCGCCCGCGATCCGCTTCGCGCCCTGCATCTCCAGCGCGTCGGTGACGATCACGCCGGTGAACCCGAACTCGTCCCGCAGCAGGTCCGTGAGCACGGCCCGGCTGAAGGTCGCCGGGTCGTCGCCGGTCAGCACCGGGACCCGGATGTGGGCGGTCATCACGGCCTTGGCGCCCGCGGCCACGATCGCCGCGAACGGGGGCAGCTCGCGCTCGCGCAGCACCTGTTCGGTGACGTCGACCGTGGGCAGGTCGTGGTGGGAGTCGGTGACGGTGGCACCGTGGCCGGGGAAGTGCTTGGCGCAGGCGGCCACCCCGGCCTGCTGGAGGCCGACGACCGCCGCGGCGGCGTGCACCGCGACGCGCACGGGGTCGGCACCGAACGAGCGGGTGCCGATGATCGGGTTGTCGGTGGCGGTGTTGACGTCCACCGTGGGGGCCAGGTTCAGGTTGATCCCGGCGGCGGTGAGCTCGGTGCCGATGGCGTGGTACACCCGGCGGGTGAGGTCGAGGTCGCCGATCGCACCCAGGGCGGCGTTGCCCGGGTACGGGCTGCCGGTGCGGTGCGCCAGCCGGGTGACGTCGCCGCCCTCCTCGTCGATGGCGAGCAGCGCGTCGGGCCGGGCGGCCCGCAGCTGGCCGGTGAGCGCGGCGAGCTGGTCGCCGTCGGAGATGTTGTAGCCGAACAGGGTGTAGCCCGCCAGGCCCTGGGTGAGCAGGTCGGTGGCCCAATCCGGAGCGGTGTGGCCGGGGAACGCGGCCAGCAGCGTACGCAGTGCCAGGCGCCGCAGCCCGGGGTCGATGGTCACGGTGATCCTCCGCTTCCGTCGCCCGAACACGATGTTGGCCTTTTGGCCAGTGTGTCGGGTCTTGCCATCCATAGTGGGTTTGCGTGTCGAAGCCGTAGGCTACGGCCGTACACGGTTAAGGGTACCTAATCTAATAAGAAACTTAACTAAAAGCTAGTGTCGGTGTCTGCACACCGGCTTCGCGGCGAGCACCTAGGATGATCGACCATGGCCGCAGTTTCCCAACCAGGCACCCCCCGCCTTCTCCGCGCGCTCAACGATCGAGCCGCGCTCGAGCTGCTGCTGGCGCGTGGGCCGCTGACGCGCTCGCAGCTCGGCGAGCTCACGGGCCTGTCCAAGGTGACCGCCTCCCAGCTCGTGGAACGCCTTGAGGAGCGCGGCCTGGTCCGGCGGGTCGGCGAGCAGGCCGGTGGGCGCGGACCCAACGCGCAGCTCTACAGCGTCAGCCCCGGCAGCGCGTACGTGGTGGGCGTGGAGGTCGGGGCCGAGCAGGTCACCGCCGCGTGCGCCGACATCACCGGCGCGGTCGTGGGCCGGGTCGAGGTCTCCATGCAGACCGAGAACAGCGGCGGGGTCGACGACCCGGTGCGGCTCGTGCACGACGCCGTGGTCAGCGCCGCCGCCCAGGCCGGCGCCCCGCTGAGCGCCGTACGCCGCATAGTGCTGGGCACCCCGGGTCTGGTCGACCCGAGCAGCGGCGACATCGTCTTCGCGTTCAACCTGCCGCGCTGGCAGCGGGGCCTGGCCGCCGCGCTGCGCGACGACCTGCACACCACGATCCTGTTCGAGAACGACGTGAACCTGGCCGCCGTGGCCGAGTCGCACCTGGGCGCCGCGCGCGAGGTCGGCGACTTCCTGCTGGTCTGGGTCGGCTCCGGCATCGGTCTGGCCGTCATGCTCGGCGGGCGCCTGCACCGCGGCTTCTCCGGCGCCGCCGGTGAGATCGGCTACCTGCCGGTGCCCGGTGCGGAGATCCCGCGCGACGTCAGCCGCCGCGTCGGCAAGGGCGCCTTCCAGATGGTCGCCGGGGCCGACGCGGTCCGCTCCGTCGCCCGCGAGCACGGCTTCCGCGCCCCCAGCGCCGCCGACGCGGTGAAGGCCGCGATCGCGGCCGGCACCAAGGGCGGCCCCGTCCTCGACGAGCTGGCCCGGCGGCTGGCGCTCGGCGTCGCCGCGTCCTGCCTGGTGCTCGACCCGCCGCTGGTGGTGCTCACCGGCGAGGTCGGCGCCGCGGGCGGCACTCCGCTGGCCGAGCGGGTGCAGCACGAGGTGGCGGCGATCAGCCCGGTGGCCCCGCGCGTGGTCGTCACCGGCGTCTCCGACGAGCCGGTCCTGCGCGGCGCCCTGCTCACGGCCCTGGACACCGTCCGCGACGAGGTCTTCGGCTCGACCGTCGACTGACGAGCCCCTACGCCGCGAAGCTGAGCAGCTTCGACGATCACACCGCACGGGGCGCCCAGCGGGGCCGCGCGACAGCGGGTCCGCCTGGCGCACCGCGCACACGGCACCGCACCGCGCGCACCGCACCGCGCGCACCGTGCCGCGCCGCGTTGATCGCTGCACTTTCGGGGAAAGTGCTGGAATCTGACGCCGCGAGGCTGCACTTTCCCCGAAAGTGCAGCCTCGCGAGCGCGCCGAGCGCGCCGAGCGCGCCGAGCGCGCCGAGCGCGCCGAGCGCGCCGAGCGCGCCGAGCGCGCCGAGCGGGCGCGCTCGGCGGTCAGGTCAGGTCAGGTCGCGGCGGTGGAAGCTGAGGTAGCCGCCGCCGACGAGCAGTGCGGCCAGGCCGAGCAGGACCGCGGCGCCGGTGCCGGCGTCGATCACGAGGGCGCTGCCGTCGTAGTTGCCCCAGTACCGGTAGCCGCCGTTGACCCAGGCGGCGACGTAGGTGGACAGGAACAGCGGGTCGCTCGGCTCCAGATTGATCATGTAGAAGACGAGCCGGGCGCCCAGCTCCCACGCGATGACGTACCCGATGAGCACGCCCAGGGCCGCGGCCGTGTGCCGTCCGATGGTGGCGATGGCGTACGCGCAGGCCGCCGTCACCAGCGCCAGCACGAAGCCGCGCAGCGACAGCCCGATCAGGTCCGGCCAGAAGTCGCCGCCGAGGTTGCCGGTCCAGCCGGTCGTGGCCGCCAGCACCCAGAACACGCCGACGTAGAGCACGGTGAAGCCGAGGTTGAACACGGCCAGCCCGCCCAGCAGCACGCCGAGCTTGGTGCCGTACACGGTGCCGCGCTGCGGCCGCCACAGCAGCAGGTTGATCAGGCCGCCGCTGCTCAGCTCCGCGCCGATGAACGACGCCGCGATGAGGAACCCGAAGAAGGCCAGGTATGCCGCGAGCATGTAGGCCAGCCCGGTGATCTCGTCGCTGAAGACGAACACGCCGGACAGGTACTGCTCGTCCTTGACGTCCGCCGGGTCGTACGCGGTGCAGTCGGCCCCGTAGTACTGGTCGTACAGGTCCTGCGGCGCGCCCGGGTCCTTGCTCGTCAGGCACCGCTCGTGCTCGCGCGTCCGGTCGGCGCGCGCCTCGGCGGCCATCTGGCGGGCCTCGGCCCACGCCTGGTCGCTGGGGCGGCTGCTGTCGATCATCACGACGGCCACGGTGAGGCCGAAGACCGCGAACAGCACGACCACCAGGAGCTTGACGAACCGGCGCGACATCAGCCGGTTGAGCTCGGCTTTCGCGAGGTTCACGACTGCTCCTTCAGGTCGAGGTCGATGACGGCGGCGGGGGCGTCGGCGGCGACGGGTCCGGGCTCGGGCTCGGGCTCATCGCCCGGGGTCACGTCCTGCACCTGCGGCGGCTGGCCCGGCGCCGGGCGGGTGTCGGTGAGGTCGAGGAAGACGCTCTCCAGGTCGGGGGCGATCGCGACCAGCTCGGCCAGCCACAGCCCGGCCTCGCCGAGCGTCTGGGTGATCCAGGCCGGGTCGTCGACCCCGCCCACCACCACGTAGCCGCCGTCGACCCGGGCGGCGCGGCCCGCGGACCGCAGCAGCTGCACCGCGGCCGAGGGGTCGCCGACCTGGACGCGGAACTCGCCGGTCGCGTGCTTGGCCAGCACCTGCGCCACCGGGCCGTGGGTGACCCGGCGGCCGCGCGAGATGATGGTGACCGAGTCGCAGACCTGCTCGATCTCGGCCAGCAGGTGGCTGGAGATCAGCACGGTCACCCCGGCGGCCGCGAGGTCGCTCATCAGCGTGCGCATGGCGTGGATGCCCGCCGGGTCCAGGCCGTTGGCGGGCTCGTCCAGGATCAGCAGCTCAGGCTGCTTGAGCAGGGCCGAGGCCACGGCCAGGCGCTGGCGCATACCCAGGGAGTAGCCCTTGACCAGGTCGTCGGCGCGCTCGCGCAGCCCGACCGTGGTGAGCACCTCGTCGACGCGGGTCGCGGGCACGCCGCCCGCGGTGGCCAGGATCTGCAGCGTCTTGCGGCCGCTGAAGCCGGCGAAGAACGCCGGGCTCTCCACGATCGCGCCCACCCGGTGCGCCACGGTGGCGTAGCGCTCGCTCGGGGTGCCGAGGATGCGCATGGTGCCGGAGTCGGCGCGCATCAGGCCCAGCAGGGTGCGCAGCGTGGTGGTCTTGCCGGAGCCGTTCGGCCCGAGGAAGCCGTGGACCTGCCCGGCGTGGACCTCCATGTCGAACCCGTCGAGGGCGGTCTGCCGCCCGCGACGCACGCTGTGGAACGTCTTGCGCAGGCCGCTGATCTCGATGACGGCGGTCAACGCGCCTCCTTAGGGTGAGGGGGACCGGCTCACCGTACGTGCTGGGCGTCGATCCGTGGGGGCGCGTGACGGAGCGGGACCGGGGCAGCGCCGACTGTGATCTGGCTGGCAGGGTCGCACGCGCGCAGTGCCCGGCGTGATTGGATATCGGCTGTGTCAGGACAGCACCGCGCGGCCGCCGCCGCTCCCGTAGTCGCCGCCGACGACCCCGATCTGGTGATCGCCGCGGACCAGGTCGACGTGGTCCGCCAGGGCAAGCACCTGCTCCGGGAGATCTCGTGGCGGGTCGAGCTGGACGAGCGCTGGGTGGTGCTGGGCCCCAACGGCGCCGGCAAGACCACGCTGCTGCATCTGGCCGCCGGGCGCTCCCACCCCACCAAGGGCACCGTGTACGTGCTGGGCGAGCGCATCGGCCGCGTCGACATGAACGAGCTGCGCACCCGCATCGGCCTGTCCACGGCCGGGCTGGCCGAGCGCATCCCGCCGGGCGAGCTGGTCCGCGACGTGGTGGTGACCGCGTCCTGGGCCGTGGTCGGCCGCTTCCGCGAGTCGTACGACCCGGCCGACCTGGCCCGCGCCGAGCAGCTGCTCGGCGAGTGGGGCATGAGCGGTTTCGCCGAGCGGGAGTACGGCACGCTGTCGGAGGGCGAGCGCAAGCGCACCCAGATCGCCCGCGCCCTGATGACCGACCCGGAGCTGCTGCTGCTCGACGAGCCCGCGGCCGGGCTCGACCTGGGCGGCCGCGAGGACCTGGTGGCGCGGCTGTCGGAGCTGGCCGCCGACCCGGACGCGCCCGCGCTGGTGCTGGTCACCCACCATGTCGAGGAGATCCCGCCGAGCTTCACCCACGCGCTGCTGATGCGCGAGGGCGGCATCGTCGCCGCAGGCCCGATGCAGGACGTGATCACGTCGGCGCACCTGTCCGAGACGTTCGGGCTGCCGCTGACCGTGACCGCGGCGGGCGGCAGGTACGCCGCGCGGGCGGCCTGATGCGGCGGTTCGCGCCCGGCGACACGATCGTGCGCCGGGAGATCCTGCGCGACGAGGTCTGGTTCGGGTACGCGTCGATCTGCGTGCAGGACACCGACGAGCTGCTGGTGACGTACCTGCCGGGCGGGACGCGCTTCGGGTACCCGAGGCACGGGGCGTTCCCGGCCGGGCGGCACCCGTACCAGGTGCAGGGGCGGCAGGAGTGGCACGGCCACGGCATGCTCGCGCTGCACTTCCCGGGCATCGAGCACGCCGTCTTCGTGTTCTGGAAGGGCCCGCGGCGCACCTGGAACGGGTGGTACTTCAACCTCCAGGACGCGCCGCGGCGCACCGCGATCGGCTTCGACACCCTCGACCACGAGCTGGACCTGCACTGGGCGCCGGGCGCGCCGCGCTGGGAGTGGAAGGACGTCGAGGAGTTCGCCGCGGCCGGGCCGGTGCGCTACCCGGGGCGGATGGAGGCGATCCAGGCCGAGGGCGACCGGGTGGCCCGGCTGCTCGACGCCGGGGAGCGCTGGTGGCACGACTCGTGGGCCGACTGGCACCCCGATCCGCGCTGGTTGCCGCGGCAACTGCCCGCCGGATGGGACGAACTGGCACCGACCTTGCCCTGAGGCGTCAGCATCGAGGGTATGCGGACGCTCCTCAACATCCTCTGGTTCATCTTCGGCAGCGGTTTCCTGCTGGGCCTGGCGTACGGCATCGCGGGCATCATCTGCTTCGTGCTGATCGTGACGATCCCGTTCGGGGTGGCCTCGTTCCGGCTCGCGCGCTACTCGTTCTGGCCGTTCGGGTACGACATCGCCGAGCGGCCCAGCGCCGGGCTGGCCTCGACGCTGGCCAACATCGTGTGGTTCATCGTGGCGGGCTGGTGGCTGGCCCTGATGCACATCACCGCCGGGGTGGCCCTGTGCATCACGATCATCGGCATCCCGTTCGGCATCGCCAACTTCAAGCTGGTGCCGGCCGCGCTGTGGCCGCTGGGACGGGAGATCGTGGCCCGCGCCTGACCTCGCGCGCCGGTGGTGCGACCGCTTCGGCTTAGCGACCGTTAGGCTCGAAGCGGCATACGGCACTCGACGAGGAGGCAGCGCGGTGGGCGAGTTCGTCAACCTGGAGATCGACGGCGGCATCGGCACCATCCGGCTGGAACGCCCGCCGATGAACGCGCTCAACGTGCAGGTGCAGGAAGAGCTGCGCGCGGCCGCGCAGGCCGCCACCGACGACAGCCGCATCGCCGCGGTCGTGGTGTACGGCGGCCTGAAGGTCTTCGCCGCAGGGGCCGACATCAAGGAGATGGCCGACATGTCGTACGTGGACATGTCGGCCCGCGCCGGTGCCCTGAGCGGCGCTTTCGACGCGGTCGCCCGGATCCCGAAGCCGGTGGTGGCTGCGGTGACCGGCTACGCCCTCGGCGGCGGCTGCGAGCTGGCGCTGGCCTGCGACTGGCGGGTGGTGGCCGAGGACGCCAAGCTCGGGCAGCCCGAGATCAAGCTGGGCGTCATCCCCGGCGCGGGCGGCACCCAGCGCCTGGCGCGGCTGGTCGGCCCGGCCAAGGCCAAGGACATCATCTTCTCCGGCCGGATGGTCGACGCCGCCGAGGCGCTGGCGATCGGCCTGGCCGACCGCGTCTGCGCCGCCGAGATGGTGTACGACCAGGCCAAGGCGCTCGTGTCCGGGTATGTCGGCGGCCCCGCCCAGGCGCTGCGGGCGGCCAAGGCGGCGATCGACGGCGGCCTCGACCGCGATCTGGCGGCCGGGCTGGCCTGGGAGTCGCAGCTGTTCGCGGCCCTGTTCGCGACCGAGGACCGGCGCGAGGGCATGACCGCGTTCGTGGAGCGGCGGCCCGCCAAGTTCATCGGCAAGTGAGAAGTCTTCACCTTTTCCGGCGTGCCGGTTAGGCTCCCGGCATTCGAAGGGAGGCCGTGATGGCGGCTGCGGTGGACGGTGCGGGTATCGAGGTCTCGGGACACGGCGGGCAGCTGGCGCTGGCCGCCTTGCGCGCCGCCGGGGTGGGGGAGCTGTTCACCCTCTCCGGCGGCCACGTGTTCCCGCTGTACGACGCCGCGCACACCAGCGGCTTCCCGCTCTACGACGTACGCCACGAGCAGACCGCGGTGTTCGCGGCCGAGGCCGTGGCGAAGCTGCGGCGGCGCCCCGGGGTCGCGGTGCTCACCGCCGGCCCCGGCGTCACCAACGGCATCTCCGGCCTGACCAGCGCGTACTTCAACGCCGCGCCGGTGCTGGTGCTCGGCGGCCGGGCCCCGCAGTTCCGCTGGGGGTCCGGTTCGCTCCAGGAGATCGACCACCTGCCGATCGTGCGCCCGGTGACCAAGCACGCCGCGACGGTGCTGTCCACCGACGACATCGCCGGTGCGGTGACCGCCGCCCTGGAGCACTCGCTCACCCCGCACCGCGGGCCGTCGTTCCTGGACCTGCCGCTGGAGGTCGTCTTCAGCACCGGCGACGCCAAGGTGTCCGCGCCGCAGGTGGCGGTGCTCGACCCCGACCCCGACCTGGTCGAGCGGGCGGCCCGGCGGATCGCGTCGGCGCAGCGCCCGGTCATCATCGCGGGCTCCGACGTGTACGGCGGCGACGCGGTCGAGGCGCTGCGGGCCGCCGCCGAGGCGCTGACCGTGCCCGTCTTCGCCAACGGCATGGGCCGCGGCGCCCTGCCGCCCAGCCACCCGCTGGCCTTCGCCAAGGCCCGCCGCAAGGCCCTGGACGGGGCTGACGTCGTCGTCGTGATCGGCACGCCGCTCGACTTCCGCCTCGGCTTCGGCGACTTCGGCACCGCCGAGGTGATCCACATCGTCGACGCGCCCGGCCAGCGCGCCGAGCACGTACAGGTCGCGGTGTCGCCCGCCGGGGACCTGCGCGCCATCCTCACCGGGCTGGCCGGCTGGACCGGCGAGCGGGCCGACCACACCGACTGGGTCGGCACGCTGCGCCAGGTCGAGCAGGCCGCCGCCGCCAAGCACGAGCTGGAGATGCAGGCGGGCGGCGAGCTGATCAAGCCGAGCCGGGTCTACGGCGAACTGCGCAAGGTGCTCGACGCCGACGCGGTCACCATCGGCGACGGCGGCGACTTCGTCTCGTACGCGGGCCGCTACCTGGAGCCGTCCGTGCCCGGCAGCTGGCTCGACCCCGGCCCGTACGGCTGCCTCGGCACCGGCATGGGCTACGCGATGGGCGCCCGCGTCACCTACCCCGACCGGCAGATCTGCGTGCTGATGGGCGACGGCGCGGCCGGGTTCTCGCTGATGGACGCCGAGTCGCTGGTGCGGCAGAACCTGCCCGTGGTGATCGTGGTCGGCAACAACGGCATCTGGGGCCTGGAGAAGCACCCGATGCGCGCCATGTACGGCTACGACGTCGCCGCCGACCTGCAACCCGGCCTGCGCTACGACGAGGTGGTCAAGGCGATGGGCGGGGCGGGCGAGACCGTCCGCGACCCCGGGCAGCTCGGCGCGGCGTTCACCCGTGCCTTCGCCGCCGGAGTGCCGTACCTGGTCAACGTCATCACCGACCCCGCCGACGCCTACCCCCGCTCCGCCAACCTCGCCTGACCCGGCGCTCGCGGCGCGGCGCTCGCGCTGCGCGCTTGGGCTCGTGCAGTTTCGGGGAAAGTGCTCGAATCCCAGCCAAGATTCCAGCACTTTCCCCGAAACTGCACCTCACCCTGCCGTGGGTGACGTGGTGTCAGGGGAGACTGTCCGGTCAGGGCTTCGACGGAACGCCGCAGTGCCGGTGGGCCAGGGCGCCGAACCGCTCCACCGGTGGTTTCCTGCCGCAGTCGAGGATGCCGATCGTTGAGCCGGTCCAGGTGCGCAGCACTCCGCTGACCTGGTGGGCGCTGCCCTTGCAGGAAAGCTGGAACGTGGCGACGATCTTGTCTATGCCGGAGTACGCGGCGTACGTGCCCGCGGTCTTGAACGTCGTCGCCATCAACATCTCCATGGCGTCCTCCGCGTGCCGGGGCGCCGTGGCACCGTACGGCCCGCCCGCCTCGTTCAGGCTGCTCACCAGCCATCCGAGCAGCGGAGTGAGCTCCTCCGGCTCGACGCTCGGCACCGTGGTGGGCCACGGGTAGCTGGCGGCGGTCTCGTCGACACCGGCTGCGGAACGCTTATGCACGGCGTAGCTCTCCAGCGTCGTGGTGGAGGAGACCGGCAGGTCCCATACGGCGGTCAGCTGGTCCTCGGCGCAGTCGAGCGCGGGCCTCGGCGACGCCGGTGCGGTGGGCGCCGCGGTGGGTTCGACCGTGGTCGGTCCGTTCGCGCAGGCGGCGAGCATGACGGTCGACGCCACCATGGCCATGAGACGGCCGGTCCTCATGTCGTGCTCCTCGGGTCGGGACGCGCCACCTTAGCGTGGCGGCGCACGTCCGCGAGGCCCGTGGCGCCGGGCTCGGAGGTCGCTCGACCACCGGGCCCGGCACGGTCGCTCAGGCGGCTGCCGGAGCCGGTTCGGGTGCGGCAGCAGCGCGGCGGGCGACGACGACCGCGCCCAGCGCCCACGGGATCCAGACGAACTCGGTGAGTACGCGCAGCAGGGCGGGGGACACCGGCAGGTACGGGATCATGAGCAGGCCGTGGTCGATCGCGCCCAGCAGGGCGAGCGCCGCCACGACCAGCGTGGTGACGCCGAGCCTGCGGGCGCCTGAGGTGCGCAGGGCCAGGCCGAGCAGGGCGAAGCCCGCGCCGTACAGGGCGAGGCCGATCGGGTGCAGGACGCTGCCGGTGTCGACGGTGCCGAAGACGCCGACGGTCAGGCCCGCCACTGCCAGCAGCATCCCGAGCAGAGCGCGGCGGGAGGCGCGCAGGCGGCGGTAGTACAGGCCGATCGCGAGCAGCCCGAGCACGACCGCGCCGCCGAGGGCCCACTTGACCTCGATGCGCCCCAGCCCCTTCGCGGCGTACGCGCCGAACCAGTCGCAGTCGACGGGCAGCCGCTGCGCGCCCTGGTCGTAGTTGGCGCAGGCGTACATCTTCAGGGTGTTGCCGGGCTCGCCGAGGTAGCGGTGGGCGCCGATCGCGGGCAGGTCGTCGTCGCCGCAGGCGGGCAGGGTGCGGATGTTGGTGTCGGACATGGCGGTCCAGCAGTTGCCGGTGCCCTGCCCGTCCCACCAGAAGTTCAGCCCGTTGGGCCGCTGCTCGCCCTTCTCGCTGACGCCCATGTGGTTGCCCAGGTAGCGGTTGTGGTGCGAGGTGTCGAACTGGGCCGCCCACCGGGTGTCGTTGCGGACGAACCCCGGCACGAAGCTGGTCACGAACCCGGAGTAGTGGTTGTCGTAGATCCAGTTCTCGCGCCAGATGTTGTAGTTGCCGCCGGGGTTGACCGCGCCGGTGCCGACCGGCAGGCCGACGGCCGGGCAGACCACGCCGCGCTCGTACCCGCGCTGCTCGAACGGCTTCTTGCAGGTGCCGTCGACGATGTTGGAGTAGTAGTCGGTGTTGTTGTGCGCGATGACGTTGTGCTCGAACTTCGAGTGGTTCTGCGGCATGCCGGGGTGGTTCGGGAACGCGCTGTCGGTGGCGATGCCCGCGGTGTTGTCGGTGAAGACGCTGTCGTGCACCCAGACCGAGTCGCCGGCGGTGCCGGAGTAGCCCAGCGTGTTGTGGTGGCCGTAGCAGCGCTGGATCTCCACGGCGTAGCGCGGCACGTCGTGGCCCCGGTCCTTGTTGATGTTCGAGGCGGCGCCGGGGTAGATCGCCGAGTCGCCGTTGCCGTAGCCCTCGCAGTCGGTGTAGAGCCCGTGGTCGACGGCGAAGGTGAGGAAGGCGTACTCGTCGTTCCAGCGGCCCAGGGTGTGGTCGAGGACGAAGCCGTCGGTCTCCATCACGTAGAAGGCGTTGAACTGGCTGCGCTGGGCGGCGAGGTTGCGGAAGTAGACCCCGTCGGCGTTGTCGGCGCGGATCGCGTTGAGCTTGCGGTACTGCGCGTCGACGATGACGTCGAGCGGGGTGGCGCCGGTGCCCTCGATCTGGAGGTCCCGCTTGCCGAGGATCGCCACCAGGTTGCCCAGGTGCGGGCAGGCGAGCTGCTGGTCCCAGGTGAGCACGGGGTAGCCGTACACCTTGCCCCGGGTCGCGTTGTCCTCGACGGCCTTGCACTCGCCGCTGGCCGGGGCCAGGCTCGGCTCCTCCAGGTAGAGGCCGGGCAGCATCTTGATGATGGTCCCCGGCAGCTGGGCGGCGTCGACGGCGGCCTGGAGGTGCCGGTAGCCGTCGCGCTGGCACTGCGCCCACAGGGCCTCGTTGGCGGCCTTGAGCTCGGCGGGGAACCCGGCGATGCGGGTGGCGAAGTCGGCCGGGTCGGTCTTGCACACCAGCAGGGTGGGGCCGTCGGTCCGGTATGTCGGGACGGTGCCCGTCCCCGCGAGCTCCCGCGTGGGCCGTTCCTCGTGGGCCGCCGCCGCGGACTGCGTGCCGAGCAGGGCGATGACCGCCACCGCCGTCACGCTCAGCAGTCGAGTGAGTGCCTTCATGGCGGCGGAGCCTAGAGAAGGTTTCATGTTTGCGCCAGGGTCGGTTTCGCGCCGTTCACCCGGTCGGGGTGTCCGCGCGACACGGGCCCGACTCTCTGGCGCAAACATGAAAAGTTCTCTAAGCTCCGCTCGCACCCGCCGTGACGTCCGCCCCAGCCGAGGGACCCCCCATGACCGAACCGGCCATCCTCGCCAGCGCGAGCAGCGAGAACACCGCGCCCGACGGCGCGCGCCCCGCCCCGTTCGCCGAGCCGACCGCGCCGGTGACCGGCCGGTGGATCACCCTGTTCGCGCTCGCCTGGCTGGGCATCTGGATGGCCCAGCTGACCCCGGTGCAGCTGCTGCTGCCGGTGCAGGTCGAGGCGCAGCTCAAGGCGCATGACTGGGTCGACAACGTGGTGGCGTTCGGGGTGGTGTCGGGCATCGCGGGCGCGTTCGCGCTGCTGGCGTACCCGCTGACCGGCGCCCTGTCCGACCGCACCGTCTCCCGCTTCGGCCGCCGCCGCCCGTGGATCGCCGCGGGCGCGCTGCTGTTCGCCGGTTCGCTGGTGATGCTGGGCCGCCAGGACGGCATCGTCGCGATCGGAGCGTGGTGGACCGCCGCGATCGTCGGATTCTGCGTGCTCACCGCCGCGCTCACGGCGACCATCTCCGACCAGGTGCCGGTGGGCCAGCGCGGCTTCGTCTCCGGCTGGATCTCGGCCCCGCAGGCCGTCGGCACCATCGCCGGCATCGTGCTGGTCACCACGGTCTTCCTGGGCCAGTTCACCGGGTACGCCTCGATGGCCGTGCTGCTGGTCGTGCTGGTGATCCCGTTCCTGTTCACCAAGGACGCGGTGCTCACCCGCGAGCAGCGCCCGAAGCTGACCTTCGGTGAGCTGCTCAGCGGCTTCTGGATCAGCCCGAAGCGCTTCCCCGACTTCGGCTGGACCCTGCTCAGCCGCATCCTGGTCAACATCGGCAACGCGCTGGGCACCACGCTGCTGCTGTACTTCCTGAAGTATCACGTCAAGGCCGCGGACCCCGACAGCTCGCTGCTGGTGCTGACCCTGATCTACATGTTCTTCGTGGTGCTGGCCTCGCTGTTCCTGGGCCGCCTGTCGGACCGGATCGGGCGGCGCAAGCTGTTCGTGCTGATCTCGTCGGCGTTGCAGGGCATCGCGGCGCTGCTGCTGGCCCTGTTCCCGAACCTGACCGTGGCCACCGTCGGCGCGGGCCTGCTGGGCCTGGGCTACGGCTGCTTCCTGTCGGTGGATCAGGCACTGGCCACGCAGGTGCTGCCCGACCCCGCCGCGCGCGGCAAGGACCTCGGCATCATGAACATCGCCACCGCCGTCCCGCAGGCGGTCGCGCCGCTGCTCGGCGCGGTGGTCGTTGCCTATCTCGGTGGATTCGGGGTGCTGTACCTCGCGTCCGGTGTCATCTCGGTGCTCGGCGCGCTCGCCGTGCTGCCGGTGAGGAGTGTGCGTTGACCGCGTTGACCCTGCACCCGCCCACGGACCGGCAGCCCTGGCAGGACCGGGACGCGTACTGGGCGGGGATGGACGCGGCCACCGCGCACCTCGATCCGGTCTTCGGCGCGCTGAACCTGGCCGCGCTGTCGCACAACGCCCACGACATGCTCCGCCGCGCCGCCGGGGTGCCGATCCGGGTCGCCTCCAAGTCGGTGCGGGTGCGCGCCGTGCTCGACGCGGTGCTGGCGCTGCCCGGCTACCACGGCGTGCTGGCGTACACGCTGGCCGAGGGCCTGTGGCTGGCCGAGACGATCGACGACGTGGTGGTCGGCTACCCCAGCGCCGACCGGGCCGCGTACGCCGCGCTGGCCGCCGACGAGCGGCTGGCCGGCCGGGTCACCGTCATGGTCGACTCGGTGGCGCACCTGGACCTGATCGACGCGGTGGTCCCGGCGGACCGCCGCGCCGCCCCGATCCGGGTCTGCCTCGAACTCGACGCCTCCTGGAAGAACCCGCTGCTCGGGCACATCGGCGTCTGGCGCTCACCGGTGCACCACGCCCCCGACGCGCGGGCGCTCGCCGAAGAGGTCGTCAAGCGGCCCGGCTTCCGGCTCGTCGGCATGATGGGGTACGAAGCGCAGATCGCGGGCCTGGGCAACAAGCCCGTCGGCCAGCCCCTGCGCGGCCTGATGGTCCGCGCGATCCAGCGCTCGTCAACGGCCGAGCTGCACCGCCGCCGCGCCGCGGCCGTGGCCGCCGTGTCGGAGCTGGCCGAGCTGGAGTTCGTCAACGGCGGCGGCACCGGCAGCCTGGAGTCCAGCGGCGCCGACAGCTCGGTCACCGAGGTCGCGGCCGGGTCCGGCCTGTTCGGCCCGCACCTGTTCGACAACTACGCCCACTTCTCGCCCGCGCCCGCGGCCGCGTTCGCGCTCCCGGTCGTACGGCGCCCGGCGCCCGATCGTGTGACACTGCTCGGCGGCGGCTGGATCGCCTCCGGGCCGCCCGCACCGGACCGGCTGCCGCAACCGGTGTGGCCCGCCGGGCTGCGCATGGTCGCCCGCGAGATGGCGGGCGAGGTGCAGACCCCGGTCGTCGGCGAACCTGCCCGGCGACTCGGCCTGGGGGACCGGGTGTGGTTGCGCCACACCAAGGCGGGCGAGCTGAGCGAGCACGTCAACGAGCTGTACGTGGTGGACGGGGAGCGGGTCGCCGGATCGGTGGCCACGTACCGTGGGGAAGGAAAGGCGTTTCTGTGAGCACGAGGAGTGAGCTTGCGAGCCCCGCAGGTGCGAACCCAGGCGGCACTGTGAGCAAGGTTTGGCAGAACTGGAGCCGGATCGAGAGCGTCACCCCGGCGCGGGTGGCGTATCCGGGCAGCCCCGACGAGGTCGTGCAGGCGATCGCCGCCGCGCGCGCCGAGGGGCTGCGGGTCAAGCCGATCGGTGCCGGGCACAGCTTCACGGGTATCGCGATCGCGCCGGGCGTGCAGCTCGACCTGCGCAACCTCCAGGGCGTCGTCCGGGTCGACACCGACCGCGGGCGGGTCACCCTGGCCGCGGGCACCCACCTCTACCGCCTGCCCGAGCTGCTCGCCCCGTACGGCCTGGCGCTGCAGAACATGGGCGACATCGACGCGCAGACCATCGCGGGCGCCACCTCGACCGGCACCCACGGCACCGGCGCGGCCTTCGGCGGCCTGGCCACCCAGATCACCGGCGTCACCCTGGCCACCGCCGACGGCAGCCTGCTGGTGATCGACGAGGAGAACAACACCGACCTGCTCGACGCCGCCCGGCTGGGCCTGGGCGCGCTCGGCGTGCTGGTCGACGTGACCGTCCAGTGCGTGCCCGCGTTCAAGCTGAACGCGGTGGAGAAGCCGGAGCCGCTGGCGGCGGTGCTGAACGCGTGGGAGGAGCGGGCCACCGGCCCGGACCACTTCGAGTTCTACTGGTTCCCGCACACCGCCACGGCGCTCACCAAGACCAACACGCGGCTGCCGATGGACGCCCCCAGCGCGCCGCTGGGCTCGTTCAAGCGCTGGGTCGACGACGACTTCATGTCGAACAAGCTGTTCTCGGCGGTCTGCGGCCTGGGCCGGGCCGTGCCCGCAGTGATCCCGCCGATCAACCGGCTGGCGCAGAAGCTCACCAACAACCGCGAGTTCACCGACGTCTCCACCTCGGTCTTCACCACCAAGCGGGAGGTGCGCTTCCGGGAGATGGAGTACGCGCTGCCCCGCGAGGAGGTCCCCGACGTGCTGCGGGCCCTGGACCGCCTGATCAACCAGAACAACTGGAAGATCTCGTTCCCGGTGGAGGTGCGCGCCGCCGCCCCGGACGGGCTGTGGCTGTCCACCGCGCACGGCCGCGACACCGGGTACGTCGCGGTCCACCGCTACTTCAAGGAGGAGCCCGGCCTGTACTTCACGTACGCCGAGCAGATCTTCCGGGCGCACGGGGGCCGACCGCACTGGGGCAAGATGCACACGCAGAATGCGGAGAGCCTGTCGGCGTCGTACCCCCGCTTCGGCGACTTCCTGGCCGTGCGCGACAAGCTCGACCCGCAGCGGGTCTTCGCCAACGACTACCTCGACCGCGTCCTGGGCGCCTGAATCCGTTCCCAGCCGCAACTTGCCGGGCAATCGGGCGTATCAAGGTGTTTGATACGCCCGATTGCCCGGCAAGTTGGCTGATCTATCAAGCTTCGGGGTCTTCGCGGCGGCGGAGTTCCTCTTCGCGGCGGCGCAGGTCCATCTCCCACTTGCTGAGCAGCTCGCGGTCGTCGTCGGCGGTCTTCTTCTGCTCGCGGGCGAGCCGGCGCAGGAACTCCGGGTCGTCGTCGGGCGCCACCTGGCGGGGCCGCTCGGCCTCCGGGAAGCCCGCACCCGGCCGCCATGTGCCCGGCCGCGGCTGCTGCTCGCGCCCGGCGACGAACCAGGCGATCGCGCCGACCGGCGAGAACAGCAGGATGATGATGACCCAGATGCCGCGCGACAGGGCCCGGATCTGGCCCTCCTCCGCGGACAGGCAGCTGATGAGGGCCGCCACCGTCAGCGCGATCTCGGCGAGGAAGAGGAAGAGCCAAATACGCGTCACGGCGTAGAGATTAGAGCCTCAGGCGAGGATGAGCAGTACCCCGAGCAGACCCAATCCGACACACGACAGCGCGACGGCGGTCAGCGTCCGGCCGACCACGGCCGGATCGGACACGGCCATCGCCCGGATGCGGTGCTGCGCCGTCCACAGCAGCCCCAGCCAGACCAGCGCGGTCAGGGACAGTCCGACGGTGCCGGCGACGTCCAGGCCCCGGGTGGCGCTGAGCCGTGCCAGCAGCAGGGCGCAGACGGTCGCCGCGAGCGCGGTGCGGCGCCAGGCCAGGCGGGTGCGTTCGGCCTGGGCGCCCGGGTCGGCGCTCATCCGCGTTTGAAGACGACGTCGATCAGGACCTCGGCCAGCAGCGCGAGCGAGCCGAGGGCGACCAGGACGGCGAGGATCGCGGGGAAGCGCGACGGCGGCAGCGGGCGGCCGGTGCGCATCGCGACCTCGCAGCGGATCCAGTGGTCGATGGCGCGCAGCGCGCAGCCCGCGCCGATGACGATCATGGCGACGCCGAGCACCTTGGTCATGTGTGGGACGGCCAGCGGCGGCAGGAACTGGGCCACCGCCAGGCCGCCGCCGATCAGGGCCAGGCCGGTGCGTATCCAGGCCAGGAAGGTCCGCTCGTTGGCGAGGGAGAAGCGGTAGTCGGGAGTCGTCCCCACGTCGCGCACCTCGCGGGGATCAAACCAGTTGCGCACCCTAGCCAGCACTTTTCTAGTATCACGGGCGATGACTGAACATCTTGACCCCGACGCCATGCTTGTGGCGTACGACGCGCAGCTGCGCGCCCACGTGCCCCCTGTCCTGCCCGCCGGTGTCACCGCCGAGCACGACGGGCCCCTGCTCCGCATGGTCGGCTTCGACCACGGCGGCTTCGTCGTCCCCTACCGCGACCTCTCCGGGCTCGACAGCGCGGAGCTCGACGCGCTCATCGCCCGGCAGCGTGACTTCTTCGCCGCTCGCGGCGAGCGGTTCGAGTGGAAGCTGTACGGCCACGACCTGCCCGCCGACCTGCCTGACCGGCTCATCGCGGCCGGGTTCGAGCCCGAGGAGCTGGAGACCGTGGTGATCGGCCCGGCCGCGCCGCTGGCCCGGCCCCCGGTGCTGCCCGAAGGTGTCACCCTGCGCGAGGTCAGCTCGCGCGCCGACCTCGACCGGATCGCGGCGATGGAGGAGGCGGTCTGGGGCGAGGACCGCCAGTGGCTGGCCGAGGGCCTGGAGAAGGAGATCGCCGCCGATCCGGACTCGGTGACCGTCGTGGTCGCCGAGGCGGACGGCACGGTCGTCAGCGCGGGCTGGGTCCGGTACGTGCCGGGCACCGAGTTCGCCGGGCTGTGGGGCGGGTCGACGCTGGCGCAGTGGCGCGGGCGCGGCATCTACAAGGCGCTGGTGGCGTACCGGGCGATCCGGGCGGTCGAGCGCGGGTACACGTACCTCCAGGTCGACGCGTCGCCGGACAGCCGCCCGATCCTGAACCGCCTGGGCCTGGCCTCCATAACCACGACGACCCCCTACGTGTGGTCACCCGCCGAGTGAGGCTGCAGTTTCGGGGAAAGTGCAGGAATCTTGATTGGGATTCCAGCACTTTCCCCGCAAGTGCATGATCAACTCGCTACCGCGTGATCAGCGGGTGGCCGTCGGCAGGTTCCAGAGGGTGCGGATGGTGTCGCGGACGCAGTCGTCGCGCAGGTGGCCGCAGGTGCAGAGGTGGTCGTCGGGAGCGGGGCGGCGGTGGTGCGCCACGAGTTCGGCCGGGGTCGCGTCGCACGCGTCTGCGGGTGCGGTGCCCGGCAGAGGTGTGGTTTGTGATGCCATGTCTGACACCTCCTGCTCACCCCGACTGTACGGGATTGTCGGTATGACAGGGTGAAGTCGGTCACTATAGGTGAGCGTTTGCTGGGTCCACGGAGTGGAAATCACTAACTTACTCACTGGTAACCTTGCCTGGCCCGCAAAAAGTCACAGCCGGTCGAACTTGACCGTCGGCCTCGGACGGGAAAGGCTGCGGCGAGGGCATGAACGTCCGTTCAACTCAGGAGGGTCGTCAGAGCGCGATGAAGATCGTCGTACTTGTCAAGCAGGTGCCGGACTCCGGCGCCG
The DNA here is from genome assembly GCF_018327705.1 of Catellatospora sp. TT07R-123. Taxonomy (NCBI): domain Bacteria; kingdom Bacillati; phylum Actinomycetota; class Actinomycetes; order Micromonosporales; family Micromonosporaceae; genus Catellatospora; species Catellatospora sp. TT07R-123. The sequence continues at coordinate 3,654,573 of NZ_BNEM01000002.1, read as the reverse complement.
AGCGCAACCTGCGCGCGGACGACAACACCGTCGACCGTGCCTCGGCCAACAACGTCATCAACGAGATGGACGAGTACGCCATCGAGGAGGCGCTGCGGCTCCAGGAGGCGCACGGCGGCGAGGTGACCGTGCTGACCATGGGTCCGGAGCGGGCCGCCGAGTCCATCCGCAAGGCGCTGTCCATGGGCCCCGACGGTGCGGTGCACGTGCTCGACGACGCCCTGGCGGGCTCCGACACGCTGGGCACCAGCCGCGTGCTGGCCGCCGCGATCAGCACCCTCTCGCCCGACCTGGTGATCTGCGGCGCGGAGGCGACCGACGCCCGCGGCCAGGTCATGGCGCACATGATCGCCGAGCGGCTCGGCTTCGCCGCCCTGACCGGCGCGCGCAAGCTCACCGTCGACGGCTCGCGGCTGACCGTCGAGCGCCAGACCGAGGAGGGCTACGAGGTGGTCACCGCCGCCACGCCCGCCGTGGTCAGCGTGTGGGACACCATCAACGAGCCGCGCTACCCCTCGTTCAAGGGGATCATGGCGGCCAAGAAGAAGCCGGTCGACACCAAGTCGCTGGCCGACCTCGGCGTCACCGCCGAGCAGGTGGGCTGGGCCGGTTCGGCCACCACCGTGCTGTCGCACAGCAAGCGCCCGGCCCGCAGCGCGGGTGTCAAGGTCACCGACAGCGGTGACGGCGGCGTGGCGCTGGTCGACTTCCTGTCGTCCGAGAAGTTCGTCTGAGAGGCGTGCCCGACATGGCTGAGGTTCTGGTAGTCGTCGAGTCCGCCGCTGGGGCGGTCAAGAAGGTCACGCTGGAGATGCTGACCCTGGCGCGCTCGCTGGGCGAGCCCGCCGCGGTGGTGCTGGGCGCCCCCGGCACGGCCGCCGCGCTGGCCGACAGGCTCGGCGAGTACGGCGCGACGAAGATCTACGCCGCCGAGAGCGCGGAGATCGACGGGCACCTGGTCGCCCCGAAGGCGACCGCGCTGGCGCAGCTCGTGCAGCGGGTCTCCCCGGCCGCCGTGCTGATCGGCTCCACCCAGGAGGGCAAGGAGATCGCCGCCCGGCTCGCGGTCAAGCTCGACAACGGCCTGCTCACCGACGTGGTCGAGCTCGCCGCCGACGGCACCGCGACGCAGGTGGTCTTCGCCGGGTCGACCATCGTGAAGTCCAAGGTGACGCGCGGCCTGCCGCTGGTCACCGTACGCCCGAACTCGCTGACGCCGACCCCGGCGGCCGCGACCCCCGCCGTCGAGGCGGTCGAGGTCGCCCTGTCCGACTCGGACAAGCTGGCCACCGTGGTCGAGCGTGTCACCGAGGCCAAGGGCGCCCGCCCGGAGCTGACCGAGGCGTCGATCGTGGTCTCCGGCGGGCGCGGCGTCGCCTCGGCGGAGAACTTCAAGATCATTGAGGAGCTGGCCGACCTGCTCGGCGCGGCCGTCGGCGCCTCGCGCGCCGCCACCGACTCCGGCTTCTACCCGCACGCGTTCCAGGTCGGGCAGACCGGCAAGACGGTGTCGCCGCAGCTCTACGTCGCGGTCGGCATCTCCGGTGCGATCCAGCACCGCGCCGGCATGCAGACCTCGAAGACCATCGTCGCGGTCAACAAGGACACCGAGGCGCCGATCTTCGAGCTGGCCGACTTCGGCGTCGTGGGCGACCTGAACCAGGTCGTGCCGCAGGCGTCCGAGGAGATCCGCAAGCGTCGCTGAACGTGATCCGCACCGGGCCCGGCCGCCGCATCTCGGCGACCGGGCCCGCGCGCGTCACTCCCGCCCACCCCGGCCCACTCCTGGGGTACGCGCGGGCGCCGGTACGGCTAGGCTTGGCGGCGAGATGGCCTACCTTGATCATGCAGCGACCACGCCGATGCTGCCGGAGGCGCTGGACGCCTACGCAGCCACGGCACGCGAGGTCGGCAACGCGTCGTCGTTGCACGGCCCGGGCCGCCATGCCCGCCGCCGGGTGGAGGAGTCGCGCGAGCGCATCGCCGCCGTCCTCGGCGCCCGGCCGTCCGAAGTCGTCTTCACCAGCGGCGGCACCGAGAGCGACAACCTCGCGGTCAAGGGGATGTACTGGGCCCGCCGCGACGCGGGCCGCAACCGCGTGCTGGCCAGCGCGGTCGAACACCATGCCGTGCTCGACACCGTGCAGTGGCTGGCCGACCACGAGGGTGCCGAGGTCACCTGGCTGCCGGTCGACCCCGCCGGCCGGGTCCGGCCCGAGGCGGTCGCCGAGGCGCTCGACGAGGCCGTGGCGCTGCTCACCGTGATGTGGGCCAACAACGAGGTCGGCACCGTGCAGCCCGTGTCCGAGCTGGCCGGGCTCGCCGCCGCGCACGGGGTGCCGCTGCACACCGACGCGATCCAGGCGGTCGGCCACGTGCCCGTCGACTTCGGCGCCAGCGGCGCCGCCTCGCTCACCGTCACCGGCCACAAGCTCGGCGGCCCGCAGGGCGTCGGCGCGCTGCTACTCGGCCGGGACGTGCCGTGCACCCCGCTGATGCACGGCGGCGGCCAGGAGCGCGACGTGCGGTCCGGCACCCTCGACGTGCCCGCGATCGTGTCGTTCGCGGTCGCGGTCGAGCACGCGGTCAAGCACCAGGCCCATGAGGCGCAGCGGCTGTCGCTGCTGCGCGACGAGCTGGTCGACCGGGTATGCGCCGCGGTGCCCGACGCGGTCCTCAACGGGCCGCGCCCCGGCGCGGCCGACGCGCCGCCCCGGCTCCCCGGCAACGCCCACTTCAGCTTCCCCGGCTGCGAGGGCGACGCCCTGCTGCTGCTGCTCGACGCGCAGGACATCGCGGTCTCCACCGGTTCGGCCTGCTCGGCGGGCGTGGCGCAGCCGTCGCACGTGCTGCTGGCGATGGGCGCCGACCCGCTGTCGGCCCGCAGCTCGCTGCGCTTCACCCTGGGCCACACCAGCACCCGCGACGACATCGACCGCCTCCTGGCGGCCCTGCCCGCCGCCGTCGACCGCGCCCGCCGCGCCGCCCCCACCTCCCGCTAGCCGAGCGGCGTGATCTTGGGCATTGATCGCAAGCTGCGGTCAGTGCGTGAGGGCTCGCGGCGGGTTTTGGCCGCAACCGCCGATCACCGCGTCGTCGGCGGCCGGAAAGGGGTTCGGGTGGGCGGGTAGGCTGTTCGACGTGCGGGTGCTGGCGGCTATGTCGGGTGGAGTGGATTCGGCGGTGGCTGCTGCCCGGGCGGTGGCGGCCGGATACGACGTGACCGGGGTGCACCTGGCGCTGTCCAAGAACGCCGCGGCGCACCGGACCGGGGCGCGCGGCTGCTGCACCCTGGAGGACTCCCGGGACGCGCGCCGCGCCGCCGACGTGATCGGCATCCCGTTCTACGTCTGGGACATGGCCGACCGGTTCCACGAGGACGTGGTCGAGGACTTCGTCGCCGAGTACGCGGCGGGCCGTACGCCCAATCCGTGCCTGCGCTGCAACGAGAAGATCAAGTTCGCCGCCGTGCTGGACCGCGCGCTGGCCCTGGGCTTCGACGCGGTGGTCACCGGGCACCACGCCCGGCTGGGCGCCGACGGCCTGCTGCGCCGCAGCGTCGACCTCGCCAAGGACCAGTCGTACGTGCTGGCGGTGCTCAACCGCGCGCAGCTCGACCACTCGATCTTCCCGCTGGGCGACTCCACCAAGGAGCAGGTGCGCGCCGAGGCGCACGACCGGGGCCTGGCCGTGGCCGACAAGCCCGACTCGCACGACATCTGCTTCATCGCCGACGGCGACACGCAGGGCTTCCTGCGCAAGCACCTGGGCAGCGAGCCCGGTGACATCGTCGACGCCGCCAGCGGCGAGGTGCTCGGCCGCCACGACGGGGCTTACGCGTACACGGTCGGGCAGCGCAAGGGGCTGGCCCTGGGCCGGCCCGCCTCCGACGGCAAGCCGCGCTACGTGCTGTCGATCACGCCGGTGACCAACACGGTCACCGTCGGCCCCGCCGAGGCGCTGGAGGTTTCGCAGGTGGACGGTGCGCGGGCCGTGTGGACGGCTGGCCCGCCCCCGGTCGGACCGATCGAGTGCGAGGTGCAGCTGCGCGCGCACGGGCGGCCCGCCCCCGCGGTGGTGGAGCTCGACGGCGGCGCGCTGAGCGCGCGGCTGCGGCGCCCGGAGCGCGGTATCGCGGCCGGTCAGGCCGTGGTGGCATACCGGCCGGACCCGGCCGGGGACGTCGTGCTGGGCAGCGCGACCATCACCGGCGCGTCATGACCAGACCACCGGCTGCGCGGACCTTCACGCCGCGACGCCGTAGGGTTCGGCCATGAGTGAGGCAGAAAAGCCGTTGTGGTCCGCGGGTTCGGCCACCGGGATCGGGTCCCTGCCGGGCACCGACATCGCGGAGGCGGTCAAGTTCACCCTCGGCGAGTTGCCCGAGCTGGCGTACCTGCCGGAGCTGCCCGGGCGCGGCCCGGGTGCCGACATGATCGGCCGGGGCGCGGCGTTCCTGGTCGGCCTGCCCATCGAGCTGTACACCGGGCGGTGGCGGGTCGCGGCGAGCGCCGGACGCGAGCTGCGCCGGTCGTACGACCTGCTGGAACGCGATCTCGACCAGCTCACCGAGCAGGCTGAGGGATACACCGGGACGCTCAAGGTCCAGGCGGCCGGGCCGTGGACGCTGGCCTCGAACATCGAGCTGCCGCTCGGCGAGGCGATGCTGTCCGACCACGGTGCGGCCCGGGATCTGGCGGAGTCGCTGGCCGAGGGCCTGAAGGCGCACGTCGCCGACGTCCGGCGGCGGGTGCCCGGGGCGACGGTGCTGCTCCAGCTCGACGAGCCGTCACTGCCCGCGGTGCTGGCCGGGCGGGTGCGGACCGCGAGCACGCTGCACACGTACCGCTCGGTGCCGCGATCCGTGATCCGCGAGACGCTCACGTCGGTGATCTCCGCGGCGGGCGTACCGGTGATCGTGCACTGCTGCGCCCCCGACGCGCCGCTGGACCTGCTGCGCGAGGCCGGTGCCGCCGCGCTCGCCTTCGACCTGGACCAGCTCGGCGGCGACCGCGCGAAGCTGGACTCCCTCGGCGAGGCGGTCGACGCGGGACTCGGGCTGTTCACGGGCGTGGCCCGGACGACGGCCCCGGCGAGCGGGCGCCTCCCCGACGCGGCCGCGCTGGCCGACCGCCTGCGGCGGCTCTGGCGCGACCTCGGCTTCGCCGAAGAGCTGCTCGCCGCCCGCGTCGTGGTCACCCCCGCCTGCGGCCTGGCGGGCGCGACCCCCGCCTACGCCCAGTCCGTCCTCAAAGCCTGCCGCGACGCCGCCCACCGCCTCACCGAGCAGTGACCGGTCACCCCCTCCTTCGGGCGGGGCGATCGTGCAGTTTCGGGGAAAGTGCAGGAATCCGGGCCAAGATTCGTGCAGTTTCCCCGAAACTGCACGAATCGGTGGCGCGGACCGCCTGCGGCTGGGACTAGGGGGTGCCGTTCGGTGCCGGTCGGTGCAGTAGCGCGATCAGGCGGTGCAGGTCCTGCCGATCGCCGCGCAGGTCGACCGAACCCCGGGCGAGCGCCTCGGCTACGGCCAGGTCGCCGGTGACGAGCTGCTGGAAGGTCGGCAGATCGGTCTCGACGTCAGCGTCGGTCGGCGTAGGTGCGGTTCCGGTGCGTACCCGTACCTCGGTGCCCTCGGCCCGCACGTGGAAGGTCTGCCCGCCGACCCGCAGCTGCCACGTGGCCGGGGGACCGACGGGGGCGGCGGGGCGGGTGCCGGCGAGGTAGAGCGCGATGAGGTCGGCGCGGGCGGTGCCGGGGTCGGCGTCGTCGTCCGCCGGCAGGGTGCTGCCCCAGGCGGCGAGCTGCATCAGGATCGGGCGCAGGGCCTCGCCGGCTGGCGTCAGCTCGTACGCCCGAAGCTCGGCCGCGCCCGGCACGGGCCGCCGCACGACCACCCCGGCCTGCTCCAGCGCCTGGAGCCGCTCGGACAGCCGGTTGGTGCCCATCGCGGGCAGCACCGCCAGCAGTTCCTTGAACCGGTGCGGCCCGAGCAGCAGCTCGCGCACGATGAGGAGAGTCCACCGCTCGCCGAGCACGTCCAGCGAGCGGGCGACCGGGCAGAGCTGCCCGTAGAGCCGTTTGGCCATGCGTTCCAGCCTACCTTTCGGGTAGCCGTCGCTATATGACTCGTATCTCAGACCGGAATCGACGAAACATGGAAGCTATACGAAACATATAGTGTTGCTGCCGGGTGTAGGGCACTCACCCAGGAGGAAGTCATGAGGATCGAAGGCGCGACCGCGCTGGTCACCGGAGCCAACCGCGGGCTCGGCAAGGCGTTCGTCGAGGAACTGCTGGCGCGCGGCGCCGCGAAGGTGTACGCCACCGCCCGCGACGTCAGCACCGTCACCGACCCGCGGGTCACCCCGCTGGCGCTCGACATCACCGACCCGGAGTCGGTCGCCGCGGCCGCCCGCGCCGCCGCCGACGTCGACCTGCTGATCAACAACGCGGGCATCGCGACCGGCGCGAGCGTGCTCGGCGACGAGGAGGGCCTGCGGCGGGAGATGGAGACCAACTTCTTCGGCCCGGTACGCGTCACGCGCCTCTTCGCCCCGGTCCTGGCCGCCAACGGCGGCGGCGCCGTGGTCAACATGCTGTCGGTGCTGTCCTGGCTCGCGCTGCCGACCACCGGCGGCTACTCGGCGGCCAAGTCGGCCGCCTGGGCGGCCACCAACGCGCAGCGCATGTCGCTGGCCGAGCAGGGCACGACCGTGACCGCCGTGCACGTGGGCTACCTGGACACCGAGATGGCGGCCCACGTCGACGGCCCGAAGGTCGCGCCCGACAAGCTCGCCGCGCAGGTGCTCGACGCCGTGGAGGCGGGGGAGCCCGAGGTGCTCGGCGACGACCGGAGCCGCATGGTCAAGGCGGCGCTCTCCGGCGACCTGCGCGACCTGTACGGCAGCCTCGGCTGAACGCCCGGCGACCGCTCGGCGACCGCCCCGCTTCGGCCACGTGAGCGGGGCGGTACGCGCAGAGGATGCGCGGGTTGCGGGTGGATGGGAGGATGCGGCGCGTGGATCGGGTGCGGGCGGCGAGCGGGTCATTGTTCGGATTGGCGTACGGGGACGCGCTGGGCAAGCCCACCGAGTTCCGCACGTACGCCCAGATCGTGCGCGAGCACGGCCCCGGCGGCCCGCGCCAGCTGCCCGACCCGGCGCTGGTCACCGACGACACCCAGATGGCGCTGGCCGTGGCCTGGGCGCTGCACGACGCCGTCGAGCCCAGCCCCGAGGAGCTGGAGCCGCTGCTGCGCGAGCGCTTCCTGACCTGGGCGAAGAGCCCGGACAACAACCGCGCTCCCGGGATGACCTGCCTCACCGCGTGCGCGAACCTGTTCGAGGGCGGCCCGTGGCAGCGGGCGACCGTGGCCGGGTCCAAGGGCTGCGGGGCGAACATGCGGGTCACCCCGGTCGGCCTGATCGGGTCGTACGACCTCGACACGCTCGGCGGCGTCGCGCAGCTTCAGGCGGGCATGACCCACGGGCACCCCACCGCGCTGGCCGCCGCCGAACTGACCGCGCTGGCGGTGCGCCTGCTGCGCGACGGCACGCCGCTGGCCGACCTGCCCGAGGTTCTGCGCGACCACTGCGCCGACCAGCGCACCGACTACCGGTGGGACTGGCTGGGCGACCTGTGGGAGCGGCCCGGGGCGACCACGCCGGAGGACTTCGCGGCGCGCGGCTGGGACGAGTGCGCGGCGGCGCTGGAGACGCTGATCCGGCACGCGGGGCGCCGCGACGACGGCGGTGACGTGTCCGTGCTCACCGGTGAGGGCTGGGTGGCCGAGGAGGCGCTGGCCACGGGCCTGCTCGCGGCGCTGCGCCACCCCGACGACCCGGTGGCGGCGCTGGGCCGGGCCGCGGCGACCAACGGCGACTCGGACTCGATCGCCTGCCTGGCCGGGGCGTTCCTGGGCGCGGCCGGGGGCATGGCGATCTGGCCCGCGGCCTGGGCCGAGCGCATCGAGTACGCCGACCAGCTCGACCTGCTCGGCACCGCCTGGGACTGAACCCGGGGCGTCCGGGCCGGTCGGCGGGCCTACGCGTGATCCTGTCGGGGTGGGCGGTTACCGTGCTCGGGTGAGCAGTGAGGTGACCGACCAGGTGAAGACGCGCTACGCGGAGCTCGTGGCGCAGATCAACGACGCGCAGCACCGCTACTACGTCGACGACGCCCCGACGCTGTCCGACGCCGCCTACGACAAGCTCATGCACGAGCTGGAGGCGCTGGAGGCCGAGCACCCGGAGCTGGTGTCGCAGGACTCGCCGACCCAGCGGGTCGGGGCCGGCCAGTGGCTGGGCTTCCCCAGCGTCGACCACGCCGAGCGGATGCTGAGCCTCGACAACGCGTTCAACGACGAGCAGCTCGCGGCCTGGGCGACCCGGGCCGAGCGCGACGCCGGGGTGCCGGTCCGCTACCTGTGCGAGCTGAAGATCGACGGCCTGGCGGTGAACCTCACGTACGAGAAGGGCCGGCTGACCCGGGGCGCCACCCGCGGCGACGGCCGCACGGGCGAGGACGTCACCGCCAACGTGCGCCGGATCAAGGGCATCCCGCACCAGCTCGCCGGGGACAACCCGCCGGACCTCGTCGAGGTCCGGGGTGAGATCTACTTCCCGGCCGAGGCGTTCAAGGCGCTCAACGAGGCGCAGGTCGAGGCGGGCGACCGGACCTACGTCAACCCGCGCAACGCCGCCGCGGGCTCGCTGCGCCAGAAGGACGCGTCGGTCACCGGCCGCCGGGCGCTCAAGCTGATCGTGCACGGCATCGGCGCGCGCACCGGCTTCGAACCCACCGCCCAGTCCGACGCCTACGAGCAGCTCAAGGCATGGGGGCTGCCGACCAGCGAGCGCTGGAAGGTGGTCGACTCGCTGGACGGGGTGCGCGAATACATCGCGAACTACGCCGAGCAGCGGCACAAGCTGGAGCACGACATCGACGGCGTCGTGGTGAAGATCGACGACACCTCGGTGCAGGCCAAGCTCGGTGCCACCAGCCGCGCCCCGCGCTGGGCGATCGCGTACAAGTACCCGCCGGAGGAGGTCAACACCAAGCTCCTGGCGATCGAGGTGAACGTGGGCCGCACCGGCCGCGTCACGCCGTACGCGGTGCTGGAGCCGGTCTACGTCGGCGGCGTGACCGTCGCCAGCGCGACCCTGCACAACCAGCAGGAGGTCGTGCGCAAGGGCGTGCTCATCGGCGACACCGTGGTGATCCGCCGGGCCGGCGACGTCATCCCCGAGGTGCTGGGCCCGGTCGAGGCGCTGCGTGACGGCACCCAGACCACCTGGACCATGCCGCCGAACTGCCCGTCCTGCGGCACCGCGCTCGCCCCGAGCAAGGAGGCCGACGTCGACCTGCGCTGCCCGAACACGCGCTACTGCAAGGCGCAGCTGGTGGAGCGCATCACCTACCTCGGCGGCCGGGACGGGTTCGACATCGAGGGCATGGGGGAGAAGGCGGCGATCGCCCTGGTCGGAGGCGACGTGATCGCCGACGAGGGCGGCCTGTTCAGCCTGGACGAGAAGCAGCTCGCGGCCGCCCCGTTCTTCCTGAAGAAGGACGGCACCCTGTCCGCGAACGCGATCAAGCTGCTGGCCAACCTGGAGAAGGCCAAGAGCCAGCAGTTGTGGCGGGTGCTGACGTCGCTGTCGATCCGGCACGTCGGGCCGACCGCCGCGCGGGCGCTGGCCGACCACTTCAACTCGGTCGAGGCGATCGCGGCGGCGTCGCTGGAGCAGATGTCGGTGGTCGAGGACGTCGGCGGCACCATCGCCGAGGCCGTGCGCGAATGGTTCGGCGAGGAGTGGCACGCCGAGCTCGTCGGCAAGTGGCGGGCCGCGGGCGTGCTGATGGAGCAGGAGCCCGTCGCCGACACCGGCCCCAAGCCGCTGGACGGCATGAGCGTCGTGGTCACCGGCACGCTGGAGAAGTACACCCGCGACACCGCGTCGGACGCGCTGGTCGCGATCGGGGCCAAGGTCGCCGGTTCGGTGTCGAAGAAGACCAGCTTCGTCGTGGTCGGCGAGGACGCGGGTTCCAAGCTCGACAAGGCACTGGCGCTCGGCGTGCCGACGCTGGACGAGGCGGGGTTCGAGGTGCTGCTCACGCAGGGTCCCGACGCCGCGCGCGCGTACGCGGAGGCCTCCCGCGAAAACGGCTAGGCGGATGATCTAGGGTCATCCGCGATGACCCTTTCACCCCCGATCGACTGGTACGTCGACATCCTGGGCACCGGCTGCGTCGCGGCCGTCGCCCCCGACGACGACTTCGCCGACGTGACCGCCGCGCTCGCGGCGCGCTACGGCGCAGACCCGGGGGAGAACGAGGACGAGTACGGCCTGCTGCGCGACTACGGCCTGGTCGAGGCCTACTGGCAGCGGCCGTCACGGCGGGCGCCGTGGCGGGGCACGGGCTTCATGGTGCAGACGCACCGGCTGGACTGCCCGCCCGACACGGCGCCGCCGCCCTTCGCCGCCATCGAGGCCGCCGTCCGCGCGCTCGGCGTCGAGCTGACCGCCGTGCCGCGCCGCCACGAAGACGGCTGCGCGGACCTGGTCGCGCCGAACGGCGTCAACCTGCTGGTGCAGCGCGAACCGCAGGAGGACGCGCAGCCGGTCGGCACCGTCGTGAAGATCCACGTCCCACCGCACCGCGCCGCGCGGACCACCCTGGGGCCGCTGCCCGAGGCGGACTGGCAGGCACTGCGCCAGTCGACCAAGGCGCTGGCAGCCGAGGGCGACCCAGACCGCCGGCGTTGGCTGGACCGGCACGCGCAGGACGACCCGGCCTGGTGGGACCGGCGCCTGTGGGGCGTGGAGTCGGCCTGGCTGTCGGGCGCGCTGGCGCCCGGGGCGGCGGCCGAACTGGCGTACTGGCTGCTGGATCGCGCCGACGAACGCACCGTCTTCCCTCACGCCGACGCCGTGCTCCGGCGCGCCCGGCTGGCCGCCGACCTCATCAGCCACCACTTCGGCGAGCAGGTCGTCGACCCGGCGGTGGTCGCGGACACTGCGCGCCGCTGCGTGGAGGTGCTCCCGCTGACACCTGTACAGGCCGCCGCGCTGCCCGCGAGCTGGCGTGACCGTACGCCGTCGCAGCGGGCCGATGCCCGGCTGGCCCGCGTGCTGCTCGGGCTGGCCGCCGAGCTGGCGCCCGGCGCCGCCCACTTGGACCAGTGGACCGTCCTGCGCTCGGGGCTGTCCGGAACCTCCGATCACGGGGAGAACACATGAGCGACCTGGAGATCCGTTCGCTGCGAGACGGCGAGACGGACCTTTTCCTGTCCTATCCGCACGAGCCGGTGCCCGGCGTCGGCGTCGAGTCGCGCCGCTCGTACGCCGAACTCGCCGAGCAGCGGCAGTACCGTCCGGAGTGGACCTGGGTGGCGCTGCGCGAGGGCCGGGTGGTGGCCCGGTGTGCGTTCTGGGGCGTGCCCGACGGGACGCAGCCCTTCAGCCTGGACTGGCTGGAGCCGGGGTACGAGCCGGACCGGATCGAGATCGCGGCCCGGATGCTGCGGGCGGCGCTGGCGGAGCTGTCCGGCCCGGACGGCGGCCGCCCCGAGTACCACCTGTTCCTGCCGCCGGGCTGGCGCGAGGACCCGGTGGTCGCGCGCGCCGCGAACGACCGGCTGGAGGCGGCGGCCCTGGCCGGGTACGAGCCGTTCATCGAACGCTTCAACTACACCTGGACCCAGGCCGGGGACCCGGCGCCCCAGCGCTCGGACCGGCTGGTGTTCGAGCAGGTCGACGACGCGGAGGCGACCGAGCTCTGCCTGGCCGTGATCGACGGCACGCTCGACGGGTACACCCGGCGCGACGTCGCCCGGCACGGGGCGGCCGAGGCGGCCCGGATCATGGTCGCGGACCTGGCCGAGTTCCCGTCGCCGCGCGAGTGGTGGCGCGTGGCGCGCACGCGCGAGGGCGAGGCGGTCGGGCTGATCGTGCCGGCGCGCAACCACGCCCGGGCCACGGTCGGCTACATCGCGGTGCTGCCCGAGCAGCGGGGCAAGGGGTATGTCGACGACCTGCTCGCGGAGACGACGGCGCTGCTGGTGGAGCAGGGGGCCGACCTCGTCGGGGCCGACACGGACCTGGGCAACCGGCCGATGGCGGCGGCTTTCGCGCGGGCCGGATACCGCAACACCGCGATCCGGGTGGTCCTCCAGTAGGTAACAACGTCTTTACATGTACGCAATGTTGCATGGGCTCTACGCTGCGTAATTCTGGAAAGGGTCAAACAATCACATCTTCGTCACACGCGAACGCGGAGCGTGGTTCAGGGCGTTTTCGGGCTTAGAGTGAAGTGACCCGCCGCGCCCGACGACGTGTCGGTTCGGCGCAGACCCGTCGGGAGGGTGCCCATGGCGGCCACGCCCCTTGCGCAGCAGACGCACCGCAACCGCATCCCGGCGGAGCGGCGGCGGACCTTCGGCCTGTACGTGCTGGCCGTGACCGCCGCCGCCGCGGCCTTCACGCTGCGGGACCTCACCACCGTGCCCGACGTGCTGCGGCACGCGACGTTCGGCCTCTGGCTGATGGCCGTGCTGGCGATCGCGGGCGACGCGCTGCCGGTCACCCTGCCCGGCCGGTGGAACACCTCGGCGATCTACCCGTCGATCTGCTTCACCTTCGCCATCATGATCGACTACGGGCTGGCCGCGGCGGTGCTGGTGCAGGGGATCGCCGTCGGCGTCGCCTCGCTGCGGCTGCGGCACGCGCTGTGGCGGGCCGTGTTCAACCTCGGGCAGTACACCCTGGCCTTCGGCATCGCGTACGGCGTGCTGCACCTGCTCGGCGGGGTCACCGGCGACGTCGGCCTGTCGGCCGCGGTCGGCGCCGCCACCGCCTGGTTCACCGCGAAGTACCTCACCACGGCCGTGGCGCTGTGGCTGCGCGACGGCGGCGCGCTGCTGCCGATCATCATCGGTCCGCTGACCAACGAGGCGCTGAGCACCGGCGCGCTGCTGATGCTCGGCCCGGTCATCGCGTTCCTGGCCCGCGACGAGCCGGAGCTCGTGCTCGCCCTGATCCTGCCGCTGCTCGCGGTGCGCCGCCTGTCGATCATCACGGCCGAGCAGCGGCACCTGGCCAACCTGGACACGCTGACCGGCCTGGCCAACCGCAAGGCGCTGATGGCCGAGGTCGCCTCCGCCGTCGCCGGACACGCGCAGCGCGCCGTGCAGGGCGACCCGCGCAGCCGCTTCGGCCTGCTGCTGCTCGACGTGGACCGGTTCAAGCACGTCAACGACGCGCTCGGCCACGAGGTCGGCGACCGGCTGCTCATCGCGGTCGGCGACCGGCTGGCCGGGGCCGCCCGCGACGGCGACCTGGTGGCACGGCTCGGCGGCGACGAGTTCGCCCTGGTCGCCAAGCGGCTGACCGGGCCCGACGAGGCCCGCGAGCTGGCCGAGAAGATCGAGCAGGCGCTGTCCGCGCCGGTCGTGCTGGACGGGCTGCCGCTGGACGTCGGCGGCTCGATCGGCATCGCGCTCTACCCCGACCACGGCACCAACTTCGCGATCCTGATGCGCCACGCCGAGGTCGCCATGTACGCGGCCAAGAACGGCGGCGACGGCACCGCCGTATACAGCGCCGACACCGACCACAACACCCCGCAGCGGCTCAGCCTGCTCGCCGACCTGCGCACCATGCTCGGCATGCCCGACCGGGGCGGCCTGCGGCTGTTCTACCAGCCGCAGGTGGAGATCTCGACCGGCGAGGTGGTCGGCGTCGAGGCGCTGCTGCGCTGGCAGCACCCCACCCGCGGCCCGGTCAGCCCGGAGGAGCTGATCCGCGTGGCCGAGCCCAGCTCGGTGATGCGGCTGCTCACCCGCTGGGTGGTCGAGGAGGCGGTGATCCAGCTCGCCAAGTGGTCGGCCGCCGGGCTGCGGCTGCGGATGGCGGTCAACGTCAGCGTGCGCGACCTGCACACCGGCGCGATCGTCGAGCAGATCGAAGAACTGCTCCAGCGATACGACGTGGCGCCTGAGCAGCTCCAGTTGGAGATCACCGAGAGTGCGCTGATGGCCGACCCGCACCGGGTGCTGGCCACGCTGACCCGGCTGCAACTGCTCGGCGTCGGCATCGCGCTGGACGACTTCGGCACCGGCTACTCGTCGTTGCAGCACCTGCGGCGGCTGCCGCTGTCCGAGGTGAAGATCGACCGGTCGTTCGTGCTGTCCATGGCCGACGACGGGGACGACCTGGTGATCGTACGGTCGATCATCGAGTTGGCCGGGGCGCTCGGGCTGCGCGTGGTCGCCGAGGGCGTCGAGGACGACCGGGCCTGGCGGCTGCTGCACGCCGCGGGCTGCGAGCTCGGCCAGGGCTGGTTCTTCGCCCGGCCGCTGCCCCCGGACGAGCTGGCCGACTGGCTGGCCCGGACCGCGCTGCCCGCCCCCGCCCGCCTCCCGGCCCCGCCAACGCCCCGCACCTGGTCCCAGGTCTAGCGCAGGCACGCGGGGAGGCGCAGGGCGCGTGCGGGGCTGGCGAGCCCGACAAATAGACTCGCTACGGGCGTGCGGGCTGTGTGATCGTGCGCTCCGACCAAGTCCACGTCACGTCTAGGGGGCATCCATGGCCGCCATCTCCCGCGAGGAGGTCGCGCACCTCGCGCGCCTGTCGCGGCTCGCCGTCACCGATCAGGAGCTCGACCGCTTCGCGGGCCAGCTCGACGTGATCCTTCAGTCGGTGGCGCGGGTCGGTGAGGTCGCCGCGGATGACATCCCGCCCACCTCGCACGCGGTGCCGCTGGAGAACGTGCTGCGCGAGGACGTGGTCGTGCCCGGCCTGACCCGTGCCGAGGCCCTGTCCGGCGCGCCGGACGCGGCCGAGGACCGCTTCCGTGTCCCGCAGATCCTCGCGGATGAGGAGTGACCCCCATGAGTGACCTGATCAAGCTGTCCGCTGCCGCGCTGGGCGAGAAGCTGGCCGCCGGGGAGGTCTCCGCCGAGGAGGTCACCCGCACCCATCTCGACCGCATCGCCGAGGTCGACGGCCGTGTGCACGCGTTCCTGCACGTCGACACCGAGGGGGCGCTGGCCGCCGCGCGCGGGATCGACAGCCGCCGCGCCGCCGGGGAGAAGCTGGGCCCGCTGGCCGGCGTCCCGATCGCGATCAAGGACGTCATCGCCACCAAGGGCGTGCCCACCACCTGCGCCTCGAAGATCCTCGAAGGCTGGCGCCCGCCGTACGACGCGACGATCATGACCCGGATCCGCGAGGCGGGCATGGTCATGCTGGGCAAGACGAACATGGACGAGTTCGCCATGGGCTCGTCGACGGAATACTCGGCTTACGGCCCGACCTTCAACCCGTGGGACCTGTCCCGCATCCCCGGCGGTTCCGGCGGCGGCTCCGCCGCCGCGCTCGCGGCGTACGAGGCCCCGCTGGCCATCGGCACCGACACCGGCGGCTCGATCCGCCAGCCCGGCGCGGTGACCGGCACCGTGGGCGCCAAGCCGACCTACGGCGGCACCTCGCGCTATGGCCTGGTCGCCTTCTCGTCCTCGCTGGACACCCCCGGCCCGTGCGCGCGGACCGTGCTCGACGCGGCGCTGCTGCACGAGGTCATCGCCGGGCACGACCCGCGCGACTCCACCTCGATCCCGCGCCCGGTGCCGGACGTGGTGGCCGCGGCGCGGCTGGGCGCCTCCGGCGACCTGACCGGCGTGCGGATCGGCGTGGTCAAGGAGTTCAGCGCCGAGGGCGTCGAGCCGGGCGTCAGCGCCGTGTTCCGCGACGCGGTGGAGACCCTGACCAAGCTGGGGGCTGAGGTCGTCGAGGTCTCCTGCCCCCACTTCGAGTACGCGCTGCCCGCGTACTACCTGATCGCGCCGAGCGAGTGCTCGTCCAACCTGGCCCGCTTCGACGGCGTGCGCTTCGGCCTGCGGGTCGGCGACGACGGCAACCGGGCGCTGGAGGAGGTCATGTCGCTGACCCGCGAGGCGGGCTTCGGCGACGAGGTCAAGCGCCGCATCATCATCGGCACGTACGCGCTGTCCAGCGGCTACTACGACGCCTACTACGGGCAGGCGCAGAAGGTGCGCACCCTGATCTCGCGCGACTTCACCTCGGCCTTCGAGCAGGTGGACGTGCTGATCTCGGCGACGACCCCGTTCACCGCGTTCGAGCTGGGCTCGCGTACGTCGGACCCGTACCAGATGTACCTGGCTGACCTATACACCATTCCGACGAACCTGTATGGGGGACCCGCGATCTCCGTTCCGGCAGGTCTTTCCGACGGTCTGCCTGTTGGACTGCAGGTCATGGCCCCGACGATGGCCGACGACCGGATGTATCGCATCGCCGCCGCGGTGGAGTCGGTGGTGGGGACCTTCACGCCGCCCGCCCTCTGAGGGCAGAATGATCGAGGCGCCCTCCACACCGCTGGGGCAGTGTGGGGGGCGCCTTTCCATGCCCGTGAGGTGCGGCTGCCGCGGCTACTTCGCGGCCGGGCGCAGCCGCGGGTAGAGCAGCCCGGCCAGCAGCGCGCCGATCGCGCCGGAGACGGCGAAGACCCACAGGCCGGACCAGTCCGCCTTGCCGCCCGCGAGGGTGAGGGTCAGTTCCGGCCCGAGGGTGCGGGCCAGGTTGAGCGACGCGCTGGTCACGGCGGCGATGGCCAGGGTGCCGGCCGCGTAGACGGCGCCCAGGCCCAGGCCGGCCCGGTCGCTGTCACCCAGTGCGAACATGACGCAGGCGAGCACGAACACGGCCAGCGCCTCGGCCGCGATCGCCGCGACCAGGCCCTTGCCGGAGCCCGCCGCGTCGGACAGGCGGTTGGCGCCCAGCCCGGCCGTGACGCCGCCGTCGCCGTACGCCAGCCACATGAGCAGGCTGCCGACGACGCCGCCGACCAGCTGCGCCACGATCACGGCGGCCGCGCCGAGCCAGTCCATGCTGCCGCGTACGGCCGAGGCCAGCGTCAGCCAGGGGTTGAAGTGGCCGCCGAAGATCCAGGCGGCGGCCGCCGCGGCGAGCATCAGCCCGATCGCGCCGGCCAGCAGTGAACCGCCGGTGACCAGCGCGCCGACGCCGAAGAACACCAGGACCGCGGTGCCGAGCAGTTCCGCGGTGAGGCGGGACGGTGTTGCCGAACCCATCAGTGCACCTCCCTGTGCATCGATAGGAGGAACCCGGCGAGCCGGAACAGCAGGTCGGGGGTAGGGGGTCGACCGGCCGTGGCCGCCGTGTCCACGGGGGGTGAGCACAGGATGCGCGGCCGGTCGTCGACGCACATACCTCGAATGAATGAACAGCCCATCGATAGATCAGCTCATCTTGTGACGCGTATCACGTCACGGACGGCCCGGTCGGCCGCCACCGCGGGCGAGAACCCGGTGCGGGCGCGGCGGGACGGGCTACTAGGCTGGTGCCTGTTATGTCCGGCGACACGTTCGCCCCGAGAGCCTGGAGCCGACGATGAGCACCAGTGTGCTGCCCACCTACGACGAGGTCCTGGAGCGCTACGAGCCGGTCATCGGCCTGGAGACGCACGTCGAGCTGGGCACCGCCACCAAGATGTTCTGCGGCTGCCCGACCGTCTTCGGCGCCGAGCCGAACACCCAGGTCTGCCCGGTCTGCCTCGGCCTGCCCGGCAGCCTGCCGGTGGCCAACAAGGCCGCGATCGAGGCGACCATCCGGATCGGGCTCGCGCTGAACTGCGGCATCGCCACCTGGTGCCGGTTCGCGCGCAAGAACTACTTCTACCCGGACATGCCGAAGAACTTCCAGATCAGCCAGTACGACGAGCCGCTGTGCACCGAGGGCTACCTCGACGTCACGGTCAACGGCGAGACCGTGCGCATCGGCATCGAGCGGGTGCACCTGGAGGAGGACACCGGCAAGACGCTGCACGTCGGCGGTGCCACGGGCCGCATCCACGGTGCCACCGAGTCGCTGGTCGACTACAACCGCGCGGGCATCCCGCTGGTCGAGATCGTCACCAAGCCGGTGCCCGGCATCGGCGCCCTGGCCCCCGAGGTCGCCAAGGCGTACGTGGCCGAGCTGCGCGACGTCATCCGCAGCCTCGGCGTCTCCGACGTGCGGATGGAGCAGGGCTCGATGCGCTGCGACGTCAACACCTCGCTGAACAGGCCGGGCGAGGAGTGGGGCACCCGCACCGAGACGAAGAACGTCAACTCGCTGCGCAGCGTCGAGCGCGCGGTGCGCTCGGAGATGCTGCGCCAGGCGTCGGTGCTCGACGCGGGCGGCACCATCACCCAGGAGACCCGCCACTTCCACGAGGACACCGGCGACACCACGTCCGGCCGGTCCAAGGAGACCGCGACCGACTACCGGTACTTCCCGGAGCCGGACCTGGTCCCGCTCGCCCCGGCGCCGGAGTGGGTGCAGCAGCTCAAGGCGGCCCTGCCGGAGCTGCCCCGGGCCCACCGCGCCCGGCTGCGCACCGAGTGGAACCTGTCCGAGCTGGACATGCAGTCCATCATCAACGCCGGTGCGGTCGAGCTGATCGAGCAGACCGTGGCCGCCGGCGCGAGCCCCGAATCGGCACGCAAGTGGTGGCTGGGCGAGCTGTCGCGCCGCGCCAACGCCGAGGGCGTCGAGCTGGAGACGGTCGGCGCCACCCCGGCGCAGGTCGCGCAGTTGCAGAGCCTGGTCGACGGGGGCAAGCTCACCGACAAGCTGGCCCGCCAGGTGCTGGAGGGCGTGCTCGCGGGCGAGGGCGACCCGGCGGCGATCATGGCGGCGCGCGGCCTGGAGGTCGTCTCCGACACCGGCGCGCTCACCGCGGCGATCGACGAGGCCATCGCGGCCCACCCGGAGGTGGCGGAGAAGATCCGCGGCGGCAACCAGGCGGCGGCGGGCGTGCTCATCGGCGCGGTCATGAAGACCACCAAGGGCGCCGCCGACGCCAAGACGGTGCGCGAGCTGGTCCTGGCCCGCCTGGCGGGCTGAGACTCAGCGCGGAGTGGGCGAGACGCCGCCGGCAGCCGAAGGGCTGCCGGCGGCGCCGTCTATGACGTGGCGGGACAGGGCCACCTCGGCCAGCCCGGCCCCGCCGACGGTGATGTCGTCATATGCCGTGAGCTGGTGCGACTTGTCGTAGTAGAGGACCGACAGGGCCAGCGGGGTCGGCTTGTCGCCTTCGAGGCCCCGCAGCCCGGCCCCGCCCGTCGAGCCCTCGACCATCAGCAGCGTCCGGCCGTCGCCGAGCCTGCTCACCTCGCGTGCGTGCAGGTGCCCGGCCAGCACCACCGGGGCGTATCCGGCCAGCGCCCCCGCCGACAGCGGGTCGTGCACCATCGCGAGGTCGACCATCTGGTCCGGCTGCCTGCCGATGGTGTTGGCCAGCGTGTCGCCGACCTCGATGATGCGCTCCAGGGTCTGCTTGGAGGTGCCCGAGCCCGTCGGCTCCTGCTCCTTGTCCGGCGTGAACCGGGGGTCGCCGATGCCCGCGATGCGCAGGCCGGCGACCGTGACCACCCGGTTGTCGAGCACGATCGCGTTGGGCTGCCGGGCCACGGCGGCCTGGGTCGCGAGCGAGTCGTGGTTGCCGCGTACGAAGACGTACGGCACCTTCAGCAGCGCGATCGACGCGACGAACGCCCGCTCCGGCTCGCTGCCCCAGTCGGTGATGTCGCCGGTGTCCACCACCACGTCGATGTGGAAGTTGTCGACCACGGTCCGGATCACCGACCAGGCGGCCGGGTTCAGGTGCAGGTCGGAGACGTGCAGCACCCGCAGCGTGCCGTCGTCGGGGGCGTACACCGGCAGGTTCTGCACGGTGGCGTAGAGCTTGCCGACGTTCTCCACCAGCTTCTGCAACTGCATGGCGTACTCGTCGTAGCGGTCGGCGATGCGCTGGGCGTCGCCGACGACCGACGGGGCGTTGGCCAGCAGGCCCTCGTACCGGGGCTCCTTGAGCGCGGCCGGGTTGAAGGTGGCGAACGCCGCCCCGAAGCTGCCCGCCATCACGGCCAGGGCCAGCCCGCCCGCCCAGGCGACCTGGCGCATCCGCCGGTAGACCAGCGCCGCGAGCAGCATCGCGCCGAGGATCGCCACGGCCGTGGCGCGCAGCAGCAGCCGGGTGACGCCCGAGCGGACGTCGTCGACGGCGGTGCGGCTGGCCCGGGTGATCCCGGCCGGATCGGTGATCAGGGCCTCGGTGCGGGCGCGGTCGAGGGAGTCCAGCCGCACGTTGAGGTGCGCCGGGCCGTCGTGGCTGTCCAGCCACAGCGCGCCCAGCGGCGGCAGGTCGACCTCGGTGTCACCGGACAGCGACGGGCTGAGCGTGAGCGTGGACCGGAACGGCCCCACGTCCACGGTGGTCCCCGCGCACAGGTAGAGGCCGAGCGCCAGCCCGCCCAGGGACACCGCGACCAGGCCGAGCCAGGCGCCGACCCGACGGAGCGGGAAGCGGCGCAGCCGCTCCCAGATCGCCCACGGTCGCGCGCTCATCGCACCATCATGCCCGCCGCTCACACCCGGCCGAGGGTGATGCGGAGAATACGGTCGTCGTCCGGGCCGGGGTCGCCGCGGCCGTCGTGGTTGCTGGTCAGCACCCACAGACTGCCGTCGGGCGCCGGGTGCGCGTCGCGCAGCCGCCCGTACTCGCCGGTCAGGGCCGCGACCGGGCTGCCGTGCAGCGTGCCGTCGGCGCCGATCGGCAGCAGCCACAGCCGCTCGCCCTTCAGGCACGCCGCGACCAGCACGTCACCGACGATGCCCGCGCCGGAGCAGGACGCCTCGGCGGTGTGCCAGGCCGCCACCGGGTCGACGAACCGCTTGTCCCCGGCGGCACCCTCGACCACGGGCCAGCCGTAGTTCTTCCCCGGCTCGATCCGGTTGACCTCGTCCCAGGTGTTCTGCCCGAACTCGGTGGCCCACAGGTGGCCGCCGGCGTCCCAGGCGATGCCCTGCACGTTGCGGTGGCCGTACGACCAGACCAGCGTGCCGAACGGGTTGCCGGGCGCGGGCCTGCCCTCCGGCGTCATCCGCAGGATCTTGCCGCCCAGGCTGCCCAGGTCCTGCGAGTTGCCGCGCTGCGAGGCGTCGCCGGTGGTGGCGTACAGGTAGCCGTCGGGTCCGAAGGCCAGCCGGCCGCCGTTGTGGATGCCCGAGATCGGGATGCCGGTCACGATCGGCTCGGGCCTGCCGCCCAGCTTCCAGCGCGCGACCCGGTTGTCCTCGCGGGTCGTGTAGTACACGAACAGCGTCTGGTCCTGCGCGTACCCCGGCGACGCGGCGATGCCGAGCAGGCCGCCCTCGCCGCCGCCGTCGACCTCGGTGATCCGGCCCGCCTCGGTGACCGACGCCCGGCCCGTGCCCGGCACGACCCGCAGCACCCGGCCCGAGTCGCGCTCGGTGACCAGCGCGGACCCGTCCGGCAGGAACGCGGTGCCCCACGGCACGCGCAGGCCGGTGGCGACGACCTCCACCTTGGACACCCCCGGTGCGGCCGCCGGGACGGCGGTCGAGGTGGGCGTCGGCATGGTGGGCAGGGTCGGTGCCCGCGAGGCCACGACGTCCGGGGCGCTGTCGGTGCAGCCCGCCGCCAGGACGAGCGCGGCGACAGCGCCGAGTGCGCCGAGCGCGAGCGGTGCGCGGTGCGACGGCATGCGAACGAGCCTACTGCGGTGACACGTGCTCAACTAATGCTCCGTTCCTCTCAACCTGCGCCACGGCAGCCGCGTGCAGACGGGTGATGGAAGGAGGAGCCGTATGGCCGAGGACGAGTTCCGCGAGTTCGTCAGATTGCGCTACGGAGAGCTGCTGCGGACCGCGTACCTGTTGACGGGGTCGGCGTACGCGGCCGAGGACCTGGTGCAGTCGGTGCTGCTCAAGGCATACCAGCGGTGGAACCGGCTGGACGAGCCGATGCCGTACCTGCGCCGGGCCCTGGTCAATCAGCGCATCAGCCTGTGGCGGCGGATCGGCTCGCGCGAACTGCTCACCGGCAGCCCGCCGGAGCGCGGCGCGGCCGACGGCGCCACCGCGTACGCCGAGCGCGACGAGCTGCTGACCGCACTGGCGGCGCTGCCCGTGCGGATGCGCGCGGTGCTGGTGCTGCGCTACTGGGAGGACCAGTCCGAAGCGGAGACCGCGCGGCTGCTCGGCTGCTCGGTGGGATCGGTGAAGTCGCAGGCCAGCCGAGGGCTGGACCGCCTGCGGACGGTGCTGGGGCACGACGGAGGCGCCGCGGCGCGGATGGTGGAGGTGACCGCATGAGCGAGCAGCGGCTCAGGGAGACGTTCGCGTGGTTGGCGGCGCCGGTCGTGCCCGCCGAGGACCCGTACGGCCGGCTGATGCGGCGGCACCGCTCGCGCCGGTACCGGCTGCTGGGTCTGGGTTCCGCCCTGGCCGCGACCGTGGTCGCGGTCCTGCTGAGCCCGCTGGCCCAGCCCGGCGCGGCACCGTCCCCGTCCCCGACGCCCTCGGTGGACGGCGGGCCGGCCACGCACGCCGAGCCGAAGGAGATCACGCCGTGGGTGCGGCGCCTGATCCAGTCGCCGCTGCGCGGCTCGCTCGCGGGCGACGAGGCATACCTCGCGGAGCTGACGAAGGAGCTGGGCCGGGAGCGGTTCAGCTTCGACGGGCAGATCAAGGTGCTGTTCGCGGGGGACGTGGGATATCACCGGGTGGTGATCGCGGTCCGCTACGACGACCACCAGCAGGTGGCGATCCTGCGCAGCACCCGGTTCACGGTGCGGGTCGAGGAGCGGCCCGATCCGCAGAAGTTCGAGCTGGACGGCGGTTGGTCCCAGACCGCGGCGCTCAGCCCGTACTTCACCGTGTCGGACAGCGACTTCAACCGGCTCGACTCGGCGTACTTCAGCCTGGGCCTGGCGCCCTCGGGGTGCCGGATCGCCTCGGTCGACGCGACCGACCCGCAGCTGGGGTGGCGTGACGAGCCCACCGGTGACTGGGCCGCCACCGAGCGCCCCGGCCAGTGGCGCCGCGTCACCTGCGACGGGCAGGTGCGCTACCAGGGGCCAGCGGACGGCGGTGTCCGGACGGAGACGGCCCGGCGGTACACGCAGGCAGAGTTGGACGCGGCGATCGCCGACGCCCGGGGTGAGATCGGGTCACGGGGGCGGGAGGCGGTGGAGCGGGCCGACCTGACCGGTGCCGTCGCACCGGCGCGGTTGCTGTACGTCGGCCGTACCCCCGGCGGCCCCGCCGACGAACCGGTGTTCGCGGTGACCAAGGTGCAGCTCCGTGACGGATGGCGGATCTCGGTGCAGGAGGAGAACGAGTACACCGTCACCGTCACCAAGGCACTCCAGCAGCGCGACGACGAGATCATCGCCGTCGAGCACTGGCAGTACCCCGGCACGGAGCCCTCGACCACCCCGAAGCCCGGCGGCGCCCCCGCCATGGGCTCGTCCGGCCGTCTGCTCGTGCTGGCCCCACCCGGCGCGGTCAGGCTCCAGGTGCTCGACCCCGAAGGCGCCGTGATCAGCACATCGCCACTGACCGACGGGATCGGCAGCGTTGCCTACACCCGCGGCGGCACGCTGCGCCTGCGCGCCCTGGACGGCGCGGGCAAGGTGGTCGCCACCGGCACCGGACCCCTTCCCACCATCCCCGACACCGACCGCAAACTCACCGACGTCATCGGCTCCGACTGGTCCTGAGATGAGGAAGGGCACCTTTTACGAGGTAGAAGGTGCCCTTCTCAGCGGCCCCAGCTCGCGTGGCGCCCGCGGTCGGGTCCCGCGCGGGCGGCGGGGTGCGGCGGGTTAGCGTGGCGTCGTGCAGATGTGGATCCCGCATGAGGCCGGTCGCGAGCTGCTCGGGCCGCTGCCCGCCGGTGTACTGGTGGACGTGCTGTCCCGCGCCGATGATCCGCTGCCCGGCGACCCGGCACAGGTCGAGTTCTGGGTGCCGCCGTTCCTGAGCACCGGCGACGCCGTCGGGCTGGCCGCCGCGATGCCGAATCTGAAGGTGGTGCAGCTGCTCTCGGCGGGTGCGGACGCCTGGGCGGGGCGGCTGCCCGACGGGGTGCGGCTGTGCGACGCGCGCGGCGTGCATGACGGGCACACCGCCGAGTGGGTGGTGGCGGCGATCCTGTCGTCGCTGCGGCGCTTCGACCACTACGCGCGGGCGCAGGCGGACCACCGCTGGTCGTACGCCGAGGTCACGCCCACCGACGTGCTCGAAGGCAAGCGGGTGCTGATCGTGGGGGCGGGGTCGATCGGGGCAGCCGCCGCCGCGCGGCTGGCGCCGTTCGAGGTCGAGCTGACGTACGCGGCCCGCACCGCCCGGCCGGGCGTGCACGGGGTGGACGAGCTGCCGGAGCTGCTGCCGTACGTGGACGTCGTGGTGCTGCTCGTGCCGCTGACCCCGCAGACCCGCGGGATGGTCGACGCGGCGTTCCTGGCCGCGATGCCGGACGGATCGCTGCTGGTCAACGCGGCGCGCGGTCCGGTGGTCGAGACGGGTGCGCTGCTCAAGGAGCTGAACTCGGGGCGGCTGTGGGCGGCGGTCGACGTGACCGACCCCGAGCCGCTGCCGCCGGACCACCCGCTGTGGGAGGCGCCGAACCTGCTGCTCACGCCGCATGTGGCCGGAACGGTGCGGGGCTTGCTGCCCAAGGCGTACCGTCTGGTCGCCGAGCAGCTGCGCCGCTACACCGCCGGTGACCCCCTCACCAACCAGGTCCACGACGGCTACTGACACGCCATCCTCGCGGCACGGCCCCGACGGCCCCGCCCCGCCAGGGTCAGGAGTGGTTGGCGGTGGCGGCGAGGCGCGGGAGGTCGGTGGGACGGACCGCGGTCAGCGGGACCACGGTGCCGTCGAGCAGTGCGGCGACCACGCGGCGCGGCCCCTCGGCCCGCAGCTCGTCGATCTGCGGCCAGGTGATGTCACGCGAGCCGAGCAGCGCGCGCACGTGCAGCCCGTCGGCGTCGGCGTCGGTCCCGGCCCGCCACGCCCACATCCCGACCATCAGGGGCACCAGCAGCACCAGCGGGTACGGGCCGCCCTCGGCGGCGATCGGCAGGCCGCCGATGAAGGCGACGGCGGCGGCGACGCTGACGGCGGCGGGCAGGCGGAAGCGGGTCACGGCCCGATTGTTCCACGTAGTGTGTTGTGTCGGACGTCACGGGCGTACTGGCCCGCGATCGGCTGGACACGGGTGGATCGAGGTCGGCGATGACCGTACTGCTGCTGATAGGCACGGCGAAGGGCCTGTTCCTGGCCCGCCGGGACCGGGTCGGTGACGCCTGGGACGTCTCGGTGCCTCAGTTCCCCATGACCGCCGTGTACGCGGTGGGCGTCGACACCCGCCGGCCCACGCCCCGGCTGCTGGCCGGGATCGACAGCTCGCACTTCGGCCCGAGCGTGGCCGTCAGCGACGACCTCGGCGGCTGCTGGCGCGAACCCGACCACGCCCCGCTGGCGTTCCCGGCCGACACCGGCGCCGCGCTGCGCCGGGTGTGGGCGATCGCCCCCGGCCCGGCGGCCGAGCCCGACGTCGTCTGGGCGGGCACCGAGCCGGGCGCGGTGTTCCGCTCCATCAACGGCGGCGTGACGTATGACCTGGTCCGCGGTCTGTGGGACCACCCGCACCGGCCCCGCTGGGACGCCGGGTTCGGCGGGCAGGCGTTCCACACCGTGCTGCCGCACCCCACCGACCCGCAGCGGGTGCTGGCCGCGATCTCGACCGGCGGCGTCTACCGCAGCGAGGACGGCGGAGACAGCTGGCACGCGGCCAACACCGGCATCCAGGCGGTGTTCCTGCCCGAACCGCAGCGGTTCCCCGAGTTCGGCCAGTGCGTGCACAAGGTCGCCCGCGACGCCGAGGACCCCGAGCGCCTCTACCTGCAGAACCACCACGGGGTCTACCGCTCCGACGACGACGGTCGCACCTGGCACTCCATCGCCGGCTCGCTGCCCAGCGACTTCGGCTTCCCGATCGTGGCCCACCCGCACCGCGGCGGCACGGTGTGGAACTTCCCGCTGACCGCCGACGCGCAGCGGTTCCCGGTCGACTTCAGGTGCCGGGTGTTCCGGACCACCGACGCGGGCGCGACCTGGTCCCCGCAGGCGTACGGCCTGCCCACGGCCCCGTTCTACCCTTCGGTGCTGCGCGACGCCATGTGCGCCGACGGCGGCGATCCGGCCGGGGTCTACTTCGGCACCCGCACCGGCGAGGTGTACGCCAGCGCCGACGAGGGCGACAGCTGGGCCCTGGCCGCCGCGCACCTGCCCGACGTGCTGTGCGTGCGGGCGGTGCGGCTCTAGTGGTCACCGTGCTGGTGCCGGGCGCGCTGCGGACCGAGTCCGGCGGCGAGTCGCGACTGGAGGTCGGCGCCGACGGTACGCTGCGCGCGGTGCTCGACGAGGTTTCGCGGCGCTGGCCCCGGCTGGGCAGGCGCGTCCGCGACGAACGCGGCGAGCTGCGCCGCTATGTCAACGTGTACGTCGACGGAGAGGACTGCCGCATGCTCGACGGTCAGGAGACGCCGGTCGCGCCCGGCGCCGAGGTCCAGGTGCTGCCCAGCGTCGCGGGTGGCAGCGCCCCCGCCGAGCCGGCCGTCGCGGCCTTCGACGGCGACCGCGTGCTCGCCGAGAACTTCGCCCCCTGGGTGCAGGAGCTGGGCCTGACCGTCGCCGAGACCGGCCCGGACTGGGCGACCCTGCGGCTGCCCTGGTCGGACCGGCTGGCCCGGGAGGGCGGCGCGCTCAGCGGCCAGGCCCTGATGGCAGCCGCCGACACGGCGACGGTGATCGCGGTCAGCGCGGCCCGGGGCGGGTTCGTGCCGATGACGACCGTCCAGCTGTCCACCACGTTCCAGCGGCCGGTGCTCGGCAGCGACGTGCTGGTCACGGCCCGGCTCACCAAGCTCGGCCGCACCATGGCCTTCGCCGACGTCACCATGACCGCCAAAGGCACCCTCGTCGCCCACGCCACCACCGTCTACGCCCTCCTCTGACGCCTCCGGGTGGGGGGCGGTCAGAGGAGGTCGGACCAGAAGGGGACGGGGCGGGGCGGGGCGGCGGGCGCCGGGGCGGGGGTGCCGGGGAGGTCGAACTCGCGGTGGAGGTAGGCGGGCAGGTCGGTGCCGTAGACGATGACGTCGGTCTGGACCACGGAGAAGACGGGCAGGCCGGGTTCGGGCAGGGCGGGGGCGTAGCGGTGGCCGTACACGGGGATCAGGCGCGGGGCCTCGCCCAGCCGGCGCCGGGCCACCGACAGGGCCAGCGTCAGGCGGCGCGGTCGGTCGCCCCAGGAGTCGAGCCAGAACCCGTTCTCCTGCACGTCGAACAGCACCCCGTCGACCGGCGCGTCGAGGGCGTCGCGCAGCTGGCCGGCGTCGCCGTCGCGCCAGTCGGGCCAGCGTGCGCCCAGCGGCAGCCCGGCCGCCAGCAGAGTGCGGTGGTCGGGATTGAACCGGAAGCCGTAAGCCCGCTCGGTGTAGGCGAGCTCGCCCTCGCCCAGCGGCGGCCCGAGGCGTACGGGCAGCGCGGTGAGCAGGTCACGGGCCTGCGCCGCCGACAGGGTCATGGGGCGAGCATAAGGCTCAGGCCGCCGGGCGAGCCGTGCTTCCGCGCGGCACGAGCTGGGGCGTCGTGTCCTGGAAACTGCGCAGCGGCATGCCGTCGAGGATCTTCAGCAGCTGCTCGGCGGCGTGCGCGCCGTACGCGGCGATGTCGCGGCTGACCGCCGACAGCTGCGGGTGCACCAGCTGGCACAGCGGCGAGTCGTCCCAGGCCACGATGGACAGCTGCTGCGGGATGGCGATGCCCATCTCGTGCGCCACGCTCAGGCCCGCCACGGCCATGGTGTCGTTGTCGTAGATGATCGCGGTGGGCGACGGGCGGCGCGACAGCAGTGCCCGGGTGGCGCGGGCGCCCTCCTCGCCGGTGTAGTCGGTGTGCACCGTGGTCACGTCGGTGAGGCCGACCCGGTCGGCGGCGGCGGTGACAGCCTGTCCGCGCAGCGTGGTGTGCCACAGGTCGGCCAGCCCGGCGACGCGGGCGATCCGCTGGTGGCCCAGCGCGGCCAGGTATTCGACGACGGCGGTGGTGACGGCGGCGTCGTCGGCCCATACGCCGGGGAGGCTGCCGAGGCCGTTGGGGCCGCCGACCACGACGCAGGGCAGGTTCAGCTCCTCCAGCACCGGCACGCGGGGGTCGTCGCGGCGCAGGTCGACCAGGATGACGCCGTCGACCCGCCGCTGCGCCCACCAGCGCCGGTACGTCGCGATCTCGCGCTCGGGGTCCTCGGTGACCTGGAGCAGCAGGCTCACGTCCCGCTCGGACAGGGTCGCCTCGATGCCCGAGATGAGCTGCATGAAGAACGACTCGATGCCCAGCGTCCGGGCGGGCCGGTCGACGATCATGCCGAGGACGCCGGTGCGGCCGTCCGACAGGGCCCGCGCGGCGCTGCTGGGATGCCAGCCGAACTGCTCGGCGACGGCCAGGATGCGCCGGCGGGTCTCCTCGGAGACGCCGGGGCGGCCGTTGAGCGCGTACGAGACCGCGCCCTTGGACACGCCCGCGGCCCTGGCGATGTCGGCGATGGTGACGCGCTTCATGTGGCTCCCGCGGTGATGGTTGTCGGCAAGCGTATGACCGACGGGCGACGGCGCGCCGATCGCGGCCCGGTGGTCCCACGATCACGCGCCGCCGGGGTGCGGCGCGGCGGCTGCCTCAGTCGGTGTAGCCCGGCATCGGGAAGCCCTTGAGCAGGTCGCGGACCTCGCCCGCGATCCGGTCCAGGGTGGCGGTGTCGGCGGCGGCCGTAGCGGCGACGGCCTCGGCCATCCACGCGGCGACCTGCGGCATGTGCTGCTCGGTCAGGCCCCGGGTGGTGAGCGCGGCGGTGCCGAGCCGGATGCCGGACGGGCTCCAGGGCTTGCGCGGGTCGTACGGCACCGTGTTGAAGTTGAGCTCGATCCCGGCCGCGTCCAGCGCCTTGGCGGCGGGCTTGCCCTCGACGCCCTTGCCGGTGAGGTCGATGAGCAGCAGGTGGTTGTCGGTGCCGCCGGAGACGAGGTCGAAGCCGTGTCCGGTCAGGGCGGCGGCCAGGGCCCTGGCGTTGGCGACGACCTGGTGCGCGTACGCCTGGAAGGTCGGCTGCGCCGCCTCGTGCAGCGCCACCGCGATGCCCGCCGTGGTGTGGTTGTGCGGGCCGCCCTGCAGGCCGGGGAAGACGGCCTTGTCGATGGCGGCGGCGTGCTCCGGCTTCGCCATGATCATGGCGCCGCGTGGGCCGCGCAGGGTCTTGTGCGTGGTGGTGGTGATCACGTCGGCGTATCCGACCGGTGAGGGGTGGGCGCCGCCCGCGATCAGGCCCGCGATGTGCGCGATGTCGGCGACCAGGATCGCCCCGACCTCCTGCGCGATCGCGGCGAAGGCGGGGAAGTCGATGGTGCGCGGGATCGCCGTACCCCCGCAGAAGATCATTTTGGGGCGCTCGTTGCGGGCGATGTCGCGGACCTGGTCCAGGTCGATGCGGCCGGACTCGCGGCCGACCGTGTAGTGCACCGGGCGGAACCACTTGCCCGTCGCCGACACCGGCGAGCCGTGCGTCAGGTGGCCGCCCTGGGCCAGCTCCAGCGACAGGAACTTGTCGCCCGGGTCCATGAAGGCCAGGTAGACGGCCAGATTGGCGGGCGAGCCGGAGTATGTCTGCACGTTGGCGTGCTCGGTGCCGAACAGCGCCTTGGCCCGCTCGATCGCCAGCGCCTCGATCTGGTCGCAGAACTGCTGGCCCTCGTAGTACCGCTTGCCGGGATACCCCTCGGAGTACTTGTTGTTCAGCACGGTCCCGCAGGCTTCCAGCACGGCCGTGGAGACGTAGTTCTCCGAGGCGATCATGCGCAGCTTGTCGTGCTGCCGCTGCGCCTCACCCTCGACCAGCGCCGCCAGCGTCGGATCCGCCGCCGCCAGATGCCGCAACCCCGGCTCGTGCATCCCAGCCCCCTTCTCCCCACCTCACCCTCACCCTATCCCCGCCCCCGCCCCGCCCCGGCCGCACCCTCCACCGCGTTGATCATGAACTTATGGGCAGGTTCGACGGCGTGTTGCGGGCACAGCTTCCTGATCGTTTCGTTACGGCGGCCACCGGGCAGGGGAGAATGGTCGGCATGGCTGTCAACTCGTTCATGGTGGATCTCGGGACGCCGGCGCCGGACTTCTCGCTGCCGTCGGCGATCAGCGGGGATCCGGTGGCGCTGAAGGACTTCGCGGACTCGCCGGCGCTGCTGGTCGCGTTCCTTTCCAACCACTGCCCGTACGTCAAACACGTCGAGAAGGTGTTCGGCGAGCTCGCCGCGAGCTACGCGACGAAGGGGCTGGCCGTCGTCGCGATCAGCGCCAACGACGTGGAGAACTATCCCGACGACGCGCCCGCGCGGCTGGTCGAGCAGGCGCACCGGGCCGGGTTCGCGTTCCCGTACCTGTACGACGCCGACCAGCAGGTCGCCCTGGCGTACCGCGCCGCCTGCACCCCCGACCTGTTCCTCTACGACGCCGAACGCAAGCTCGCCTACCGCGGCCAGTTCGACGACTCCCGCCCCCGCAACGACACCCCGGTGACCGGCGCCGCCCTGGCCGCCGCCATCGACCACGTCCTCGCCGGCACCCCCGTCCCCGAACCCCACCACCCCAGCAGCGGCTGCTCCATCAAATGGCGCCCAGAAAACGAACCCGCCTAAGCCCTGCCCCCTGCATGCGAGAGGCGCCGCCCCGGCTGTCGGGACGGCGCCTCTCGCATGTTGATCAGGAAGCTGTGCCCGCGGCACACCGTCGAACCTGCCCATAAGTTCATGATCGACGGGGCGCGGCGCCCCCGGCGGGGGCGCCGCGCGGGCGGGGGTTACGGGACGCGGCGGTAGGCGCCGTCGGAGGCGCTGGTGGCCATGGAGGCATAGGCGCGCAGGGCGGCGGAGACCGGGCGGTCGCGGTTCACCGGGGTGTACGGCTTTTCGCGCTTGTCCTGGTGGAGGCGGCGCTCGGCGAGGACGTCCGCGTCGACTTCCAGCTCCAGGGTGCGGGCGGGGATGTCGATCGCGATGGTGTCGCCGTTCTCGACCAGGGCGATGAGGCCGCCGCCGGCCGCCTCGGGCGAGATGTGCCCGATGGACAGGCCGCTGGTGCCGCCGGAGAACCGGCCGTCGGTGATCAGTGCGCAGGCCTTGCCCAGGCCCCGGCCCTTGAGGAACGAGGTCGGGTAGAGCATCTCCTGCATGCCGGGGCCGCCGCGCGGGCCCTCGTACCGGATCACGACGACGTCGCCGGCGACGATCTCGTTGGCGAGGATGGCGGTGACGGCGTCGTCCTGCGACTCGAACACCTTGGCGGGGCCGCGGAAGCGCAGGCTCTCCTCGCCGACGCCCGCGGTCTTGACCACCGCGCCGTCCGGGGCGAGGTTGCCGTGCAGGATCGCCAGGCCGCCGTCGACGGTGTACGCGTGCTCGACGGAGCGGATGCAGCCGCCCGCGGCGTCGGTGTCCAGCGTGGACCACACGTTCTCGGTGCTGAACGGCTGCGTGGTGCGCACCCCGCCCGGCGCGGCGTGGAACAGCTTCTCCGCCTCGGGCAGCGTGCTGCCGCTGCGGATGTCCCAGTCGGCCAGCCAGCTCTCCAGGTCGGGCGAGTGCACCGAGTGGACGCCGGTGTGCAGCTTCCCGCCCCGGTTCAGCTCGCCCATCAGGGCCGGGATGCCGCCGGCGCGGTGCACGTCCTCCATGTGGTACTGCTGGCTGTTGGGCGCGACCTTGGCCAGGCACGGCACCCGGCGCGAGATCGCGTCGATGTCGGCCACGCCGAAGTCGAGCTCGGCCTCGCGCGCGGCGGCCAGCAGGTGCAGCACGGTGTTGGTCGAGCCGCCCATGGCCACGTCGAGCGCGACCGCGTTCTCGAACGCCTCGCGGCTGGCGATGGCGCGCGGCAGCACCGAGGCGTCGTCGCCGTCGTAGTAGCGCTTGCACAGCTCGACGATCAGCGAACCGGCCCGCTCGAACAGCGCCTTGCGGGCGGCGTGCGTGGCCAGGGTCGAGCCGTTGCCGGGCAGCGCCAGGCCGATCGCCTCGGTGAGGCAGTTCATCGAGTTGGCGGTGAACATGCCGGAGCAGGAGCCGCAGGTCGGGCAGGCGGAGCGCTCGATGCGGCCGAGCTGCTCGTCGCTGACCTTGTCGTCGGAGGCGGCGACCATGGCGTCGATCAGGTCGAGCTTGGTGTGCACCACGCCCTCGACCGCGACGGTCTTGCCGGCCTCCATCGGGCCGCCGGAGACGAACACGGTGGGGATGTTGAGGCGCAGCGCGGCCAGCAGCATGCCGGGGGTGATCTTGTCGCAGTTCGAGATGCAGACCAGCGCGTCGGCGCAGTGCGCGTTCACCATGTACTCGACCGCGTCGGCGATCAGCTCGCGGCTGGGCAGCGAGTAGAGCATGCCGCCGTGGCCCATGGCGATGCCGTCGTCCACGGCGATGGTGTTGAACTCGCGCCCGACGCCGCCCGCCTCGAACACCGCGTCGGCGACGAGGCCGCCGAGGTCCTTGAGGTGTACGTGGCCCGGCACGAACTGGGTGAAGCTGTTGGCGATCGCGACGATCGGCTTGCCGAAATCGTCGTCGGTCATGCCGGTGGCGCGCCACAGGGCTCGGGCGCCGGCCATCGTGCGACCGTGGGTGGACGTACGGGAACGCAACTCGGGCATGTCGCAAGTGTGTCACTCGTACGGGAGCGCGCCCAGCTCAGCGCGGACGTGTCCAACTCTCGGGACGGTCGGCGGGGGGAATGTCGCACACCGTGTCTCGCTTTGTGCGCAATGCTCGGGCAGAGTGGATCCGTGGACCTCCCCCCGGGGCTCGCGATAGCCGTACTGGCGAGCGTGGTGACCGCTGTGCCCGCGGTCTGGGCAATGGCGACCAATCGGCTGGCCGACCAGCAGGGCCTGGTCGTCCGCGCGAACCGGCTGTGCGCCGGCGCGCTGGTTCTCTATGCGGTGGCGGCCCCGATCGCCTGGTTGCACACCATGCGCTGGGACGACGGCTGGGACGACCGGGTCGGCAGCCGCATCATGCTCGGCGGGCTGCTCGGGCTGCCCGCCTCGGTGGCGGCGCTGCTGCTGGTCGCGGCCCTGCTGGAGATCACCGACCAGGTGGTCGGCGACGGGGCCCGGCTGCGCCTGATGCTCGAGTCGCTGATGGGCGCCTCGGCCCTGTTCATCGTGCTGTGGACGGTGCTGCTCAGCATCCACCCGCACGGCCACGGCATGAACACCGCCGTGCCCAAGACGTGCATGCCGGTGCTGATGGCCACCGTGCTCACCTGCGTGGTGGTGGGGTTGAGCGTGGTGCTGGTGGTGCGGGCGCAGCTGCGCCGCGGGCCGCTGCTGCGCCACAGCGCGGGCGCCGCGCTGGCCTCGGTCGGCATGACCTCGGTCGCGCTCGGCGCCTGCGCGGGCTGGGCCCTGCTGGTGGTGCTGGGCGGCCTGATGATCCCGGCGGGCGCGGCGCTGTGGTTCGTCGGCCCGGCGCCGCAGCCGCGCTCCCACGACACCGAGTCGGCCTCGCCGAGCTCGGGCCTCGCCACCGGCCTGGTGCCGGTGCTCGCGATCTCGTTCGTCGCGGTGCACGGATACACCCAGAGCCAGGGCATCGAGATGGTCACGGCGCTGGTCGGCATCTCCAACGGCTTCTTCATGGCGGGGCGGCAGTATCTGGCCATCCTCGACGTGCGCCGGGCCAACCAGCGGCTGGCCGACAGCGAGTCGCACTTCCGGGAGCTGGCCCACACCGACCCGCTGACCGGCCTGGCCAACCGCCGGGGCCTGCTGCGCACGCTGTATCTCGACGCGGTGAACGGTCCGCCGTGCGTGCTGCTCACCCTCGACCTGGACGGCTTCAAGAACGTCAACGACATGCGCGGCCACGACGTGGGCGACGCGGTGCTGATCGAGGTCGGGCAGCGGCTGCGGCTCAACCTGCGCCCCGGCGACCTCGCGGCGCGGCTGGGCGGTGACGAGTTCGCGGTGCTGATGTGGGCCAAGCAGGCCGAGGCGGCCAAGGTCGCCCAGCGCCTGCTGACCGTCCTGGCCCGGCCGTACCAGCACGGCGCGGCCGACATCTTCCTGTCGGCCAGCATCGGCCTGGCCGGGTGCGCCGAGGCCGACACCGTGCCGACGCTGCTGCGCAACGCCGACCTGGCGCTGCGCTCGGCCAAGCAGCGCGGCAAGAACCGGGTCGAGCTCTACGACGAGGTGTACGACCGCCAGCTGCGCGAACGCACCGCCATCGAGCACGCGCTGCGCACCGCGATCGCCCGCAACGAGTTCTCACTGGTCTACCAGCCGGTGGTGGCCCTGCCCAAGCTGGGCATCGTCGGCGCCGAGGCGCTGATCCGGTGGAAGCATCCCGAGCTGGGCCAGGTCAGCCCGCTGGACTTCATCCCGATCGCGGAGGAGACCGGCCAGATCGAGGCACTGGGCGCCTGGGTGCTGTCCACCGCCTGCCGCCAGCTGTCGCGCTGGGTCGCCGACGGCCACGACGTGTGGGTGTCGGTCAACATCTCGCCCCGCGAGCTGCACTCCAGCCGGTATGTCACCGGGGTCAAGGAGGTGCTGCGCCAGCACGGGGTGGCGCCGTCGCGGCTGGTGCTGGAGGTGACCGAGCACGCGGTCGCCACCGACGTCGACGAGTTCCAGCGGGCACTGACGGCGCTGCGGGCGCTCGGGGTGCGCATCGCGCTGGACGACTTCGGGGCGGGATATTCGTCACTCGGGCAGCTGCGCAACATGCCGGTGGACATCCTCAAGATCGACCGGAGCCTGGTCATCGACGGCCCGACCGACCAGGGGCCGGGCGCGCCGATGGTGGACGTCGTGGTGCGCCTGGGCCAGCGGCTGGGCCTCCAGGTGATCGCCGAAGGCATGAGCGAGACGCAGCACCGCAAACTGGTCGAGGCGACGGGCTGCCCGTACGGGCAGGGCCAGCTGTTCGGGATGGGGGTCCCGGCCGAGCACCTGGAGGCGATGCTGGTCGCCTCATCGACCGGGGGGCAGGCCGGGCAGAGCGGCCAGCCGCGCCCGAGCGGGGTGCCGAAACCTTCCGGTAACCCGGTCAGGACGATGGGTCTGCACGGCCTGGTCGGCGGAGGAACCGAACGTCACGACACTGCCGTCCCAACATCCGGGAGTAGTTGACTCAGCGGCTGAGATGCGTCAAGCTGAGCCCATGTCGACCTCTCGGCCGTCTGCCCGAGTACTTACCTGAGCGCACTCTCATCCTGAGGAGAGTGCGCTGGCCCCCGTGCGTTTTTTGCACGAGGGCTTTTTTGTTGGCCGGGCTTCAACGACGTGACCTTCAGAGTCAAAGGTGATCGGAAATGACTAGACCAAGCCCTGAGTCCCTGGCCCAGCGGGCCGCGGCGCAGCGGTCGGCGCCGCCCGCGGCGCCCGGCGCCCAGATCGCACCTGTTCCGTGCACCGGTGCACAGAGCCTCGTCAAGTCACTGGAGGCGCTCAGCGTAGAGGTGGTGTTCGGCATCCCCGGCGGGGCGATCCTGCCGGCGTACGACCCGCTGTTCGACTCGAAGGTCCGCCACATCCTGGTCCGGCACGAGCAGGGCGGCGGCCACGCGGCCACCGGGTACGCCCAGGCCACCGGCAAGGTCGGCGTGTGCATGGCGACCTCCGGCCCCGGCGCGACGAACCTGGTGACGCCGATCGCCGACGCGTACATGGACTCGGTGCCGCTGGTGGCGATCACCGGCCAGGTCGCCCGGCCCGCGATCGGCACCGACGCCTTCCAGGAGGCGGACATCCAGGGCATCACCCTGCCGATCACCAAGCACAACTTCCTGGTGCAGTCCCCCGAGGACCTGCCCCGGGTGCTGGCCGAGGCGTTCCACCTGGCCGCGACCGGCCGCCCCGGCCCGGTGCTGGTCGACATCCCCAAGGACGTGCTCCAGGCGCAGACCACGTTCAGCTGGCCGCCGACGCTGGACCTGCCCGGCTACCGGCCCACGCTGCACCCGCACGGCAAGCAGATCCGCGAGGCCGCGCGCCTGATCACCTCCGCCAAGCGCCCCGTGCTGTACGTCGGCGGCGGTGTGCTCAAGGCCCAGGCCACCGACGTGCTCAAGGAGCTGGCCGAGCTGACCGGCATCCCGGTGGTGACCACGCTGATGGCGCGCGGGGCGTTCCCCGACTCGCACGCGCAGCACATGGGCATGCCGGGCATGCACGGCACCGTGTCGGCGGTGTACGCGCTCCAGCGCAGCGACCTGCTGATCACCCTGGGCGCGCGCTTCGACGACCGGGTCACCGGCAAGCTGGACAGCTTCGCCCCGGACGCCCAGATCATCCACGCCGACATCGACCCGGCCGAGATCGGCAAGAACCGCCACGCGGACGTGCCGATCGTGGGTGACGTCAAGCACGTGATCGAGGAGCTGATCACGGCGCTGAAGGGCGAGACCCACCCGCCGCGGCCGGAGTGGAACAAGCAGCTCAACGACCTGCGCACCCGCTACCCGCTGGGCTGGGAGGAGCCGGAGGACGGCACCCTGGCCCCGCAGTACGTGATCAAGCGGCTGGGCGAGATCGCCGGGCCGGACGCGATCTACTGCGCGGGCGTCGGGCAGCACCAGATGTGGGCCAGCCAGTTCATCTCGTACGAGAAGCCGGCCACCTGGCTCAACTCCGGCGGCCTGGGCACCATGGGCTACGCCGTGCCGGCCGCCATGGGCGCCAAGACCGGCAAGCCGGACACGGTGGTGTGGGCGATCGACGGCGACGGCTGCTTCCAGATGACCAACCAGGAGCTGGCCACCTGCGCGCTGGAGGGCATCCCGATCAAGGTCGCCGTGATCAACAACGGCAACCTGGGCATGGTGCGTCAGTGGCAGACGCTGTTCTACAACGAGCGCTACTCCAACACCGACCTGGGCACGCACAAGCACCGCATCCCCGACTTCGTGAAGCTGGCCGAGGCGCTGGGCTGCATCGGCATGCGCTGCGAGTCCGCCGAGGACGTCGACAAGACCATCGAGGCGGCCATGGCGATCAACGACGCCCCCGTCGTGATCGACTTCGTGGTCGGCAAGGACGCCATGGTGTGGCCGATGGTGGCCGCCGGCACCAGCAACGACGAGATCCAGTTCGCCCGCGGCGTCCGCCCGAACTTCGACGAGGACGACATCTGATGAGCAAGCACACGCTTTCCGTGCTCGTGGAGAACAAACCCGGTGTCCTGGCGCGGGTGGCCGGGCTGTTCTCGCGGCGCGGGTTCAACATCGACTCGCTGGCGGTGGGGGAGACCGAGCACCCCGAGGTCTCCCGGATCACCGTCGTGGTCAACGCCGACGAGCAGCCGCTGGAGCAGGTCACCAAGCAGCTCAACAAGCTCGTGAACGTGCTGAAGATCGTGGAGCTGGAACCCAGCACCGCGGTGCAGCGCGAGCTGCTGCTGGTCAAGGTGCGCGCGGACCGGCCGGTGCGCTCGCAGGTGCTGGAGACGGTCGAGCTGTTCCGGGCGAAGGTCGTCGACGTCGCCCCGGACGCGCTGACCATCGAGGCGACCGGCACCGCCGAGAAGCTGGACGCGCTGGTGCGCGACCTGGAGCCGTACGGCATCAAGGAGATGGTGCAGTCGGGCCTGGTCGCCATCGGCCGCGGCTCGCGCAGCATCACCGCCAACCCCGCCCTTCGTTTGGCTGCCTGACCACCCAAGACGATCACCTGGTGAGACGCGGCCCGGTCCGCGTCAACCGCAGCGCCGTCAGCGGGCGAAGATGCCTGTCGCGCGGCGAGAGCTTTGAGAGGGAACGAGAATGGTTGAGATCTTCTACGACGACGACGCCGACCTGTCGATCATCCAGGGACGCAAGGTCGCCGTCATCGGGTACGGCAGCCAGGGCCACGCCCACGCGCTGTCGCTGCGGGACTCGGGCGTCGACGTGCGCGTCGGCCTGAAGGAGGGCTCGAAGAGCCGCGCCAAGGCCGAGGAGCAGGGTCTGCGGGTGCTCACCCCCGCCGAGGCGGCCGCCGAGGCCGACGTGATCATGATCCTCGCGCCCGACACCGCGCAGCGCTTCATCTACGCCGAGTCGATCGCGCCGAACCTGACCGCCGGCAAGGCGCTGTTCTTCGGCCACGGCTTCAACATCCGCTACGGCCTGATCACCCCGCCGGCGGACGTGGACGTCGCGATGGTCGCCCCGAAGGGCCCCGGCCACCTGGTGCGCCGCCAGTACGTCGACGGCAAGGGCGTGCCGTGCCTCATCGCCATCGAGCAGGACGCCACCGGCGGCGCGCAGGCGCTGGCGCTGTCGTACGCCAAGGCGATCGGCGGCAGCCGGGCCGGTGTCATCAAGACCACGTTCAAGGAGGAGACCGAGACCGACCTGTTCGGTGAGCAGGCCGTCCTCTGCGGTGGCGCCTCCGCGCTGGTCCAGACCGGGTTCGAGGTGCTGACCGAGGCGGGCTACGCCCCCGAGGTGGCCTACTTCGAGTGCCTGCACGAGCTGAAGCTCATCGTCGACCTCATGTACGAGGGCGGCATCGCCCGCATGCGCTACAGCGTCTCCGACACCGCCGAGTACGGCGACGTCACCCGCGGCCCGCGCGTCATCGACAGCCGGGTCAAGGAGGAGATGAAGCGCATCCTGGGCGAGATCCAGAACGGCGAGTTCGCCCGCGAGTGGGTCGCCGAGGACGACAACGGCCGCCACAACTTCACCAAGCTCCAGGAGCAGGGTGCCGTGCACCCGATCGAGGAGACCGGCGCCAAGCTGCGCGCCATGATGAGCTGGGTCGACCGGCCGCTCACCGAGACCGCCTGATCACTTCCTCCCCATGAAGCAGCCAGACCGCTGACAACGGCGGTCGGGCCTACCGGGCCGCGCCCGAGGCGATCCCTCGGCGCGGCCCGGCTACCTTTCGCGTCCCGGGTTGATCCGGACTGAGCAGGACAAACGTGAGGACGGTCACGGGCCGCCTTCGGCGTGCGAACCCGTCCGAAGCCCGTAACATCGCCGGGGTAGGCCCCGAACGCAATGCGGCGGTTCCGGGCATCAAGTCATCCAACTCTCAGTCGTGAGGCAAGCTGTGACTCCCGTCGTTCTCATTGCCGAAGAACTCGCTCCCGCCGCGCTCGACGTGCTGGCGTACGACTTCGACGTGCGTCACGTCGACGGCACCGACCGGGCGGCACTGCTTGCCGCGCTGGCCGAAGCCGACGCCGTGATCGTGCGGAGCGCCACCAAGATCGACGCAGAGGCGATCGCCGCCGCGCCGAGGCTGAAGGTCGTCGCCCGCGCCGGCGTCGGTCTCGACAACGTCGAGGTGCCCGCGGCCACGGCGCGCGGTGTCATGGTCGTGAACGCGCCGACCTCGAACATCGTGTCCGCCGCCGAGCAGGCCCTGGCGCTGCTGCTGGCCGTGGCGCGCAACACCGCGTCGGCGTCGTCGGCCCTGAAGAACGGCGAGTGGAAGCGCTCGAAGTACACCGGCGTCGAGCTCCAGGGCAAGACCGTCGGCGTCGTCGGCCTCGGCCGCATCGGCGTGCTGTTCGCCCAGCGCATCGCCGCCTTCGGCACCCGCCTCATCGCGTACGACCCCTACGTGCAGCCGGCCCGCGCCGCCCAGCTCGGCGTGCGCCTGGTGGGCCTGGAGGAGCTGCTGCGCGAGAGCGACTTCATCTCGATCCACCTGCCGAAGACCCCGGAGACCGTGGGCCTGATCGGCGCCAAGGAGCTCCAGCTCGTCAAGCCCGAGGTGCGCATCATCAACGCCGCGCGCGGCGGTCTGATCGACGAGGACGCGCTGGCCGAGGCGCTGGCCGACGGCCGCGTCGCCGGCGCCGGCATCGACGTGTACCTCAAGGAGCCGTGCACCACGTCGCCGCTGTTCGCCTTCGACAACGTCGTGGCCACCCCGCACCTGGGCGCCTCGACCCACGAGGCGCAGGACAAGGCCGGCCTGGCCGTGGCCAAGAGCGTCAAGCTGGCCCTGCAGGGCGAGTTCGTGCCCGACGCGGTGAACGTGCAGGCCGGCGGTGTCGTCGCCGAGGAGGTGCGGCCGCTGCTGCCGCTGGCCGAGAAGCTCGGCCGGGTCTTCACCGCGATCGCGGGCGGCGTGGCCGCCAGCATCACCGTCGAGGTGCGCGGCGAGATCGTCGAGCAGCACGACGTGTCGGTGCTGAAGCTGGCCGCGAGCAAGGGCCTGTTCAGCTCGATCGTCGAGGAGCAGGTCACCTACGTCAACGCGCCGCTGATCGCGGCCGACCGCGGCGTGGAGATCAACCTGTTCACCAACCCCGAGGTCAACGAGCACAAGAACCTGGTCACGGTGCGCGGCGCGCTCACCGACGGGCGCACCGTCAGCGTCGCGGGCGCGGTGGTCAGCCACGGCCTGCGCGAGCAGATCAAGCTTACCGAGCTCGACGGCTTCGACCTGGAGCTGGACGCCGAGGGCAACCTGCTGTTCTTCCGCTACTCGGACCGTCCGGGCGTGGTCGGCGCGGTCGGCACCGTCCTGGGCGCAGTCGGCGTGAACATCGCGGCGATGCAGGTGGCCCGGCGCGAGGCCGGCGGCGAGGCGCTGATGACGCTGACCGTCGACTCGCCGGTCCCCGCCGACCTGCTGCAGCGCGCGGCGGAGAACATCGGCGCGGTCTCGGTCAGCGCCGTGGATCTCACCGAGGAGTAAGCAGACGCTTGCACAGCGTCGTACGCGCTCGGTAGCCTGCAAGAGTCCACTACGGACGCCCGCGGCGCGGGCACGGAGGGACGGGTCTTCGGGTGATCCGGTCCGTTCGTACGCGACGCGACACAGCAATCACCGACCGGCCCGGGTGGAACTGTTTGCCGCAGTTTCCGCCCGGGCCGGTCGTCTGTGCGCGATGGGGCCGCATCCGGGCACGAGATGCGAAATGATGACCCGTATGCACTCCCAGCTCGACCTCGGCCCGGACCACCCGGGCCGCGCCGACACCGCTGCGCGCCCCGCCGCCGGCACAGCCACGGCCGACCCGGCCGTCGACTCCGCCGCGCTGGCCAGACGCCTGACCGACTCCCGGCGCACCGTGGACATCAGCATGCTGCTGCTGCTCGCGTCGTTCCTCGTCGGCGCGATGCTGATCGCCGGACAACCGACGTGGACGTTCGGTGCGGCTGTCATCGTCGGGCTGCTGCTCGTGCTGACAGCGTTCGCGGCCTTCCTGGTCATCAACGGGCGGGACTGGCGGGTGCGCCGCGACCTCGTGCCGCTGCGGCTCGCGCTGGCCGAAGGAGCCGAGCCCGAGCCCGTGGCCCTGCGGGCGCTGCCCTGGCGCTCGTCCCGGGCCCTGATCGGGGCGTTCCTGCCGCTGGCCTTCGTCGCCCTGCTGATCTGGCGGCTGCGGGTCGAGCAGGCGACGCTCGACGAGGTGCTGCCCGGCCAGCGGATCAACCTCAAGGACGTGCTCGCCTGGGGGCTGACCTTCGGCCTGGTGCTGATCGTCCCGGCCGTGGCCATGCTGCTCGTGTACCGCCGGTACCGGGTCGGCACCCACTCCGTGCTGGCCCGGGTCGACGCGGACGGGATCTGGCTGCGGGCGATGCGGGTCACCGTGCCCTGGTCGGAGGTCGTCAGCCTCGGCCTGCGGCTGGACGACCGGCCGGAGACCGGGCTGCTGATCGAGGTCGCCGACCCCGAGGAGATCGTGGCCCGCAGCGAATACCGCGGCCTGCGCCGCCGGTACGCGCTGTGGACCCTGCGCGGCGGCGACCGGTTCCTCATGATCGACGAGTTCTGGCTGGCCGAACCGGTCGACCGGGCCCTGGCGGCGGCCCTGGCCTACCACCGCGAAGCCTGGGCGGACTCCGACTACGACGGCGCCGAACCCGTTCAGCGCGCCGAACTGACCGGTTGGGTCTTCTGACCGATGTCGGCCGAACGGCCGACCGCGGCATGCCCTGGTGAATGCGCTGCCGCGCCCCCGATCCGTGGCACGCTTCGGTTATGAGTGATGCGTCGCCGACGGAGATCGTCATCGCGCCGGTCGGGCTGGAGCACCTGCGCCAGGTGCTGGACCTCGGCAACCGGGTGTTCGACACCTCGGTCAAGCCGTACACGTCGTGGTCGCTGACCGCGGTCGCCGAGCATCTCGACAGCGGCGACAGCGCCTGTTGGGTGGCGCTGGACGGCGAGACCGTGGTCGGCTTCGTGCTCGGCTCGCAGACGTTCGAGCTGCGTGACGACTGGGGCTACCTGGAGTGGATCGCGGTGGACCCGGCGTACCAGGGCCGGGGCATCGCCGGGCGCCTGGTGAACGCGTGCTGCGAGGCCCTGTTCGAGGGTGGCGCGAGCCGCGTCGTCACCGACGTCGAGAGCTCGAACAACGCCTCGGCCACCCTGATGTCCCGCAACGGCTTCGCCCCCGCCGTCACGGTGACCCTCTTCGTCCGCAGCAGCCAGCCCGACGCCGAACCCGCCCGCAACATCCCCGGCGCCTCCAAGCGCCACCTCATCCGCAGCGGCCGCCTCGTCGGCGACCACCGCCCCCAGTAGCCCGCCGGCCCCGCCGCCCTCGGCCGGGCCGACGGCCCCGTCGATCATGAACCTTTGGCACGGTTCGACGGCGTGTCGAGGGCACAGCTTCCTGATCGACATGCTGGTCGTGCGGTGCGGTGTCCGCATGGTGGTACGGGTGTACCGTGGGGTGGGAAATGGGCTTAACGTTCGGTAGGACGTTCGGCGTGGGTGCCGGTGGGGCAAGTGAGGGGCGAGTCGGAATGCGCATTGCGGTGGTGGCCGGAGACGGGATCGGCACCGAGGTGGTCGCGGAGGGCCTGAAGGTCCTGGACGCGGTGCTGCCAGGTGTGGAGACCACGGCCTATGACCTCGGCGCGGCGCGCTACCACCGCACCGGCGAGGTGTTCCCCGACTCGGTGCGCGACGAGCTGGCCCAGCACGACGCCATCCTGCTCGGCGCCGTCGGCGACCCGACCGTGCCGCCGGGCGTGCTGGAGCGGGGCCTGCTGCTGAAGCTGCGCTTCGACTTCGACCAGTACGTGAACCTGCGCCCCTCGCGCCTGTGGCCGAACACCAGCGGCCCGCTGGCCGGCGTCAAGCCCGGCGAGATCGACTTCGTGGTGGTCCGCGAGGGCACCGAGGGCCTGTACGCGGGCGCCGGCGGCGGCATGCACCGCGGCACCCCGCACGAGGTCGCCACCGAGGAGAGCCTGAACACCCGCCACGGCGTGGAGCGGGTCATCCGCGACGCGTTCGAGCGCGCGGGCAAGCGCCCCCGCCGCAAGGTCACCATGGTCCACAAGACCAACGTGCTGACCCACGCGGGCGGCCTGTGGGCGCGCACGTTCGCCGCGGTGGCGGCGGAGTTCCCCGACATCACCACCGAATACCAGCACGTCGACGCGGCCGCCATGTTCATGGTCACGAACCCGCAGCGCTACGACGTGATCGTCACCGACAACCTGTTCGGCGACATCCTGACCGACATCGCGGCCGCGGTCACCGGCGGCATCGGCCTGGCCGCGAGCGGCTGCATCAACCCGACCCGCGCCTTCCCGTCCATGTTCGAGCCGGTGCACGGCTCGGCGCCGGACATCGCGGGCCAGGGCAAGGCCGACCCGGTGGCGGCGATCCTGTCGGTGGCCATGTGCCTGGAGCACCTGGGCTACGCGGACGAGGCGCGCAAGGTCGAGGAGGCGGTTTCGACCGAACTGTCCGGGCGCACGCCGGGACAGACGATCCGCACGGCTGAGGTCGGCGACCGAGTATCCGTACTCGTAGCATGACCACACGGCCGCGAGAATGACACGTTCGCCCGGTCCGTGAGGTGGCCGGGCGATCTGCTTTCTGCCTGGTACATCGCATGGGCTGGGGTTTAACGAGCGTTAGAGGTAAGTTTTCCCCGGACCTTTGAATGATGGAGGGCAGCGCGCATGAGCGGCGGTGGCACGATCGACTTCGAGATCCGTCCGAGTTCACAACCGGTATCGGCCACTGAGCGGGAAGCGCTCCTGGTCAACCCCGGCTTCGGACGCATCTTCACCGACCACATGGTGACGATCCGATACGCCGAGGGCAAGGGCTGGTACGACGCCCGGGTCGAGGCGCGGGCGCCGATCCCGCTCGACCCGGCGACCGCCGTCCTGCACTACGCCCA
Organism: Catellatospora sp. TT07R-123; assembly: GCF_018327705.1. Taxonomy (NCBI): domain Bacteria; kingdom Bacillati; phylum Actinomycetota; class Actinomycetes; order Micromonosporales; family Micromonosporaceae; genus Catellatospora; species Catellatospora sp. TT07R-123. The sequence goes on along the minus strand of NZ_BNEM01000002.1, from coordinate 3,610,460 downwards.
GGAGATCTTCGAGGGCCTCAAGGCATACAACCGGGCCGACGGCAAGATCGGCCTGTTCCGTCCGGAGGCCAACGCGTCCCGGTTCGTCGAGTCGGCGCACCGGATGGCGATGGCGCCGCTGCCCACCGAGCTGTTCCTCGGCTCGATCCGGCAGCTGGTCGACATCGACCGCGCCTGGGTGCCGACCAGCACCGAGGGCAGCCTCTACCTGCGGCCGTTCCAGTACGCCAGCGAGGTCTTCCTCGGCGTGCGCCCGGCGCGGGAGTACCTGTACGTGCTGATCGCCTCGCCGGTCGGGCCGTACTTCTCCGGCGGGGTCAAGCCGGTGACGATCTGGGTGTCGAACGACTACACCCGGGCGGCGCCCGGCGGCACCGGCGCGGCCAAGTGCGGCGGCAACTACGCCGCCGGTCTGGCCGCCCAGGCCGAGGCGACCGAGCGCGGCTGCGACCAGGTCGTCTACCTCGACGCGGCGGAGCGCAAGTACATCGACGAGCTCGGCGGCATGAACGTGTTCCTGGTGCGCAGGGACGGCACCATGATCACTCCGCCGCTGAACGGCGCGATCCTGCCCGGCATCACCCGCGACTCGGTGATCACGCTGGCCAAGGAGCAGGGCTACTCCGTCGAGGAGCGTCCCGTCTCGATCGACGAGTGGCGGGACGGCGCCCGCGGCGGCGAGATCGTCGAGGCGTTCGCCTGCGGCACGGCCGCCGTGCTGACCCCGATCGGCACCGTCCGCGGCACCGACGGCGACTTCACGATGGGCGACGGCACCGCCGGCCAGGCCGCGACCTCGCTGCGCCAGACCCTGGTCGACATCCAGTACGGCCGCCTCCCCGACCCCCACGGCTGGACCACCACCATCTGATCCGCGTCCGGGGATGATCAGCATTTCGGGTCACTACCTGCTGCCAAACGGCAGGTAGTGACCCGAAATCGTGATCACCGCCGCAGTGCGACGGCCCGCTCAGCGGACCGGGCGGTGGGTGCTGGCGGGGCGGGTTCCGGTCGGGCGGGAGCCGCCGCCGGGGCGGGCGCCGTACGGGCGGGTGCCGGCCCAGCGGGCCGATGACGATCGTATGACCCCGAATTGGGACTCGACGTGTGCCAGGGCCCGTTCTACGTTGTCAGTTGCCATGTCGGACCTCCTCGATACCCCGATCAACGACCGCGCAGGTGGGCGGTCGCTCAGTGCTGCCTGCGGCAGCGCGGTGGCGAGGGATGGCTCCGGTGTGGACGATCAGCCGGCGCGTCGCAGCGCGGCCTGCATGGTCGGCGGGCGACCGATGCGCGGAGGCGGGGCGAGCCGCCGCCGCGCGGTGAGGGGCAGGTCCAGGAACGACGCGTCCAGGCTGACCAACGAGCGGACGAGCGACTGCTGCAACGCGTCGGCGTCGGGCAGCTGCCAGTTCACCTGTGCGGGTGACACCTGCCAGCGCACCGGGCCTTCGGGCAGCACGGTCGGCGGGGCGGGGATCCATGAGCCGAGGCTGTGGCGCAGCACGTCGACCCGGTGGTCGAGTTCGGGTGCGAGCGCGGTGGCGGGCTTCATCAGGAGCATCCAGCGGCCGGCGGCGGTGACCGCGACGGGTCCGCGGACGCGGGCGGCGGTGCCGGGGCCGGTCGGCGGCCCGCAGACGTGGCGGGCGCCCAGCAGTGCGGGCACTTCGAGCACGTCGAAGGTGTGGCCGGTGGGCAGCAGCACGGCGTGCGGGTGCAGGGACCACCACTCGTCGAGTTGTGCGGAGAACGTGCTGGACTGCGTCTCCCAGTCCGTCAGGAGCGGGTGGCAGCTGCTGGCCAGGCAGGTGGCGCGGTCGCAGGCCATGCGCTGGCCGTTGAAGTACGCTCCCGGGGTCACCGCCCAGCCGTGGTCGGCGAACTGCTGCGCCGTGTGCCGCAGACGGCGTCGCAGCAGGCTTCTGACGAACGGTCCGTGTCGCCACCGCATGGTGCCCGACCTCCTCTTCCGGGGTACCGCGAAAAACGGGCATAGATCGACATCGGTCTTGCCCGTATCCGTGGTCTCAGGCGCTCGTTACATCGACAACAGTCCAGTAAGCAGACGTCCCAGTGCATTTTCTAACTGCAACTTGCATCAGAAGATACGAGTGACGGACCGGACGAGGGCGCACAGCCTGTGCGACTCGTTTCCCACACCCGATGAGGGGAGGGTTGTGACGTGGACGAGCTGCCCATAGGCCGGCGGGTGTCGTACTGGCGCAACCGCCGCAAGATGTCGCAGCAGGTCTTCGCCGACCGGCTGGGCAAGTCGAAGAGCTGGGTGGACAAGGTCGAGCGCGGCGTGCGCCGACTCGACAAGTTCTCCGTCGTGTACGAGATCGCCGACGTGCTCCAACTGGACGTGGCGCTGCTGCTCGGTAAGGACCCCGAGCGCCGCCCCGACAGCGTGAACTGCATCGATCAGATCGAGGTCGCCGAGATCCGGTCCGCGCTGGAGCGCTACGACCAGATCAGCGCGTTCTTCTACGCCCCGCCCGAGCCGCCGCCCATCGCCGAGATGCGCAAGGCCGCCCAGCACGCCTGGCAGACCTGGGAGCACGGCCGCTACGGCGTGCTCGCCCGCGCGCTGCCGAAGCTGCTGCGCGACGCCCAGGCCGCCGACACGGCGTACGCGGGCACCGACGACACCCGCGAGGCCGCGCACCTGCTCGGGCAGGTGTACCAGATCGCTTCGTCGGTGCTGCGCAAGCTCGGCGAGCTGGATCTGGCCTGGCTGGCGGCCGACCGGTCCATCGCGGTGTCGCAGCGCGCCGGGGACCAGCTGCTGGCGGGCGTGGCCACGACCCGGGTCGCCAACGCGCTGCGGGCGCTGGGGCGGCACCGGTCCGCGCTGGAGGTCAACGTCAACATCGCCAACCGGCTCTGCCCGGCCAGCGGCGGCGAGACCGCCGACGACCGCCTGTCCGTGTACGGCTTCCTGCTGCTCCAGGGCGCCATGGCGGCCTCCTGCATCGGCGACAGCGCCACCATGCGCGACCTGCTCACCGGTGCCCAGGACGCGGCCGCCGGGCTCGGCGGCGACCGCAACTTCTACTGGACCAGCTTCGGCCCCACCAACGTGCAGGTGCACCGCGCCGCGGCCGCCGTGGAGCTGGGCGAGGGCGGCATGGCGGTGGCCATCCACTCCTCGCTGGACCCGGCGTCGTTCAACGCGATGCTGCCCGAGCGCCGGGCGCACCACTACCTGGACATGGCCCGCGGCTACGCCCAGATCGGCGACGTGGAGAAGGCGGGCGAGATGCTGCTGGAGGGCGACCTGCTCGCCCCCGCGGAGATCCGCTGTCGCCCGATCGCGCACGAGGTGCTCAGCGACGTGCTGCGGCGCACCCGGGGGACGCCGACGGCGGCGCTGGCGGAGCTGGCCGAGCAGATGGGTGTGGGGGTCTGACATGACCGACGAGCCGCTGGACGACGCGCCGTCCGCCGAGGCACCGCGCCGGCCGGTGCTGTACGTCCTGGCCTGCGGCTCGCCGGTGGCGCGGGAGGTGGGCAAGCTGGTCGCGCTGGCCCAGCGGCGCGGCTACGACGTGTGCGTGGTGGCGACCCCGGACGGGCGCAAGTTCCTCGACATCCCGGCGCTGGCGGCCCAGACCGGCCACCCGGTGCGCACGAGCTTCAAGAACCCCGGCGACCCCGACGTGCTGCCGCCGCCCGACGCGCTGGTGGTGGCCCCGGCGACGGTCAACACGGTGAACAAGTGGGCGGCGGGCATCGCCGACACGCTCCCGCTCGGCCTGCTGATCGAGGGGTACGGCAAGGGCCTGCCGATCGTGGCGTTCCCCTACACCAACGACGCGATGGCCCGGCACCCGATGTTCCAGGAGAACCTGGACCGCCTGCGCCGCTGGGGCGTACGCGTGCTGTACGGCGACGACGTGCTGGTCCTGCCCGCGCCCGGCAACGGCGACGCGGTCCGGCACGAGTTCCCGTGGGAGCTGGCCCTGGCCGCCGTCGACGAGCTGCTGTCCCACCGGGGCGTGCGGGTGGGTGTCTGAACGGACCGGGAGTCTAGGCTGTCCGGGTGAGCTGGACTGTCGCCTCGTTCGTGCGATTGCTCGATGAAGAGTTCCCGCCCAGCTGGGCGGAGCCGTGGGACCGGGTCGGCCTGGTCGCCGGGCGCCCCGACAACCCGGTGACCCGCGTGCTGACCGTCGTCGACGTGCTGCCGGACACCGTCGCACAGGCCCTCGATCTCGGCGCCGACCTGATCGTCGCGCACCACCCGCTGCTGCTGTCCGGGGTCTCCTCGGTCGCTGCCGTCGACTACCAGGGCCGCGTGCTGCACGACCTGATCGAGAACCACGTCGCCCTGTACGTCGCCCACACCAACGCCGACGTGGCCGACCCCGGGGTCAGCGACGCGCTCGCCGACCGGCTCGGCCTGACCGAGCTGCGGCCGCTGCGCCCCACCGAGCAGGGCCGCGGCTTCGGCCGCATCGGCCGGGTCAACCCGATGACGCTCGGCGAGTTCGCGCACCTGGCCGCCGCCGCGCTGCCGGTGGCGAGCTGGGGCGTGCGCGTCAGCGGCGATCCCGCCCGCACCGTGACGACCGTCGCCGTCTGCGGCGGTTCGGGCGACAGCTTCATCCCCGACGCGGTCGCCGCGGGCGTCGACGTCTACCTCACCGGCGACCTCAAGCACCACCGCGTCGCCGACCTGCGTGCCGAGGGCGGCCCCGCGCTGGTCGACGCCGGCCACTACGCCACCGAGGCGCCCTGGCTGACGCCACTGGCCGCCTGGCTGCGTACGCGGACCGGACTTGAGATCATCGTCTCCGACGCGAACACCGACCCGTTCCCGTTCCACGCTTGCGCGACACTTGACCCTGCCACGTGAGCACCATGCCCGGCAGTGCGCTGATCAAGAGAAGGAGTGCCGAATGAAGGCCGACCCGAAGGACCAGCAGCGGCTGCTTGACCTCCAGGCGATCGACATCACGCTGCAGCAGCTGGCGCACCGCCGCCGGACGATGCCGGAGACCGCGGAGCTCGACGCGTTGACCAAGGTCGTCAGCCGGCTGGAGGACGAGCGGGTCCGCGCCGAGGTCGACGTCGACGACCTGGACCGCGACATCACCAGGCTGGAGCGCGAGGTCGACACCGTACGGCAGCGCCGGGCCAAGGACCAGCAGCGCCTCGACGACGGCCGCCTGCCCGCCCGCGAGCTGACCGCGCTGGAGCACGAGATGACCTCGCTGTCCCGCCGCCAGTCCGAGCTGGAGGACGCCGAGCTGGAGCTGATGGAGAAGCGCGAGACGGCGCAGTCGGCGCTCGACGCGGTGGACGAGCGCATCGCCTCCGCCCGCGACACCCGGATCGCCACCGAGCAGCGCCGCGACCAGACCGTCGCCGAGCTCGACAAGGAGGCGCAGTGGAAGCGGACGGCCCGGGGTCCGCTCGCCGCCGACCTCCCGGCCGAACTGGTCCAGCTGTACGACAAGATCCGTGAGCAGTCCGGCGGCCTCGCCGCGGCCCTGGTGCAGTACGGCCGCTGCGGCGGCTGCCGCCTGGAGCTGTTCGGCGCCGACCGCAACCGGGTCAAGACGGCCGCGCCCGACGAGGTCGTCCGCTGCGAGGAGTGCCGCCGCATCATGGTGCGCACCGCCGAATCGGGCCTGTGACCATGCGGGTCGTGGTCGAGGCCGACGGGGGCGCCCGCGGCAATCCCGGCCCGGCCGGATACGGCGCGGTCGTGCGCGACGCGGCCAGCGGCCAGGTGCTCGCCGAGCGGGCCGCCGCGATCGGCGTGGCCACCAACAACGTCGCCGAGTACCGGGGGCTCATCGCCGGGCTGGAGGCCGCCGCCGAGGTGGGCGCGACCCTGGTCGAGGTGCGGATGGACTCCAAGCTGGTGGTCGAGCAGATGTCAGGCCGCTGGCAGATCAAACACCAGGGGCTGCGGCCGCTGGCGGCGCAGGCCGCCGGGCTGGTACGCAGATTCGACCAGGTCACGTACGCCTGGATCCCGCGCGAGCGCAACCGTGCCGCCGACGCCCTGGCCAACGCGGCCATGGACGCCGCCGCGGCCGGGGGCGCCGAGATCGAGCACGACGCGGCGGTCGCCACGGCCGTCGCCATCACCGAACCCAAGCAGGACTGGGCGCCGCGCACCGCCCCGGCGACCCGGCTGATCCTGGTCCGGCACGGCGAGACCCCGCTGACGGCGCAGAAGCGCTACTCCGGGCGCGGCGACGTGCCGCTGTCCGAGCGCGGGCAGGCGCAGGCGGCCGCCACCGCGCAGCGCGTGGCCGGTCTGAAGCCGAACCGGGTCGTCTGCTCGCCGCTGGAGCGCTGCAAGGCCACCGCCCGCGCCATCGCCCAGGCGGCGGGCCGGGTGCCGGTCGAGGTCGAGCCCGAGCTGATCGAGTGCGACTTCGGGGTGTGGGAGGGGCTGACCTTCGGCGAGGTGCGCGAGCAGTACGCCACCGAGCTGTCCGCGTGGCTGGCCTCCACGTCCGTCGCCCCGCCCGGCGGGGAGTCGTTCCAGAAGGTGGCCAAGCGGGTCCGGGGCGTGGTCGGGCGGCTCCAGACGCAGTACGAGGGCGACACCGTCGCCGTCGTCTCACACGTCTCGCCGATAAAGCTGATCCTGCGCGACGCCCTGGCCGCCTCGGACGCGTTCCTGCACCGCCTGCTGCTGGACCCGGCCGGAATCTCCATCGTGGACACCTGGCCCGACGGCGGCATCTCCGTCCGCGTCGTCAACGACACCGCACACCTCAGCGAGTTCTGACCCCACCCGCGCACCCCTGCGCTGTGCAGACAAAAAGGGCACCTTCTCATCGGGATCCGATGTGGAAGGTGCCCTTTCTCACGCTCAGGCGAGGGCGAAGCGGACCAGGCGCTTGGCGGGGTCGGCGGTGGTGAGCCGCACGGTGACGCGGTCCCCGGCCGTCAGCTGGCCGTCGCAGCGGGCGCGTACGGCGGGGTCGTCCAGGGCGACGGTGCCGCCGGGCTTGCCGTGGTTGGTGTCCAGCACGGCAGCGGGGAACGTCTCGCCGATCCGGTCGGCGAGCACCACGGCCTCGACCAGGTCGATCGCGCCGCGCTCGGCGGCCGAGGCGACACTGCCGGTCCCGGTCATGATCTCGGGCAGGCGGGGCAGCGCCTCGGCGGCCCAGGCGGGCACGTCCCGGCCCTCGTGCAGGGCCAGGCACACCTCGGTGGCATACCGGTCGGCCAGCCGCCGCAGCGGGGCCGTGACGTGCGCATACGGCGAGGCCACCGCGGAGTGCGCGGGCTCGGCGGGCAGCTCGCCCGCGAACGGCGTGTACCCGGCGCCCCGCAGCAGCTCGGCGGCCTCGTCGATGAACGCGGCGGCCTTCGGGTCGGCGCAGTCGAGGCTCGCGATGACCTGGCCCACGGTCAGGCCGTCGGGCCAGCCGATGCCCAGGCCCTGCCCGGCCAGGCGCAGCCGGGCCACGGCGTGCGGGTCCGGGGCGGGCATGGTGCGCAGCAGGCCGATCCGGCCCTTCAACATGATCTCGGCGGCGGCCCGGCCGGTCAGCAGCGAGATCTGCGCGTTCCACTCCTCGCTGGCCAGCGGGGCGCGCAGGCTCAGCCGCCAGCTCTTGCCGTCGGGCTCGATCTCCTGCTCCGGCATGGGCAGGTTGATGGCGCCGCGCTCCAGGGCGCGTGCGATCAGCAGCTTGCCCAGTTCGGGCAGCAGCGCGATCGGCTCGGCCAGCTTGCCGCTGTCGGCATCGGACTGCACCCCGTCGTAGGCGAGCTTGGCGCGGCTGCGCACCCGGGCCCGCCCCACCTCGACGGACTCGGTGTCGCCGTCGGCGCTGACGTCGATCGTCCACACCACCGCGGCCCGCTCCACATCGGGCAGCAGGCTCACCGCGCCCTCGGACAGCACCGTCGGGTGCAGCGGCACCTTGCCGTCGGGCAGGTACACCGTCTGCCCGCGCTTCCAGGTCTCGGCCTCCAGCGCGCTGCCGGGCACGACGTACGCGGCGACGTCGGCGATGGCGTAGTGCACCCGGTAGCCGCCGCCGTCGCGGCGCAGCAGGCACAGCGCCTGGTCCAGGTCGCGCGACGAGGCGGGGTCGACCGTGACGAACGGGATGTCGGTGCGGTCGGCCTGCGGCAGCTTCACCTCGCGGGCGGCCTGCTCGGCCTGCGCCTGCGCCGCGGGCGGGAACCCGTCAGGCAGGTCCAGCTCACGGCGCAGGGGAGTGAAGTCGATGGCCTGGGCGACCAGGCGGCGGTGTGCCATTGGTCCTTCTTACCAGCAGCGGACCTCCGGCGGCACCGGCCTGCTGGCCACCCGGATCAGCGCATCGCCTTGCGAGCAGGCGCTCGGCGGGCTGTCGACTTGGTGACCGCGGACCGCATCGCGGTCTTGCGTACGGCCGTCTTGCGGGCGGGCGCGGTCTTCTTCGCCGCCATGGCCGTCTTGCGGGCGGGCGTGGTCTTGCGCGCCGTGGCCGCCTTCTTCATCGGCGTCGTCTTGCGCGCCGCGGTGGCCTTCCTGGCCGGGACCTTCTTGGCCGCGGTCTTCTTCACCGCCGCGGTGATCCGCTTGGCCGCGGTGGTCTTGCGCGCCGCCGAGGTCGTCTTGCGCGCGGCCGTCGTCTTCTTCGCGGCGGTGGTCTTCTTGGCGGCGGTGGTGGTGGTCTTCCGGGCGGCGGTGGTCTTCCTGGCCGCCGTCGTCTTGCGGACCGCGGTCTTCTTGGCCGGTGCCGTCTTCCTGGCGGTGGTCGTCTTCTTCACCGCCGTGGTCTTCTTGGCGGCGGCCTTCCTGGCGGGCGTGGTCTTCTTCGCGACGGCCGCCTTCTTCAGGGGCGTCGTCTTCTTCGCGGCGGTGGTCTTCTTCGCCGTGGCCGTACGGGCCGTCGTGGTCTTGCGGGCCGTCGTGCTCCTGGTCGCCATGGCCTTCTTCGCCGTCGCCTTCTTCGCCGGTGCGGCCTTCTTCACGGCCGCGGTGACCTTCTTCGCGGTGGTCTTCCTGGCCGCCGCGGTCGTCTTCCTGGCCGCCGCGGTCGTCTTCCTGGCCGCCGTGGTCTTCTTGGCGGCGGTCGTCTTCTTGGCAGTGGTCTTCTTCGCGGTGGTCTTCTTCGCGGTCGCCTTCTTGGCGGGCGTGGTCTTCTTCGCGACGGCCGCCTTCTTCATGGGCGTCGTCTTCTTCGCCGGCGAGGTCTTCTTGGCGGTCGCGGTCGTCTTCGCCGCGGCCGGCCCGCTCGGCGCCTTCTTGGCGACCGACTTCACGGCAGCGGCCTTCTTCGCCGGTGCCTTCTTCGCTGCGGCCTTGGCTACGGCCATCGCTCCTCCTCACGGGTATGTCCTGCCGGACATGCCTCCGGCGGAACCGCGAACAGCGGTGTCCGGCCGTACCGGCGAACGCGGTTCACCGGGGGAAATCCCGTGCACTGCTGCTCCAGACATCACTGTGCAACGCAAAAGGCCCATGTGTGAGCGAAATCCATAAAAAAGTGAAAGTCATCCGCAGTCGCGCAAGCACTCCACAGTGCACCTATCGCGGCATCGGTTGCGGCACCGGCTCTTACGGCGTCCGGCGGCGCATCGGCGGCACGGCGCCGTCAGCGGCCGGAAGCGACCGTCTCGGCCAGCCGGACCAGCATGTCGCACTGCGACGGCGTCTCCGGCGGATAGCCCCGCCGCTCCACCAGCCGGTCCATCGCCTGCCGGGCCGACAGGCCGAGCTGGATCAGCACTCCGCCCGCGATGAGTCCGGACCGGCCGATCCCGGCCCAGCAGTGCGCCACCACGTATGCCCCGGCGGTGACCTCGGCGGCCAGCCGGGCGGTGAGCGCCTGGTACGGCGCGAACTCGGGGACGTCGTGGTCGCCGACGGGGAAGTGCTCGAACCGCATCCCGGCCCGGCGCACCGCGTCGGCCTCGCCGAGCAGCCCCAGCAGTTCCAGCTCGTCGTCGGGCAGCGCGCACACCACCACGTCCACGCCGTGCACCGAGCGCAGCAGGTGCAGGTCCTCGGCCAGCGTCACGTCGCGCGCGGGCCGGGGCATCATCCCGACGCGGCCGGGGGTGTCGTGCACGACGTACGGGTCGCTGTGCGGCATGGCGCCGATTATGCGTGCGGCGGCCGGTACACGGCACCGTGCGGGTCGGCGCAGTGGGCCGCCGCGATCGCGGCCGGGGTGTCGTGCTCGTCGGTGTGGTCGACCTGGAGCGTGGTGTGCGCGATGTGGTGCTCGCCGCGCAGCAGCGCCTCGACGTCGCGGCGCACCGCGTGGCAGTCGCCGCCGGGCTGCACCAGGATGTGCGCGGACAGGGCCGGGTAACCCGAGGTCACCTGCCACACGTGCAGGTCGTGCACCTCCACGACGCCGGTCACGCAGGCCAGTTCCGCACCGAGGGCGTCGGGGCTGAGCCCGGCGGGCGCCGCCTCCAGCAGGATGCGGCCGGACGCGCCGAGCAGCTCCACGCCCGCCTTGACCATCAGCACGACCACGACCAGGGAGGCGATGCCGTCGGCGCGGTCGAACCCGGTGGTCAGCACGATGAGGCCCGCGATCGCGGTGGCGATGAAGGCGAACAGGTCGTTGAGGATGTGCTGGAACGCGCCCTCGATGTTGAGGCTGGTCCGGTTGGCCCTGGACAGGCACCAGGCGGCGACGAGGTTGACGCCGACGCCCGCGATCGCGGTGACCAGCACCGCGCCGCCGCGCACGTCCGGCGGGTGGATCAGCCGCTGGATCGCCTCGTATGCCAGCCAGGCGGCCAGCAGCAGCAGGGTGATCCCGTTGGCCTGCGCGGACAGGATCTCGGCGCGCTTGAGCCCGTACGTGTAGCCGCCGCGCGGCGGGCGGGCCGCCAGGCGCATCGCCACCAGGGCCAGCACGATCGCGGCGGCGTCGGTGAGCATGTGGGCCGCGTCGGACAGCAGCGCCAGCGAGTCGGCGAGCAGGCCGACGACGACCTCGACGCCCATGAACCCGAGGATCAGCGCGAGCGCGATGCTCAGCCAGCGCCGGTCGGCGTCGGCGGAGACGCCGTGCCCGTGGCCGCCGTGGCCGGAGTGGTCGTGCCCGGTGTGGTCGTGTCCGGCGCCCATGTCAGGCCACCTCCGGGGTGCTGGCGCAGACCGCCGGGTCGATGGCGAGCACCAGCCCGAGCAGGTCGTCCAGGGCGTGGGCCAGGCGGGCGTCGCTCAGCTCGTAGCGGCTGCGGCGGCCCTGCGGGCTGGCCACCACCAGGCCGCAGCCGCGCAGGCAGGCCAGGTGGTTGGACAGGTTGGTGCGGGTCACGCCGAGGCGGTCGGCCAGGTCGGTCGGATACGCCGGGCCTTCGCGCAGCGCCAGGAGCAGGCGGATGCGGGTGGGGTCGGACAGTGCGTGGCCGAACCGGGCCAGCACCTCCACGTCGGTGGCGGCATCGAGCATGCCCCTGATTCTACAGTCGAAGCTGACTTCAGCATCGGCTGAACAGTCAACTTACACTGGGACGGTGCCCTCGCCCCTGCTCGAACGCGCCCTGACCGACCCGCCTCCGCTGCCGCTGCCCGGCCCCGCCGCCGACCTGCTGCGCACCCTCGACGCCCCGCCGCGCCTGGCCGCCCACCTGCGCCTGGTCCACGACGTCGCCTCGCGGCTCACCGCGGCCCTGACCGCCGCCTGCCCCGGGCTGGCGTACGACCGCGACGCCGTGCTGTTCGGCGCCGCCACGCACGACATCGGCAAGGCCGAGCACCCCGCCGAGCTGGCCGGACCCGGACACGCGCACGAGCAGGCCGGGGCGCGGCTGCTGCGGGCGCACGGGATCAGCCCCGAACTGGCCCGCTTCGCCGCCGGGCACGCGCACTGGGACCGGGGCAGCACCACCGAGGACCTGCTGGTCACCGTCGCCGACAAGGTGTGGAAGGGCAAGCGGGTCGCCGACCTCGAACAGCTGCTCGCCGATCGGATCACGGCGGCCGGAACGGACCGCTGGGAGGCGTTCCTGCTGCTGGACACGCTGCTGGAACGGCTCGCCGCCGGAGCGGACGAGCGGCTGGCCTGGCAGGGGTCGTACCCCCGCTAGGCCACCAGGATCTTCACGACGGCCTCGCCCGCCTCGGCCGCGCGGTGGTAGAAGTCGACCAGCTCGACCGCGTCCTGGGCCAGGTGGCTCGCGCGCTGGTCCGACCACGGGTGCGGCGAGTACTGCCGCAGCACCGCGGCCAGCTCCAGCGACCGCTGCGCGATCCACTCACTGGGCTCCGCGTCGGCCAGGTACACCGAGACCGCCTCGACCTGCTGCGCGGTCAGCACCCCGACCTCGTCATCGGCACCGGCGCCGATCGGCCGCCAGTCGCCGCCCGACACGATCAGCCCGGCCGGGTCGGCGGCCATCCCGGTGCTGCCCGCGAACAGCACCTCCAGCAGCAGGTAGTCCTCGGCCACGGCCAGCACCACACCCTCGGCCACCGCCACCGGGTAGGCGTCGTCACCGAAGGTCGGCACGGACTCCCACAGCTCGCGCGGCGCCGCCTTCAGCGCGGTCGCGGGCACGCGGTGCCAGTACATGTCCACACCGGTCATGGCTCAGCCCTTCGCCTTGGCGGGCGCCGCCGCCTGCTTGCTCCCGCCGCCGCGCGGCGCGGGCACGACCACCCCGGTGGCCCACTTGTCCAGGTCGAACCGGAACCAGCCGCCCTTGACCGTGCCGCCGCTGCCCAGGGCGAGCACGGCGCGGATGCGGGCGGGGTTCTTGTCGTACACCCGCAGCAGCTCGGCCACGTCGGCGGCCGGGACCGTCCAGGTGGCGCTCTGGTGGCCTTCCAGCCGGAACGGCAGCTCCGGCCCGCGCCGGCCCTGCCCGCCGACCATGTGCCGGCCCCGCACGCCCCGCACCTCGAACTCGCAGGTCACCACCTGCACCGCGCCGAGCGCGCCGTTGGTGACCGTGGTGGCGATCAGGAACTCCTTGGCGTCACCGGGCCCGAAGTTGTTCATGTGGTACAGCCGGGCGGTGGGCCGCGCCCCGGACCGCCGGTACGCCAGCACGGCCACGGTCAGGGCCGCCAGCGCCACCGCGGCGGCGGTGAGCGCGGCCAGCCGTGCGATCGGATCGGACACAGCGGTGACTATGGCACAGCGGCGGCGGCCGGGAAACCCGACGACGTCGTGGCCGTCGCGCGCCCACCCCCGCCAGGCTCGTGTCACATCGGCCGGACGCATCGTTGTAAACCTGGTGAAGCTCGACATTCCCGCCGGTCGCCTGCTGCGCGTCCTGCTGTGCTGCATCGCCGCCCTGCACGCGCTCAGTCTCGGCTTCTGCCTCGTCTACCACGGCCTCGGCGTGTACGACCCGTTCCCGTACTTCGGGCGGCTGGTCAAGTTCTTCTACGTCGACAAGGAGGACAACCTGCCGACCTGGTACTCCTCCGGGGTGCTGCTGCTGGCCGCCGTGCTGCTGTGGCAGGTCGCGAACAACGCCAGGGCCGCGGGCGCCCGCTTCGCCCGGCACTGGCGCATCCTGGGCGTCGTCTTCGCCCTGCTGTCGATCGACGAGTACGCGCAGGTCCACGAGATCGGCGCCACCGTCGCCGTGGTGCACCTGGGCCAGGCGTCGTACCTGTCGTGGCTGGTGCTCGCGGCGCCGCTGGTGCTGGCGCTCGGGGTGTCATACACGCGGTTCCTGCTCGCGCTGCCGGGACGGGTGCGGGTGCTCGTCGTCGTGGGGGCCGCGCTGTTCCTGTTCGGCGCGGCGGGCATGGAGGTCGTCGGCGCGTTCTCCGGCCGCGAGAACATCGGCTTCACCCCCGGCTGGGCCAGCATGCGGTACGTCCTGTCGGCCTCGTTCGAGGAGCTGCTGGAGATGACCGGCGCGGCCCTGTTCGTGTACGCCGTCGCGCTCTACCTCCAGCAGCACCAGCGCCCCGCCGCCGTCGCCGCGCCCGCCCAGGCGGCCCGTGAGGCGGCCCCGGCCGTACCTGCCGGGAGCAGCCGGTGACCGCCGAGCCGGTGCTCGACCGGACCGCCCTGGCCGCCGCGGGCCGCGACGCCGCCGCCAAACTCACCGCCGCGGGCGTGCACGGCGTCGCCCTGACCTGGGTCGACAACGCGGGCGTGACCAGGGTCAAGGCCGTGCCAGCGGGGCAGCTGCCCGGGGCGGCCGCGTGGGGCGTCGGCATGTCCACCGTGCACGACGTGTTCTGCGTCGACGACACCATCACCGCCGGGCGGCTCGTCGGCGGACCCGTCGGCGACCTGCGGCTGCACCCCGACCTCGACCGGCTCACCGTGCTCGCCGCCCAGCCCGGCTGGGCGTGGGCGCCGGTCGACCGGTGGACCCAGGACGGTCTGCCGTACCCGGCGGACCAGCGCCTGTTCGCCCGGCGCATGGCCGCCCGCGCCGCCGACGCCGGGACCACCCTGCGGATGGCGTTCGAGCTGGAGTTCTACCTGGCCCGCCCCGACGGCAGCCCGGCCTCCGACGGCCCCGCCTACGGCATGACCCGGCTGGTCGAGCTGTCCGACTACGGCCGCGACCTGCTCGCCGCGCTGGCCGCCCAGGACGTCGCCGTCGAGCAGTTCCACCCCGAGTACGGCTCCGGCCAGCTCGAACTGTCCGTCGGCCACGCCGACCCCGTCGCCGCCGCCGACCGGATCGTGCTCGCCCGCGAGACGGTCCGCGCCACCGCGCTGCGCCACGGCCTGCGCGCCTCGTTCGCGCCCGTGTCCGTCGCGCGGCAGGTCGGCAACGGCATGCACCTGCACTTCTCGGTATGGGCCGACGGCGCCAACCTGCTCGCGGGCGGCGACGGCCCGCACGGCCTCACCGCGCGCGGCGAATCCGCCCTGGCCGGGGTGCTGTCGCGGCTGCCCGCCCTGGCCGGGCTCGGCGTGCCCAGCCCCGCCAGCGCGCTGCGCCAGGCCCCGCAGCGCTGGGCGGGCGCGTACCAGTGCTGGGGCCGGGAGAACCGCGAGGCCGGGCTGCGGTTCGTCACCGGCGTCGAGGGCAACCGGGCCGGCGCGGCCAACGCCGAGGTCAAGTGCGTCGACGGGTCGGCCAACCCGTACCTGGTGGTCGGGGCGGTGTGCGCGCTGGTCGCCGACGCGGTGGACGCGGGGCTGCGGCTGCCCGAGGAGGTCGGGGTGGACCCGTACACGCTGGCGGAGCAGCAGCGGCCGCCGCGCCTGCCGGACACGCCCGCCGCCGCGCTCGCGGCCCTGCACGCCGACCGAGGGCTGTGCGCGGCGCTCGGAGCGCCGCTGCTCGACGCGTTCGACGCGGTGCACCGGGCCGAGGCCGGCACGCTCGGGAAGCTGCCCGAGGACGAGCTGGTGGAGGCCGTGCGATGGCGGTACTGAACCCGCTGGACCTGCGCGAACTCGCGCTCGTCGACGGTCACTGCCACGGCGTCACCGCCGCGCCGCTGGAGGATGCGGCATTCGAGCTGTGGTGCACGGAGGCCGACGAACCGGCCCCGCCGGGGGCGTCATACCTGGACAGCCAGGTCGGGCTGGCCCTGCGCCGCTGGTGCGCGCCCGTGCTCGGGCTGCCCGCCGGGGCGTCGGTGGAGGAGTACCTGTGGCAGCGGCGGCGCCTGGGCGCCGACGAGGCCACGGCGCGGCTGCTGCGCGCCGCGCACCTGTCCGCGCTGCTGGTCGACACCGGCCCCGCCGCGGGCAACCTGCTCCCGCCGGGAACGCTGGGCGCGCTCGCGGGTGCCTCGACCCACGCGGTGGTACGGCTGGAGCTGCTGGCCGAGGAGGTCGCGCCCGGCAGCGGGGCGGACGGGTTCGCCGCCGCCCTCGACGACGCGCTGCGGACGGCCCTGCCCGGCGCGGTCGCGACCAAGTCGATCGCCGCGTACCGGCACGGGCTCGGCCTCGACCCGACCCGGCCGCAGCCGCACGAGGTGCGGGTCGCGGCGGGGCGCTGGCTGCGCGACGGCGGCCGCCTGACCGACCCGGTGCTGCTGCGCCACCTGCTGTGGTGTGCCGTCGACACCGGTCTGCCGATCCAGCTCCACACCGGCTTCGGAGACCGCGACGCCGCCCTGGTCCGGGCCGATCCGGCGCTGCTCCAGCCGTTCTGCGAGGCGACGCTGCGCACCGGGGCGCGCCTGGTGCTGCTGCACTGCTACCCGTACCACCGCCAGGCGGGCTGGCTCGCCCAGGTCTACCCGCACGTCTACGCCGACGTCGGCCTGACCGTGCCGCACCTCGGCGCCCGCGCCACCGCGGTGCTCGCCGAGTTCCTCGAACTCGCCCCGTTCGGCAAGCTGCTGTACTCCTCCGACGCCTTCGGCCTGGCCGAGCTGTACCTCATCGGGGCGTCCCAGTTCCGCCACAGCCTCGCCCAGGTCCTCAACGCCTTCATCGCCGACGGCGCGCTGCCCCCGGCCGACGCCCAGCCCATCGCCGACCAGCTCGGCTCCGCCAACGCCCGCCGCCTCTACGCCCTGTGAGCCGCCGGGCGCCGCACCCGCGTACCGGACTCGAACCGGCTCATCCCTCACGGGTGGAGCCGCCGTCGGGAAGGTCCCTTCCCGATGACTGGTCTGCGCACTTTCCCATCTGCTTTTCGGGGTGCGGCCAGAGGATTCTGGCAGAAGCCCCGGCCGCCGGTGCAGGATGGTGCGGGCGTACACCTCATACGGTGTGGCCACATCACAGGACGTGTACACCGCTGCGGGGCTGGGGACCAAACCGATGATGAGCACCTTCACCGTCACCGCCATGACGGACGGGCACGCCGACGCCGTGCTGGCGATCTACCAGGCGGGGATGGACGAGGGCAACGCCACCTTCGAGACCGGTGCTCCGGGATGGGCCGAGTTCTTCGCCGCCCGGCTGGACGGGCACCGGCACGTGGCCGTCGACGCCGACGGGACCGTGCTCGGCTGGGCCGCCTGCACCGCCGTGTCCACCCGCAGCGTCTACGCCGGGGTCGTCGACCACTCCGTGTACGTGCACCCCGGCCATCGCGGGCGCGGCGTCGGCCGGGCGCTGCTGGAGGCGCTGATCGCCTCCACCGAGACGGCCGGGATCTGGACCATCCAGTCCGGGGTCTTCCCCGAGAACACCGCCAGCATCGCCCTGCACGAATCAGTCGGGTTCCGCGTCGTCGGCACCCGCCGGCGGATCGGCCGTCACCACGGCGTCTGGCGCGACGTCACCTTCGTCGAGCGCCGCAGCCCGCTCATCTGAAGAGGTCACCCCGCGCCAGGCAGAAAGGAAGGGCACCTTTTATCCCTTTGGGAGGTAGAAGGCGCCCTTCTTAACAGGCTGGCCGCGTCTGCGAGCGGCCGCTCCCGCGGGCTTTCACGCGGCGGCGAGCAGGTGGCGAGCCGCGCGTTTCGGCGTATGACCGGGTCGGCGCGGGCCGTAGCCGGTCGTGGCATGGACGTCGGTGCGCGCCGGGGATCTGTCGCACGCCATCGTCGGGAGTGCGGACGACGTGAACTCTGACGCCTCATTCGCAGGCATCGTGTCGCGGTCGTGGCGGTGCGGTGCGTCCAGCCAGCCGAGGAAGCGTTGGTGCAGCAGGCCGGACGGCATGGTCGGCAGATCCAGGCAGGCCTGGATCAGGTGGCGGGCCAGACAGATCGCCAGCGAGGCGGGGGCGCCGTAGAACTGCGCGAGCAGTTGCCGCCTGCGGGTGTGACAGGGCCACTCCATGGCGCAGACCGCGCACCTCCACTGCGGGCGGATTGGCGTGTGTAAGGACATCGGGCCTCCCCGTAAGTCGGATGACTAGGGGGAAGGGCGCCCGGCGAGCCTTGGGAGATGCGTCCGCGCCCTTCCCACTACGAGCAAACCCGATGCGCCGCTCGCGTAGACCATGTGAAGACCCATGTGAGTATGTGGAAGGCTGCCCCGCCGACCGCGACGCCGGTACCGTGCGAAGGGGAAGACGTCGCAGAAGGGAGCACGATGTCTGGAGCCAACGACAAGCTGGGCAGACTGATCACTGAGGCCGGTTGTTCCTGGGCCGGACTCGCACGCCGGGTCAACGCGTTCGGAGCGCGCGAAGGGCTCGCCCTCCGCTACGACTACACCGCCGTACACCGGTGGGTCCGGCTCGGCCAGGTGCCCAAGCATCCGGTGCCCCGCCTGATCGCAGCGGCGCTCACCGAGCAGCTCGGGCACAGCGTCTCACCTGCTGACCTCGGCATGGTGGATGAGGAGTCCCTAGCGGCCAGGGCGCTGCGATACCCGTCCCGGGCAAACGATTCGCTGGCCACCGTCGCCGAGCTCGGTCAGGCCGATGTCGCGCGTCGCCGCGTCATCCAGGCGCCGTTCGTCCTCAGCGCGCTCGCCCTGTCCAGCCGGGACTGGCTGCTGGCGACGCTCGACGGGCAGAGCTCCGACGCCGGGCCACGGCGGATCGGCATGGAGCAGGTCGCGGGCATCCGCGACATGTTCGCGCTCTTCCAGGAGATGGACGTCATGCGCGGTGGCGGCCATGCTCGCGTGGCCCTGGTCGAGTACATGAACAGCTACGTCATGCCGCTGGTCCGCCGAGACCACGGCCCGCAGGTCCAGACCGCGCTGTACGAGGCCGCCGCCGAGCAGGCATACCTCGTGGGCTGGATGGCGTACGACGACGGCGAGCACGGGCTCGCCCAGCGCTACCTGATCCAGGCGCTGCGCCTCAGCCAGGCGGCCGGTAACGCCGTGCTCGGTGCCCACGTCCTGGCGGGCATGTCGGACCAGGCGAACCTGCTCGGCCACGCCGCGGAGGCGGTCGCGCTGGCGCGTTCGGGCCGCCGGGGCATCTCGGCCAGCGACTCTCCAGCGTGCTACGCCGACCTGCTGGTGCTGGAGTCCCGCGCCCTGGCCTCCCTCGGCGAGAGGGCTCAGGCCAGGACGGCAGTTCGCGGGTTCGAGGAGGTCTACGCTCAGGTCGTGCCCGATAACGAGCCGGAATGGGCCCGGTTCATCGACCGTGCGTACGTGTACGGAGAGATGGCGTACACGATGCGCGATCTCGGCGAGCTCGACGAACTCGACCGGTTCGCCACGGAGTCCGTCACTGCGGCCGGTCAGCAGAACCGTGCGCGGCGCGGCGCCCTCAGCCAAGCGGTCCTGGCCTCAGGACGGCTCCAGCGGGGCGATGCCGAGGCGGCTGCGGCGAAGGCGTCGGAGGTCGTACGGATGACGGCGACCGTCAGCTCGTCGCGCTGCGTGGAGGCCGTACGGGACCTCGGCAGGCGCCTCGGGCCGTACCGCGATCTCGGCGAGGTCCAGGCATTCGAGCAGCGCGCCCGGCACATGCTCGGCCTGGCCGCCTAACGTGTCTTGGGGGTACTTCAGCTCCAGGTGGAAGCCCATCGGCCCGGGGAGCGGGTGGCGGTTTACCGGTGGTCATAGATTCATGGGAACGAGTCACTGAACCTGGGCGGATGAGTTGGCCTACAGCCTTGAGGCGATTGTCGGATCTCCGAGTGCGGTCGAAGCCTTGGCCGCGGACTTGAACGACGCAGCCGTTATGCCCCTGAACCGGGGCATCAGCATGATTCCGATGACGGATTCCGAATTCGAGCTGGTAGAGGAGCGGGCGTCCGCCCACCGGCCGGGTATCCGAATATCGCCGTCCTTAGAGCAGATGCTGATCACCCGGTCGCACGTCGGTCCAGTCGGCTATATCGAAGCGGAATACTTCGGCGGTGCCGGTGGCCAGGGGGCCGCAGTCTGGGATCGCGGTGTGCTGGTAGTCGGACCACTGGTGAACGTAGGCGAGGCGATCGGGATCGAGGGCACCCCCATTTCGCAGGCGTTGAGGTACCTGGGTGTGGTGCGCAGCTTCCCCTGGGACGAGTTCGACGCTGCGGGACTGGGGCGCCACAGGCGTACCACCGCGTGGCTCAGGTAACCGCATCGCGTTCGAACGACCGTACGCTGGCCGCATGGACTGGTATGCCGTGGCCCAGGAGGCGGAGGAGCGTGGCGCCTGGGACGTGGCCATCGCGGCGGTGCAGCCACACGCCGAGTGCTTCTCCCGAGACCACGTCAGGCACAACGCCCACCTGTGGTACCTAGATCTGCTCGCTCGCGCCGGACGCCGCGCAGAGTTGGAGTCGCTGGCGCCCCACGACTCCTGCGCCCGGCGCCGCCTCACCCGGCTCGCGAAGCGGCAAGCTTCCTGACCGCCGCTTCGTCGAGCGGGGCCTTCGAAGATCGGCGCCTTCGCCTCCGCGCGGGTGAGCCACCCCGCGCCTTCTGACCTGTAGCACCGATCTTCCCCAGAAGATTCCGGCGGCCGCGTGTCGGATCGGGGCGGCGGCGTTCGTAGCAGGGGTGAGAGGCTGCCTGAAGGGGCGGCCGCACGACCGCAGGAGATGGTTTCGATGGCGCAATACCTGATGTCCGTGCTCGCTGAGACAGGCGTTCTGGCCACCGCGGACGAGATGGCCGCGATCGACGTCTTCAACGAGCAGCTCCAGGCCGACGGCCACTGGGTGTTCGCGGGCGGGCTCGCCTCGCCGGGCAGCGCCACCGTCGTCGACGGCCGGGACGGCGCGCCGGTGTTCACCGACGGCCCCTACCTGGAGTCGAAGGAGCACGTCATCGGCTTCTGGATCGTCGACGCGCCGCACCTCGACGTGGCGCTGCGCCTGGCCGCGCAGGGGTCGAAGAGCTGCAACCGCCGGGTCGAGCTGCGGCCGTTCCTGGAAGCATGACCGACGTCGGCGAGGTGCTCGCCCGGGTCCACCGCGAGGAGTGGGCCCGGGTGGTCGCGACCCTGGCCAGGCGGATCGGTGATCTCGACATCGCCGAGGAGATGGCCGCCGAGGCGTTCGCGTCCGCCGTCGAGCACTGGCCGGTCCACGGCGTGCCGCCCAACCCCGGCGCGTGGCTGAGCACCACCGCCTTCCGCAAGGCCGTCGACCGGCTCCGGCGCGAGGTCAGGCGGGAGGAGAAGCACAGGGAGGCGCTGATGCTGTTCGACACCCCCGAGCCGCCCGGCGCCATCGACGACGACCGGCTGCGCCTGGTGTTCACGTGCTGCCATCCGGCGCTGGCCATGGACGCGCGGGTGGCGCTGACCCTGCGCATGGTCGGCGGGCTCACCGTGCCCGAGATCGCCCGCGCGTTCCTGGTACAGGAGAGCACGATGGGCCAGCGGATCACCCGGGCGAAAGCGAAGATCAAGGCCGCCCGGATTCCGTACGGCGTGCCGTTCCGCGAGGACCTGCCGGCCCGCGTGACCGGGGTCCTCGCCGTCCTCTTCCTGATCTTCAACGAGGGCTACCTGGCCTCCGACCCCGGGAAGGCGCCGATCCGCGGCGAGCTGACCGCCGAGGCGATCCGGCTGACCCGCCTGGTGCGCAGCCTGCTCCCGGCCGACGGCGAGGTCGCCGGACTGCTGGCGCTGATGCTGCTGACCGAGGCCCGCCGCACCGCCCGGGTGTCGGCGAGCGGCGAGCTCGTCGTCCTCGGCGAGCAGGATCGCGGCGCCTGGGACCGCGGGCAGATCGCCGAGGGGCACGCCCTGGTCCGCGCCCGGCTCGCCTCCGGTCAGGCGCCGGGGCGATACCAGATCCTCGCCGCGATCAACGCCGTCCACACCGACGCCCGCGACATCCGCGACACCGACTGGTCGCAGGTCGTCGCGCTGTACGACCAGCTGCTCCGCCTCGACCCCTCGCCGATCGTGCGGCTCAACCGGGCGATCGCGGTCGCCGAACTCGACGGCCCGCAGGTCGCGCTGGCCGAAGTGGACGGGCTGCCGCTGGAGGGCTACCACGTCTTCCACGCCACCCGCGCCGAGCTGCTGCGGCGGCTGGGCCGCAGCGAGCAGTCGCGGGCGGCGTACGACCGGGCCATCGAGCTGTCCGGCAACACCGGCGAGACGGCGTACCTCATCCGCCGCCGCGACCAGCTCGCCGGCCCCTGATCCGTTCGCGGCAGCCTATGCCGCCGAGCGCGCCTTCCAGTCCGGGGCGAGGAGCCCGAGCAGGACCTCGTCCAGGAACTCGCCCATCACCCAGGCCGAGGAGCGCAGCACGCCCTCGCGGACGAAGCCGTTGCGCTCGGCGGCGCGCAGCATCGCGTCGTTGTCCGACAGCGTGTCGATCTGCAGCCGGTGCAGACCGCGTACGACGAAACCGTAGTGGCACAGCACCGCGACCACGTCGCTGCCGTAGCCCTTGCCGCGCGCGGACGGCAGCAGCCCCAGCCCGAGGTGCGCGAAACGGTGGTGGGTGTCGATGCCCCACAGTGCCGCGGTGCCGATCAGCGTGCCGCCGCCCAGCTCCACCACCGAGAACGGGACGCTGCCCTGCTCGGTGTCGTCGAGCGTGACCCGCCTGTCCTTCATCCCGGGCGCGACCGGCCGCCACGGCCGGGATTCGGCCCGCGCGGAGCCGGCCACGTCGTTGTACAGCTCGGCCACCAGGACCGGGATGTCGTCCTCGTGCCGGGCCCGCAGCCCGATCCTGTCACCTCGCAGCATGCGAGCTTCCTACCCGACCGGGCAGACCGGCGGCAAACGGATAAGGCACCCGGCGACGGCGGTCCGGACGGCCGGACGCCAGCCGCCTGAGCGCCCTTCAGGGACAGCGCCGCCGACCGCGACGGGCTTTAATGTTTCGCATGTCCTCCATGGCAGGTTCGGGTTGGCGAGTGCGGCTGAGCATCGCGGGCGCACTGCTCGGAACTCTTCCGCTGTTGCAGGGCGAGTGGTCGGCGGGAGTCGCCGCGGCACTCACCGGGGTGCTGGTCGTCGGCGCCTGGGCGTGGGGCAGCAGCTGCGCCAGCCGAGCAGGAACGGCTGTCGGCGCATGCCTGATCGGCTCGATGGCCGCCGTCTTCGCCGTATCGCAATGGCCGGGCGGCCGCCTCGGTGCGCCGTGGTTCGACTGGTTCGCAGGTTGGCTGCTGGTGGGCGGTGGTGGTCTGGTCGCCCTGCTCGTCGATCGCATCATCCACAACGCTCAGGTCCGAGCAGGCTCGGACATCCGCCCGGCGGCCCGATGGCGGTGGGTCGTCGCGGTGGCGGCGCTCGTCGGCGTGCTGTCGCTCGTATCCTGCGGAACAGCCGCAGTCGTGGGCGATGACGACGGCTCGCTGCGCTTCGAGGCCCGCGACGGCGAGCTCCTGCCGCTGCCGCCGACGCTGCGGCTGGTCTCGGCCGACCACTGCGCCTCCGGCGGCAGCAGCGGCAACTGCACGGCGGAATTCGTGGTGATCGCCGCCGACGGCGCCGCCCGCGCGACGACGGTGACCCGGCTCGTCGATCACCTGCGCGGGATCGGCTGGTCCCTGGACGCGACGTCCGGCTCCTACCGCGGCTGCCGCGAGGTCGGCGGAATCCTGCCCTGGACCCGCCACTGCCTGTGGCTCTACACCGGTCAGGAGTACGGAGACGTTCCAGCCAGCCCGGATACCGTCGCCGTCCACATCGACAACATCGGAGACGACCCCGGGATGTGACCGCCGGGCGGCGCCAGCGAACGGCGCATCCAGCCCGATACGCGCCGCCAGGGGGCGGTACCGCCACCTATCTGCGGAAACAGCGGTGGACGCGGTGGCGGGCAGCTACTACGGTGGGCGCCGTGACGTTGCAGGTGAGAGCGAAGTCGACCCTCGTGGCAGGGCTGGCTGTGGCGGTTTACGGGCTGGTCGAGTTCCTGTCGGGGGTGACCGCCACCTTCCCGATGCCGGTGAGTCTCCTGCTCGCCATGGCGGTGGCGGTGGGTTACGTGCTCTTCGTGGCCGCGCCCGGCGAGCGCCAGGGCTTCGGACTGGTCCGGCCCCTGTGGCGGCTGCCGCTGCCGGCCAAGGTGGTGTGGGTGCTGTTCCTCCTGCCCACCTTCGCCCTGCAGCTGTTCGCGCAGCGCCTGGCCGCCGGGCCGCTGGTGATCTTTCCGGCCGTCGCGGTGTACTTCGGCGTCACCTTCGCGCTGATGTCCTGGGAGCGCCTGCGCGGGCTCGGCAGCGCGGGAGAGCGTCTCAGCTCGTAGCCATGGCGTGCCTGGTGTCATACCCGGCTGGCCGGCGACTGCCGGAAGCGGTACAGGGACGGACGAGTCGACCTGTACGCCGGATTTTGTCCCGGTGCTCGCGCACCGGGGGCGGCCATCCATCTACGCCTGCCGTCGCCGACAGGCTCTAGCAACCTACCCGCGGACATCGGGCGGGCAGCCCTCGAACGTCCGCGCGACCACCGCTCGCCCGAGGGCTCACGGCGGCCAGTCTTGGTCTTGCTCCGGGTGGGGTTTACCTAGCCACCCCGGTCACCCGGGGTGCTGGTGAGCTCTTACCTCACCGTTTCACCCTTACCCGCTCCTCCGAGGAGTGCGGGCGGTCTGCTTTCTGTGGCACTGTCCCGCGGGTCGCCCCGGGTTGCCGTTAGCAACCACCCTGCCCTGTGGAGTCCGGACGTTCCTCGGCACCGCCGGGCCGGAGCCGCAGCGGTGACGCGACCGCCCGGTCGACTCGTCCGTCGCGCTGACCATGATACGTGGCACAACCGGCATGATCACCGTGCCGTACCGGCTACGGTCGGCGGCGATGGATGCCCTGCTGCTTCCCGCGCTCGCGGTGGCCGGTGTGCTCGCCGGTGCGGTGAACGCGGTCGCCGGGGGCGGCTCGCTGCTGGTGCTGCCCGCGCTGCTGGCGGCGGGGGTGCCGCCGGTCGGCGCGAGCGTGACGACGGTGATGTCGGTGATCGGCGGGTACTCGGCGAGCGTGGCGGGGACGTGGCCGGACCTGCGGGGGCGGTCGGCGCGGTTGCGGTCGCTGGTGCCGCTGGTGCTCGCGGGGGCGGTGACCGGGTGCGTGCTGCTGCTGCGTACGCCGGCTGCCGCGTACGCGGTGATCATGCCGGTCCTGGTCTTCGCGGCCTCGCTGCTGCTCGCGGCCCAGGGGCGCGTGTCCGGCTGGCTGGGCGACTTTCATCCGGTATGGCTGCGGCGCCTGCTCCTGTTCACCGTCGGCGTGTACGGCGGCTACTTCGGCTCGGTCCTCGGCGTGATCCTGCTGGCCGTGCTGGGCCTGATGCTCACCGAGCCGCTGAGCCGCCTGGTCGCGGTGAAGAACGTGCTCCAGCTCGCCGTCGGCGTGGTCACCACCACCGTGTACGCCCTGTTCGGCCCCGCCTACTGGCCCGCCGTCGCGGTCCTGATCCCGACCACCCTGCTCGGCGGCTACGTCGGCTCCCGCCTGGGCCGCCGCCTCCCCGCCCGCACCCTGCGCCGCGTAGTGGTCGCCTTCGGCCTGACCCTCTCCGTCCTCCTCCTACTCCGCGCCCTCACCTGACCGGCACCCCCACCCCCAAGCCCAGCCAAGTTGCCGGGCAAACGTGCGTTTGGCGCCCCCTCTTTCGCCCAGTTGCCAGGCAACTCGCCCGATCTTGACGCCCGCCCCGGCCCGCCCCGCCCGCCTCGCCCCGGCCCGCCCCGCCCGGCCTGGGGTGGGCGTGCAGTTTCGGGAAAGTGCTGGAATGGGGGGTCGGGTTCGTGCAGTTTCCCTGAAAATGCACGAACTCGGGTGCCGCGAGGCGGGCTGAACGATCGTTGTGGTTTCTGGGAGAGATGTCACAGGGTGTTTTGGGTGCTCCAGGTGCGAGGATCGGGCGCATGGCACTGGATCTCGCTTCCCTTCCCGACGTCAGCGCGCTGACGGTCGGCATCCTCGGCGGCACCGGCGATCAGGGCCGCGGCCTGGCGTACCGGCTGGCGCTGGCCGGGCAGCACGTGCTCATCGGTTCACGCAGCGCCGAGCGCGCCGCGGCTGCCGCGGGCGAGCTCGCCTCCACGGGCCGGGTCGAGGGCGGTGCGAACGCCGAGATCGCGAGCCGGTCGGACGTGCTCATCGTGGCGGTGCCGTACGCGGGGCACGCCGAGCTGCTGGCCGAGCTGGAGCCCCTGCTCGTCGACAAGATCATTGTCGACTGCGTGAACCCGCTCGGCTTCGACAAGCAGGGGCCGTACGCGCTGCCGATTGAGGAGGGCAGCGCCGCGCAGCAGGCGGAGAAGCTGCTGCCGCGCTCGCGGGTGACGGCCGCGTTCCACCACGTCAGCGCGGAGCTGCTGGCCGACCCGTCGGTGCAGTCGGTCGAGCTGGACGTGCTGGTGCTCGGCGACGACCGGGACGCGGTCGCGGTGGTGCAGGCGCTGGCGGGGCGGATCGCGGGGATGCGCGGGGTGCACGCGGGGCGGCTGCGCAACGCGGGGCAGATCGAGGCGTTCACGGCGAACCTGATCGCCATCAACAAGCGGTACAAGGCCCACGCAGGCATCCGCGTGACGGACCTCTGACCTGAACGCATTCCCCGTCCCCGGCCCGTCCTCGGCTCCGGCTCCGGCTTCAGCCCCGGTTTTTCATAGACGTTGGCCTATTACATCGACTGAAACAAGATCGAAGTCGACGAGATAGGCCAACGTCTTTGTAAGGCGGGTGGTGACGGCGGGGAGTGGCGGCGGGGAGTGGCGGGCAGGGGGTGGGGCGGGCGGGTCAGAAGGTGTGTTCGGCCGAGGGGAAGGCGCCCTCGCGGACGTCGGCCGCGAACGCCGTCGCCGCCTCGCTCAGCACGTTGTGCAGTTCGGCGTACTTCTTGACGAACCGGGGCATCGGCCCGGCGCTGGCCGGCCGCATCCCGGCCATGTCCTGCCACACCAGCACCTGCGCGTCGGTGTCCGGCCCGGCGCCGATGCCCACGGTCGGGATCGGCACCTCGGCGGTCACCTGCTTGGCGACGTCGCCGGGCACCATCTCCAGCACCACCGAGAACGCCCCCGC
This sequence comes from Catellatospora sp. TT07R-123, assembly GCF_018327705.1. Lineage (NCBI taxonomy): Bacteria > Bacillati > Actinomycetota > Actinomycetes > Micromonosporales > Micromonosporaceae > Catellatospora > Catellatospora sp. TT07R-123. The sequence continues at coordinate 3,583,764 of NZ_BNEM01000002.1, read as the reverse complement.
CTCGGCGACGGCCCGCGACTGCGCCAGCAGCACGGCGGCCGCGTCGTCACCACGGCCCTGCACCCGGTACCCGCCGAGCTGGTGCTCCGACTGCGGGGTGAAGCCGAGGTGGGCCATGACCGGGATGCCCGCCCCGGTGATCGCGGCGATCTGCTCGGGCCGGAAGCCTTCGAGCTTGACGGCGTGGCAGCCGGTCTCCTTCATGAGGCGCACCGAGGTGCGCAGCGCCTGCGCGGGGCTCTCCTCGTACGAGCCGAACGGCAGGTCGGTCACGACCAGTGCCCGCCTGGTGGCCCCGACGACGGCGCGGGCCAGCGGGATCATCTCGTCGACGGTCACCTGGAGGGTGGTGGGGTAGCCGTACACGTTGTTGGCCGCCGAGTCGCCGACGAGCAGCACCGGGATGCCCGCCTCGTCGAAGATCTGGGCGGTGTACTGGTCGTACGAGGTGAGCATGGCCCACTTCTCGCCGCGCTCCTTGGCCAGTTGCAGGTGCCGGGCGCGTACCCGGCTGCCGGCCTTGGCCCCGTACAGGGACCCCACACTGTCAGACATCGCTGTCTCCTCTCACCTCGTGGCCGCGCTCGCGGTCCCCGGGTCTCTGAGGAGGATGTTTCCACCTGTTGAACAGCCGATGTCAGGGTTCAGTGCAGAATTTCACTGCCCGGTCGGTCACAGCATCTCTAGCGGGATTCGCGCCAGCGGTTGGTGATCGGCAGCCGCCGGTCCCGCCCGAACGACTTGAACGAGATCTTCGTACCGGGCGCGGACTGGCGCCGCTTGTACTCCGCCCCGTCGATCAGCCGGAGGATCCGGTCGACCAGGGCGGGGTCGTGCCCGGCCGCGACGAGCTCGTCGCGGCCCTGGTCGCCGTCGACGTACCCGGCGACGATCGCGTCGAGCTGGTCATACGGCGGCAGCGAGTCGGTGTCGAGCTGGCCGGGGCGCAGCTCGGCGCTGGGCGGCTTCTCGATCGAGCTGACCGGGATCACCGGCGTGACCGTGTTGCGCCAGCGGGCGAGCTTCCAGACCAGGGTCTTCGGCACGTCCTTGAGCGGGTTGAACGCGCCGACCGAGTCCCCGTAGAGGGTCGAGTAGCCGACGGCGAGCTCGCTCTTGTTGCCGGTGGTGAGCACCAGGTGCCCTTCCTGGTTGGACAGCGCCATCAGGATCACCGCGCGGACGCGGGCCTGGAGGTTCTCCACGGCCAGGCCGGACAGGTTCAGGTTGGACAGGAAGCCGTCGACCATGTGCTGGATCGGCTCGACCCGGTAGTCCAGGCCGGTGAGCTGCGCCATCTCGGCGGCGTCGTCGCGCGAGTGCTGCGAGGAGTGGCCGCTGGGCATCGAGACGCCGACGACGTGCTCGGCGCCGAGCGCGTCGACCGCGATCGCGGCCACGACCGAGGAGTCGATGCCGCCGGACAGGCCGAGCAGGATCGACTTCGCGCCGTTCTTGCGTACGTAGTCGCGCAGGCCGAGCACGAGCGCCTGCCACACCTCGGCCTCGTCGGCCAGGCGGGCGGCGATGCCCGCGTCGGCGGGCGGGCCGACCGGGGCGCCCCACGAGGTGCGCAGCAGGTGCCGGGCCACCTTCATGGCACCCAGGTCGCCGGTGGGGGCGTCCGGGTCGGCCTCGGGCAGCTGGAGGTCGTGCACGAGCAGCGCGGCGTCGAACTGGGGCCCCCGGGCCAGCAGCGTCCCGTCCGAGGCGACGATCATGGAGTCGCCGTCGAAGACCAGCTCGTCCTGGCCGCCGATCATGTTGACGTACGCCACGGGCGCGCCGGCCTCGGCGGCGCGGCGGGCCACCAGCGGCAGCCGCACATCGTCCTTGTCCAGCTCGTACGGCGAGCCGTTGATGTTGACGACCAGCCCGACCCGGGCCGCGGCCGCGACCGCGAACGGGCCGCCCGCCTGCCAGATGTCCTCGCAGATGGTCAGCGCGACGTCGGCCTGGGCGCCGTCGGCCCACTGGAGCCGCACCACGGTCAGCGTGTCGCCGGGCACGAAGTAGCGGTCCTCGTCGAAGACGCCGTAGTTGGGCAGGTGGTGCTTGTCGTAGCGGGCCGCGACCGCGCCCCGGTGCAGCAGCGCCAGCGAGTCGCGCGGGCCGACGGCCGAGGCGCTGTCGGAGCCGAGCCGGGCCGGTCCGTCGGCGTCGAGGTAGCCGACGACCACCGCCAGCTCGCCCAGGCCGTCGGCGGCCAGGTCGGCGGCGAGCCGCTCCACCGCCTGGCGGGAGGCGTCGACGAACGACTGCCGGAACACCAGGTCCTCGACGGGGTAGCCGGTCAGCATCATCTCGGGGAAGGCCACCAGGTGGGCGCCGTTCTCGGCGGCGCGGGCGGACCACTCGCGCACCAGCGCGGCGTTGCCGGCGAGGTCGCCGACCGTGGGGTTGACCTGGGCGAGAGCGAGACGCAGCGTGGCGGTCATGACCTCATCTTCGCGCATCGCCCCAGCCGGGGCCCGTCCCGGCACCCGTGTGCCCGGACACATACCCGGCAGGGGAGACGGCGTACCCGCTAGGTGTTCTCCTTGGTGATCGGCAGGCGGCCGGAACGGCGGCGCAGCTCGACCGAGAGCAGCTCCAGGTCGTGGTCGGCGGTGTGGATCTGCGCCTGGTCCAGGGTCACGCCGACGACGTGCACCGCCGGGCTGCTGCTGATCATGTAGTAGAAGATCGCGCCCTGCTCGACGTCGAACACCATCCGGATCAGCGGCCCGGTCTCCAGCGGGTCGAACTTCGTGTTCAGCTCGCGCAGCAGGTCCACGATCTGCGGCCCGTGCTCGTTGTAGCGCTGCCGCCGGGCCGCCTGCGTCGTCTCCACCGGCTGGAAGTCCTCCAGCCGGTCGAACACGTCGATGTTGAAGACACGGGTGCGGCCCTCGTAGTAGGCCACGTAGTGCAGCTGGTCCATGCTGAGGGCGGCGCGGCAGGCGTCGAAGTACTTGGTGTGCTTGACCGGGTCGAAGCGGCCCGGCACCCGGTCGAAGGTGACCTGCTCGATCGTGGGCGGCTTGCGCTGGGCGGGGATCGCGGCGTCCTTGGCCGGGCCCTCGACCCGGAAGTAGAACCAGCCGATGGCGAACACGGCCAGGCCCAGCACCAGCGTGATCATGCCGACGACGCCCTCGATCGGGGCTGCGGCCATCCACTCCGGGCGGGCCGCCTGGAGGAAGCCCTGGGTGGCGGTGACGAAACCGGCCACGATCAGGAACGCGGCCCGCGCCCGCTCGAACACGATCCGGCCGACCTGGGAGGCGTACAGGATCGCCGCTCCGATCCCGAGCACCATCGCCGTGATCGCCGTACGCACGTAGTCGAACTGCTGGTTGTTGATGACCGCCAGCAGGATCTCGCCGAGCAGCGGGATCGCGAACGATCCGGCCAGGATCCCGGCGAGCCGTTCAGCCCACGCGCCTCTCGGGGACGGCGCGGGGTCGGGGGAGGGGGACATGGCGCACCTTGTCGCGGAGGGGACCGGGGTGCCCCATCCTAAGGCGACGGTGCCCCGCGCGCGGGGCGTCGCGGCTCAGCCCAGCGGGGCCGGGCTCGCGCCGAGCTTTCCCAGCGTGAGCGGCAGCAGCTTGCGCGCCGCCTGCGACAGCACCTCGGTGAAGTGGGCCAGGTCGGCCACTGCCCCGTGCCGCGTCGACTCCATCTCCCGCAGCACCGACAGGACCTTGCCGACCCGGCCGAGCGCCAGATACCCGGTCATGGTCTTGTCCGACCCGGTGAGCGTGAACCGCAGCGCGAACGCGTCGCCCTCCAGTTTCAGCAGCTCGGTGGGCAGGTGGTCGCGCGGCACGTCCTCGACGCGGACCCGCACGGCGGTGCCGTCCTCCAGCACCGCGCTGAAGTCGCGGCAGCGCTGCCCGACCCGGCGCAGTTCCTCCAGCGTGCTCACGGCCCCGTCCCCGGTGAACGTCGTGAGCACCTGGGTGATCAACGTCGGGCCGTACTGGCGGGAGACCGCCTGGGCGCTGGGCCGCACCGCGCTCTTGGGGTGCGGGGCGAGCGTGGCGGCGGTGTGCCGGATCAGCTCGTCGGGGGCGCCGAGCAGGCTGGCGCAGCGCTCGGCCCGCGGCGCGGCCGGCGCCTTGGTGGCCGGGGCCGGTGCGTAGCTCGGCGGCAGGTCCGACGGGGCCAGCAGTGCGGCCTGCAGCTCGGGCTGGGTGGCGGTGATGGTGTCCGTTTCGCGGATCGGCGCGGCGTGGGTCTGCGGCGTGTGCCGGACCCCCATCACCCCGGCGACGAGCATCGCGGCCAGCAGCAGGCCACCGAGGGCGATGCCGCCGGCGATGGTGCGATGGCGCACCGGAAACAGGGTGTCCAGGCGGTTCATGGGAGCTCCTTCGTGCTGCCCGGTAAAACGGGCAAGAAGGGTTCCGGTTGCGGTGTCACCGTCGCGGGGCGTACAGCTTGAGCATGGCGTAACGTGCGCGTAATGAGGCCGCGCGAGACTGGCCGGAGATCAGAGTCGAGAAAGGCGCCATCGTGGATCGTCAGCAGGAGTTCGTGCTGCGTACGCTTGAGGAGCGCGACATCCGGTTCGTGCGCCTCTGGTTTACCGACGTGCTGGGCACCCTGAAGTCGGTCAGCGTCGCGCCCGCCGAGCTGGAGGCCGCGTTCGACGAGGGCATCGGCTTCGACGGCTCCGCCATCGAGGGCTTCGCCCGGGTGTACGAGTCCGACATGATCGCCATGCCCGACCCGACGACCTTCCAGGTCTTCCCGTTCGAGGGCGGCGGCTCGGGCGAGAGCGCCCGCATGTTCTGCGACATCCTCATGCCCGACGGCACCCCGAGCTGGGCCGACCCGCGCCACGTGCTGCGCCGGGCGCTGTCGAAGGCCGCCGACAAGGGCTTCACCTTCTACACCCACCCCGAGGTCGAGTTCTTCCTGCTCGCCGACGCCCCGGCGGACGGCTCCCCGCCGATCCCGGTCGACTCCGGCGGCTACTTCGACCACACCACGCACGCCGTCGCGCGCGACTTCCGCCGCCAGGCGGTGCTGGCCCTGGAGCGCATCGGCATCTCGGTGGAGTTCAGCCACCACGAGGTCGCGCCCGGCCAGCAGGAGATCGACCTGCGCTACGCCGACGCGCTCACCACGGCCGACAACATCATGACCTTCCGCCACGTGATGCGCGAGGTCGCGCTGACGCACGGCGTGCGGGCCACGTTCATGCCCAAGCCGTTCACCGACCAGCCCGGCAGCGGCATGCACACCCACCTGTCGCTGTTCGAGGGCGAGCGCAACGCGTTCCACGACCCGGCCGACCCGCACAAGCTGTCGAAGACGGCCAAGGCGTTCATCGCGGGCATCCTGACTCACGCCCGGGAGTTCACGGCGGTCACCAACCAGTGGGTCAACTCGTACAAGCGGCTGTTCCCGCAGATGATCCCGGACCGGATCTCCGAGGCGCCCGCGTACGTCTGCTGGGGCCACCTCAACCGCTCCGCCCTGGTGCGCGTCCCGGCGTACGGCAAGCCCAACTCGGCCCGGGTCGAGGTGCGCTCGCTGGACTCGGCGTGCAACCCGTACCTGGCGTTCGCGGTGCTGCTCGGGGCCGGCCTGCGCGGCATCGAGGAGGGCTACGAGCTGCCCCCGGGCGCCGAGGACGACGTGTGGGCGCTGTCGAACGCCGAGCGCCGCGCGATGGGCTACTCGGCCCTGCCGGAGAACCTGTCCGAGGCGATCGACGTCATGGCCGGGTCCGAGCTGGTCGCCGACGTGCTCGGCGAGCACGTGTTCGACTTCTTCCTGCGCAACAAGCGCGCGGAGTGGGAGGAGTACCGCCGCGAGGTGACGCCCTACGAGCGCCGCAAGTACCTCGGCGCCCTCTGACGGTTCATCAGCGCTCCAGCGTCAATGCTAAGCGGGGTGGGCGGCACCCGCGGCACTCGCGGCCGCCTGGCTCGGGGCGGCGGCGAGCATGGTGTCGCAGGCCGCCACCAGGGCGGCTCGCAGCGGGGCGGCGCGGTCGGCGAAGGCGCGCTGCTCGGTGGCGTACCGTGCCCGCCCTTCGGGCGTCTCGATCAGCACCGGTGCGAAGCCCAGGTCGGCCAGGTCGTATGGGCTGGCGCGCATGTCCAGCTCGCGGATCTCCCGCGACAGCGCGAAGCAGTCCGCGACCAGCTCCGCGGGCACCAGCGGGGACAGCTTGTACGCCCACTTGTAGAGGTCCATGTTCGCGTGCAGGCACCCCGGTTGCTCCAGCGCCTGCTGGGACTCCCGGGACGGCTGGAGCACGTTGAGCGGCCGCGCGGGCGCGGTGAAGAAGCGGAACGCGTCGAAGTGGGTGCAGCGTACGCCCCGGTCCTCGACGACCTCGGCCGTCGCCGCCGGTGACAGCCGCAGCGGCCAGGCGTTGTGCCGCACCTCGGCCTGCGTCTGGCGGTAGACCATGGCCCACTCGTGCATCCCGAAGCAGCCCAGCTGGGCGGGCCGCGACGCGGTCGCGGCGAGCAGGTCGCGGATCCAGCGCACCGAGTCGGCCCGCCGGGCGATCAGCGCCGGGTCCAGCACCGTGCCGCCGTCGGCGCAGACGTAGTCGCGGGCGGGCTCGCCGCCCTCCAGCAGCACGCCCGCGCCCGGGTGCCAGGTGCGCAGCTGGGCGGGCCGGTGCGAGTAGTACGTGAACAGGAAGTCGTGCACCGGGTGCTTCACGCCGTTGCGGCGGCGGTGCAGGTGCTGGTCGATCCAGCCGTCGACGCGCTGCTCGTGGGCCGTGCGGCGGGCACGCCAGGCGGGCTCGGCGAGGCGGGTGGCGGTCGCGGTGGTCACCGGCCAAGGTTAGCGGCCGGGCCGGTCTAGATGGCGACACCAGCTAGCTGGCTGTGCTACCTTCTGCCGCCATGGACTCCGAACGGCGCAGCCAGTGGCTGCGAGGGGTGCTGGACCTGTGCGTGCTCGGCCTGCTCGCCCGCCGCGAGTCGTACGGCTACGAGCTCACCCAGTCGCTGCGGGCCGCCGGCCTCGGCGAGATCCAGGGCGGCACCCTCTACCCCGTGCTGCTGCGGTTGCAGCGCACTGGGCAGGTCAGCGCCGACTGGCGCGAGGGCGGCGGCGGCCCGGCCCGCAAGTACTACCTGATCACCCCGGCGGGTGAGTCGACGCTGCGGCAGGCCGCGGCGGACTGGACCGGGTTCACCGGCGGGGTGGGCGCGATCCTGGGAGAGGTGGCGACGCGATGACCTGGCTGGACGAACTGGGGCGGGAACTGGCCCGGCAGGGGCTGCCCGAGGGCGCGGTGCGGCACGTGCTCGGCGAGACCGCGGCCCACCTGTGGGACAGCGGCGAGGACCCGGTGCGGGCGTTCGGCCCGGCCGCGGCGTACGCGGTGGTGGTGGCCGAGAGCATGCGCGGCCCGGCGCCGTCGCGGCCGCGCGAGGCCGGCCCGGTGCGGCTGGAGGTCACCGGCATCACCAAGCGGTACGGCCGCCGCCAGGTCCTGCGCGACGTGGACCTGACCGTACGCGCCGGCGAGGTCGCCGCCGTCGTCGGCGCCAACGGCAGCGGCAAGAGCACCTTCCTGGGCATCTGCGCCGGGCTGGTCGGCCCCGACAGAGGCACCGTCCGGGTGCACGGCACCCTCGGCTACTGCCCGCAGGGCGGCGGCACCAGCGACTTCCTGCTGCCCGAGGAGCACTTCACCCTGGTCGGCGCGGGGCGCGGGCTGGGCCGCGAGGACGCCCGCGCCGCCGGGCGCGCCCACGCGCGTGCCCTGGACTGGGATCCGGCGCCGACCCAGGCCCGGCACCTGTCCGGCGGCACCCGGCAGAAGCTGAACCTGGTCATGGCCGGGCTGGGCGAGCCCGACGTGCTGCTGCTCGACGAGCCGTACCAGGGCTTCGACCGGGGGTCGTACCTGGACTTCTGGCAGCAGGTGGCGGCCTGGCGCGATGCCGGCAAGGCCGTGGTCGTCGTCACCCACCTGCTGAGCAGCCGCGACGGCGTCGACACCGTGCTGGACCTGACACCCCGGGAGCGAGCGTGACCAAGACCCTGACCGTCGCCGAGATGGCGCTGCGCGAGGTGTCGCGCCGCCGGGGCGTGCTGGCCATCCTGCTGGTGTTCCCGCTGGCCTTCTACCTCAGCCGCCGGGACCACACCGGACAGTCGATCCGGTTCGTGTGCCTGGGCGTGGGCTGGGCGATGAGCACCGCGGCCCTGTTCGCGGGCAGCGCGGCGCGCTCGCTGGAGCCCCGGCTGCGGCTGTCCGGCTACCGCGGGCACCACCTGTGGCTCGGGCGCCTGCTGGCCCTGTGGGCACTCGGGCTGGCGCTGGCGCTGCCGTACTTCGTGCTCATCCGCCTCGACGCCCAGAACGTGCGCTACGGCGCGATCGCACTGATCATGCTGCTGACGGTGGCCGTGGCCGTCCCGTTCGGGCTGGCCCTGTCCTCGGCGCTGCCGCGCGAGCTGGAGGGCATGCTGGTGCTGCTCACGGTCGTCGGGTTGCAGATGATGATGGACCCGGCCGACGCCGCTTCGCGGGTGCTGCCGTTCTGGTTCAGCCGCGAGATCGGCACGTACGCGGTCGACCACACCGACAGCGGCTACCTGCACCGCGGTCTGGTGCACGGGCTGCTGTTCCTGGCGGCGCTGCTCGCGGTGGTCGCGCTGGGCTCGGCCGTCCGGCTGCGGCGCCGCCCACACCTGCGCTTCGTGCCCTGAGCGCCCGCGTTAGGTTGGGCACGAGGAAAACTGTCGACAGCTGGGGGCTGTGGTGCGGATCGCACGCTTTGTTCATCCAGGAGGAATGTCGTTCGGGGTCGTCGAGGGCGACCCGGACGCGGGATCGCAGGGGCTGACCGTACGCGTCATCAACGGCCACCCCTTCGGTGAGCTCGATCTCACCGACCAGCGGTACGCCGTCGACGACGTGCGCCTGCTCTCGCCGATCCTGCCCAGCAAGGTGATCGGGGTCGGGCGCAACTACGCCGACCACGCCGCCGAGCACGGCGTGGAGGTGCCGAAGGAGCCGCTGCTGTTCCTCAAACCGTCCACGTCGGTGATCGGGCCGTACGACGTGATCCGGCTGCCCGAGCAGTCGCGGCAGGTCGAGCACGAGGCCGAGCTCGCCGTGGTGATCGGCGCCACCGGCGCCCGCCGGGTCGACCGGGCCGCGGCCGAGAAGGCGATCTTCGGGTACACCGTCGCCGACGACGTGACCGCCCGGGACCTCCAGCGCAGCGACAACCAGTGGACGCGGGCCAAGGGCTTCGACTCGTTCTGCCCGATCGGGCCGTGGATCACCACCGGTGTGGACGTCGGCGACCTGGAGGTGCGGTGCGAGGTCAACGGTGAGGTGCGGCAGCTCGGGCGTACCTCGGACATGGTGTTCGACGTGCCGACGCTGATCTCGTACATCTCCCACGTGATGACGCTGCTGCCCGGTGACGTGATCCTGACCGGCACCCCGGCCGGGGTCTCGCCGATCGTCGCGGAGGACGTCGTCAAGGTCCGGATCGCGGGGCTGGGGGAGCTGCGCAACCCGGTCAAACCGGTGGTGTGACGGGAGCTCCGCGACGCGCGGGGGGTATCGATTTGGCAGGGCCGGGGGTGTCAGGTAAAGTTCACACCCGGCAGCGGAGACGGTGCCGATGGGGTATGGGGTAATTGGCAGCCCAACTGATTCTGGTTCAGTTAGTCTAGGTTCGAGTCCTGGTACCCCAGCTTCCAAGCCTGATCGGGCGAGAGCCCGATTCGCGCGTGGGAGCTGGAACTGTTAGAGTTTCAGCAGGCCGCCGAGCTGAGAAATCAGCTGAGGCGGTCGAAAACTGAAAAGGAAAGTCCTGGCCCCGTCGTCTAGCGGCCTAGGACGCCGCCCTCTCAAGGCGGTAGCGTGGGTTCGAATCCCATCGGGGCTACAGATCAATCGGCTCACCAGCAAACGCTGGTGAGCCGATTGCTTTTCCCGGCATAGCCCGGCCCGCCGCCCGGTCCGGCTGGCGCCTGCCCACCCGCCGATCGGCGGCGTTCGGCGTTCGGCCATCGCGCTTCACCGGCCGCCGCGCCGTGGGACATCGCGCATGAAGCCGCTGCACGCCGTAAAGATCGCCGATTGCGGTCCGATACTGCGGTCAGGGCGAAGGTTTCGACCGGAGACAGTGATCACAGAGTGAGCCCCGTCGGCACCGCCCGCCGGGGATCGGTCCGGAGACGGCGATCGCGGCGTGAAGATCGCCGTCTGCGGTCGGAAACGGGACTCCTGGGCCACCTTTCGACCGGAAGCAGCGATCATGGCCGCCAGCCGCCAGCCGCCAGCCGCCAGCCGCCAGCCGCCAGCCGCCAGCCGCCAGAAGTGGGGGCCGAGACCGGCCGGGGCTGGGGCGAGTTGCCGGGCAATCGGGCGTATCTTGGCCGGTCATTCCCCCGATCGCCCGGCAACTTGGGTGGTCTTGGAGATGGGGAGGCCCCGGTCGCCGCACTGGTGACCGGGGCCTCGGGGGTATCGGTTCAGAGGCCGGACAGGCGCTGTCCGGCGCGTACGACCGCCATGGCGTGCCGATCGCCGGGGCGGCGGCCCAGGCGCTCTATGGGACCCGACACGCTGATCGCCGCGATGACCCGGCCGGTGCGGTCGCGCACGGGGGCGCTGACCGAGGCCACGCCCGCCTCCCGCTCGGCCACCGACTGGGCCCACCCGCGCCGCCGTACCTCGGCCAGGGTGCGGCCGGTGAACTTGCAGCGCGGCAGCAACGGCATGACCGCCTCCGGGGGTTCCCACGCGAGCAGGATCTGGGCGGCCGAGCCTGCCGTCATGGGCAGGATCGCGCCGACCGGCACCGTGTCGCGCAGGCCGCTGGCCCGCTCGGCGGAGCAAACGCAGATGCGCTCGTCCGCCCGGCGCAGATACAGCTGCGCACTCTCGCCCGTCGCGTCCCGCAATGCGGACAGCAGCGGCTCTGCCGCTGTCAGCAGTACGTCGGGGGCCGCGTTGGCGAGCTCTCCCAATCGGGGACCCGGGCGCCAACGGCCCTGCGTGTCCCGTACCAGCATCCGATGAATCTCCAGCGCTTGCGCCAGCCGGTGCGCCGTTGCCCTCGGCAGCTTGGTGCGATCGACGAGTTCCGCGAGGCTCGCGCCGTCGACACAGGCGGCAAGGATCACTACCGCCTTGTCAAGCACGCCCACGCCAGACATACTGTGTCCCACAGACCGAAACATACCTCCCAAGATGCGGGATGTCCAGATGGTGGGAGACACCCAGTGAGCAGGACCCTTGCCCAGAAGGTCTGGGACGCACACGTGGTACGCCAAGCCAACGGCGAGCCGGACCTCCTCTATATCGATCTTCATCTGCTGCATGAGGTGACCAGCCCCCAGGCCTTCGACGGCCTCCGGCTGGCCGGACGTGCGGTGCGCCGGCCCGATCTGACGATCGCGACCGAGGACCACAACACGCCCACCGACAACCTGCTGACGATCAGCGACCCGGTGTCGCGGACGCAGATCGAGACCCTGCGCCGTAACTGTGCCGAATTCGGCGTGAAACTGCACCCGCTGGGCGACCCGCAGCAAGGTGTGGTCCACGTGATGGGACCGCAGCAGGGTCTGACCCAGCCGGGCATGACCATCGTCTGCGGCGACTCGCACACCTCGACCCACGGCGCCTTCGGCGCGCTCGCGTTCGGCATCGGCACCTCCGAGGTGGAGCACGTGCTGGCCACGCAGACGCTGCCGCAGTCGACGCCCAAGCAGATGGCGGTCACCGTCACCGGTGAGCTGCCCCCGGGCGTCTCGGCCAAGGACCTGATCCTCGCGCTGATCACGCAGGAGGGCACCGGCGGCGGCCGCGGCTACGTGGTGGAGTACCGCGGGCCCGCGATCGAGAAGCTGAGCATGGAGGGGCGGATGACCGTCTCCAACATGTCCATCGAGTGGGGCGCCAAGGCCGGCCTGATCGCGCCGGACGAGACCACGTTCGCCTGGCTGAAGGGGCGCACCTTCGCCCCCCAGGGCCAGTCCTGGGACGACGCGGTGGCCTACTGGCGCACCCTGCCGACCGACGAGGGCGCGGTCTTCGACAAGGAGGTCTTCCTCGACGCCTCGGCGCTGACGCCGTTCGTGACCTGGGGCACCAACCCGGGCCAGGGCGCCTCGCTGGACGGCAGCATCCCGGACCCCGAGTCGTTCGCCAGCGAGTCCGAGCGCGCCGCCGCCCGCCGGGCGCTGGAGTACATGGACCTCCAGCCGGGCCAGGCCCTGCGCGACGTGAACGTGGACGTGGTCTTCGTCGGCTCGTGCACCAACGGCCGCCTGGAGGACCTGCGCACCGCCGCCGAGGTGCTGCGCGGCCGCCACGTGGCCGACGGCGTACGGATGCTGGTGGTGCCGGGTTCGGCGGCCGTGCGCGAGCAGGCCGAGGAGGAGGGCCTGCACGAGGTCTTCACCGCCGCCGGCGCCGAGTGGCGCTTCGCCGGGTGCTCGATGTGCCTGGGCATGAACCCCGACACCCTGAAGCCGGGGCAGCGTTCGGCGTCCACCTCGAACCGCAACTTCGAGGGGCGGCAGGGCAAGGGCGGCCGTACCCACCTGGTGTCCCCGGCCGTGGCCGCGGCGACCGCCGTGACCGGCCACCTGTCCGCACCCGCCGACCTCGCGCCCGTCGCGGCCTGATCCGGAGGTTTCCCATGGAGAAGTTCACCGTGCACACCGGCACCGCGGTGCCGCTGCGCCGTTCCAACGTGGACACCGACCAGATCATCCCGGCCGTGTACCTGAAGCGGGTCACCCGCACCGGCTTCGAGGACGGCCTGTTCAGCGCCTGGCGCGAGGACCCGTCGTTCGTGCTCAACAACCCGGTCTACGCCGGGGCGTCGGTCCTGGTGGCCGGGCCGGAGTTCGGCACCGGCTCGTCGCGCGAGCACGCGGTGTGGGCCCTGCACGACTACGGCTTCCGGGTCGTCATCTCCCCGCGCTACGGCGACATCTTCCGCGGCAACTCCCTCAAGCAGGGCCTGCTGACGGTGGAACTGCCGCAGGAGGCGGTGGAGACGCTGTGGGAGCTGACCGAGGCCGACCCGGCCACCTCGGTGGAGGTGGACCTGGTGGCGCGGGAGGTCCGGGCCGGCGGCCACGCGTGGGCGTTCGCGCTGGACGACTTCAGCCGCTGGCGCCTGCTGGAAGGCTTGGACGACATCGGACTCACCCTGCGCCACTCCGACGCGATCGCCGAGTTCGAGACCCGGCGTCCCTCTTTCGGAGTGCTCGTCGGCTGAGGCCATAGGCCCGTAAACAGGGCCTTTTCCGGGCCGTACCCGGCTGATGAAGAGTGACAGCAACGCGAAATGCCCCCGTCCGGTTATGCGGACGGGGGCATTTCTGCGTTGCGACACATAGGTGGTTTTTCACCCTCCTGTTGGCATATTGCTGACGTTGGGCCTACTGTGCGCACAGAATGACTGTTATAAGTCCAGTAGTACCTATACGGGAGGAATCCGTGAACAAGACAGAGCTGATCGACGCGATCGCCGCTCACCCCACCGTGGTCGACAAGAAGACCGCCGCGGCCGTGCTGGAGGCCACGCTCACCGAGATCCAGAACGCGGTCACCAAGGGCGACAAGGTCTCGCTGACCGGCTTCGGTGTCTTCGAGAAGCGGGCCCGGGCCGCGCGGATGGCGCGCAACCCGCGTACCGGCGAGGCCGTCAAGGTGAAGAAGACGTCGGTCCCGGCCTTCCGTCCCGGCGCGGGCTTCAAGGACACGGTGGCGGTCGGCAAGGTCGCCGCCCCGGCCAAGAAGGCCGCCAAGTCCGCGGCGAAGAAGACCACCGCCGCCTCCACCCGCCCGGCCACCAAGGCCACCGCCGCCGCGAAGACGGCCCCGGCGAAGAAGGCCGCGGTCAAGAGCACCGCCACCAAGGCCGTCGCCGCGAAGGCGACCGCCGCCAAGAAGGCGCCGGCCAAGACGGCGGCGGCGGCGAAGAGCACGGCGGCGGCCAAGAAGACCGTGACCGCCAAGGCGACCGCGAAGAAGGCGCCGGCGAAGAAGGCCACCAAGAAGAGCTGACCCGACTGAGTACGACCACAGGCGAGCGCCCGCCCGGACCCCCGGGTGGGCGCTCGCCTTTCGCGTACCCGCTATTGCTGCGGCGGTTGGGAGCGGCCCTTGCAGCCGGAGATGCGCAGCATGGCGCGGTAGGTCTGGCGCGGCGTGGGCGGTGCGGGCAGCGGTTCGGCGCGATCGGAGACCCGGAACGCCTGCAACAGGTACGCCACCAGCCGCTGCCACGCCTTCGGGGCGGCCTCGGCGGTGCCGCGCAGCACCCCGGCGTTGGCCATCAGCAGCAGCGGCAGGTCCTCGGCGACGTAGTCCTCGCGCAGGGTGCCCTCGGCCTTGGCCGCCGCCACCAGGTCGGTGAAGCCGCGGTGCAGCGCGATCCGGCGCTGCTCGAAGTCGCGGGAGCCGGGGAAGCTCATGGTGAGCACATCGGCCAGTCCGCCGTCGGCGGCCTGCATGGCGCAGACCGCGGTGACGTAGCCGCTGAAGCCGGTCCAGGCGTCCGGCGCGGCCTGGGCGTCGCGCAGCGCCTGCTCGTACTGCTCGATCTTCGTGCTCGCGGCGGCGGCGGTCAGGTCGTCGCGGGTGGGAAAGCGCCGGTACAGCGTGGCGATGCCGACCCCGGCCCGGCCCGCCACCTCCTCCAGCGGCACGTCCAGACCCCGTTGCGCGAACAGCTCGCAGGCGGCGGTGACGATGCGGTCGCGGTTGCGGGCGGCGTCGGCGCGCAGCGGATTGCCCTCCATGATCAGAAGGGTAGCAGGACTGGAGGACCGCCTCCGGTTAGTGCTACCGTCCCGTCGACAAGTGGAGGAGATCCACCGTTTAGGAGAAACTGATGAACACCGCCCTGTGGGTCGTGCAGATCCTGCTCGGCCTGGCCTTCTTCGCCGCCGGCCTGATGAAGTCCACCCAGCCCAAGGAGAAGCTGCGGGCCAACCTCGGCTGGGTCGACGACTACTCGGCCGGGATGGTCAAGCTCATCGGCGTCAGCGAGGTGCTCGGCGGCATCGGCCTGATCGCGCCGTGGGCTACCGGGATCGCCCCGGTGCTGACCCCGATCGCGGCCGTCGCCCTGGCCGCCGTCATGGTCGCCGCCGCCGTGGTGCACCTGCGCCGCAAGGAGTACCCGGGCATCGTCTTCAACGTGATCCTGGGCGCGCTGGCGGTCTTCGTCGCCGTCGGCCGCTTCTGAGCAGGACCATCAGCGCCGTGCGGGCGGCACGGGCGGCGGCGGACTCCCGCTCCACCAGCCGCCCGCACGTCACCGCCACCTCCGGGTGCTCCCGCCCGAGCGCCTGCCACAGCGCCGCGGCCACCACGGCGTCCTGGTGCTCGCCGAGCAGGTCCTGGAGTTCGACCAGGGCCCTGGCCAGGCGCCGCAGGCCCACGGCCTCGGCGGCGTAGCGGGCGCGCTTGGCGCTGATGCGTACGCCGTGCCAGTCCACATCGGGCGAGGCGGGGGTCAGGTCCCGGGTGCCGGGGACGTCGCGGCGGCCGCGCCGCAGGTGGCGCAGCGGCCGCCGGACCAGCTTCCGTCGGCTGACCGGGGCGAACGCGGCGTCGGCCAGCGGGACGTGCTCGGCCGCGGCCGCCAGCCGCCCGGCCAGGACCGCGTAGCGGGCGGTGTCCAGGCCCGCCAGCACCGCGCGGTGGGCCGCCGCCCGACGGGCCGCCAGCAGGCCGTCCAGGGCCGCCACGGCCGCCGGGTCCAGGGGGTGCGCCGGGTCGGCACCGGCCGTCGCCCACAGCCGGGCCCGCTGCACCTCGGCGTCGCGGGCCCCGCCGAGCAGCCCGGCCAGCCAGCGCAGCTCCGCCCGCAGCGGCACCGACCAGCGCCGGTCCACCAGCGGCGCGAACGTACGCAGATCCGAGCGCAGCCGGCGGCAGCCGACCCGCATCCGGTGCACGGCGGAGTCCCCGCCGGGCACGGGCGCGTCCAGCCGCACCAGGGGCTCGTGGGCCAGGATCTGCGCCACGGACCTGCGTACGGCCGAGGTGACCAGGCTCGCCGCCACCCGACCGGCCATGCGGTCAAGCCTAGTCGCCCCGGCGCCGTACGCCTCAGCGCTTGAGCACCCGGTTCAGCAGCGCCACCTGCAGGTCGACCCGGGGGTGTTCCGAAGTGGAGATGTAGCGGGTCCAGCTGCCGTCCGACTCCAGCTCGAACGTCTCGGTGCCGTCGGACATCGCGGCGTCGAGCAGGTCGGCCAGCTCGGCGCGGGCGGTGGCGTCGGTGACCTGGATCAGCGCCTCCACCCGCCGGTCGAGGTTGCGGTGCATGATGTCGGCCGACCCGATCCAGAACTCCGCCCGGCCCCGGCCGGCGCGCGGGTCGCCCGCGCCGAAGCGGAACAGCCGCGAGTGCTCCAGGAACCGGCCCAGCACCGAGCGCACCCGGATGTTGTCCGACAGGCCCTTCACGCCGGGCTTGAGCGCGACCATGCCGCGTACGAACAGGTCCACCTGCACCCCGGCCTGCGAAGCCCGGTAGAGGGCGTCGATGACCGCCTCGTCGACGAGCGAGTTCACCTTGATCTGGACCAGGCCCCGCTTGCCCTGCCGGGCCAGCTCCGCCTCGCGGTCGATCCGCTCGATGAGGCCCGACCGGACCCCGTGCGGGGCCACCATCAGCCGCCGGTACGCCGTCTGGCGGCTGTAGCCGGTCAGGGAGTTGAACAGGTCGGTCAGGTCCGCGCCGATCTCGGGATCGGCGGTGAGCAGGCCGAAGTCCTCGTACATGCGGGCGGTCTTGGGGTGGTAGTTGCCGGTGCCGATGTGGCAGTAGCGGCGGATCTGGCCCGCCTCCTCGCGCACCACCAGCGCCGTCTTGCAGTGCGTCTTCAGGCCCACCAGGCCGTAGACCACGTGGCAGCCCGCGCGCTCCAGCATCCGCGCCCAGCCGATGTTGGCCCGCTCGTCGAAGCGCGCCTTCACCTCGACCAGGACCACCACCTGCTTGCCCGCCTCGGCGGCGGTGATGAGGGCGTCCACGATGGGGGAGTCGCCGGAGGTGCGGTACAGCGTCTGCTTGATCGCCAGCACGTGCGGGTCCACCGCCGCCTGCTCGATGAACCGCTGCACGCTGGTGGAGAACGAGTGGTACGGGTGGTGCAGCAGGATGTCGCCGTCGCGCAGGATGTTGAAGACGCTGCGGGTGGACTCGCCGTCGCGCAGGCGCGGGTGGGTCGCGGGGACGAACGGCGCCTCCTTGAGGTCGGGCCGGTCCACGTCGTAGATCTGCCACAGCCCGGACAGGTCCAGCAGGCCCGGCACCCGCAGCACGTCCCGGGCGTCGACCTCCAGCTCCGTCACCAGCGTCGCCAGCACGTGGTCGGAGATCTCCGCCGACACCTCCAGCCGCACGGGCGGCCCGAACCGGCGCCGGGCCAGCTCCCGCTCCATCGCCTGGAGCAGGTCCTCGTCGCGGTCCTCGTCGATCTCGACGTCGGCGTTGCGGGTCACCCGGAACAGGTGCTGCTCCACCACCTCCATGCCGGAGAAGAGCTGCCCGAGCTCGCCGGCGATCAGCTCCTCCACGGGCAGGAACCGGTAGGCCGTCTTGCCGTCGGCGGTCAGGATGCGGCCGGAGCCGCTGTCGACCTGCACGAACCGGGGCACGTTGTTGGGCACCTTGACCCGGGCGAACAGCTGCTCCCCGGTGGCCGGGTCGCGCACCACGGCGGCGACGTTCAGCGACAGGCCCGAGATGTACGGGAACGGGTGCGCCGGGTCGAAGGACAGCGGCGTCAGCACCGGGAAGATGTGCTCGCGGAAGTACGACCGCAGCTGCTCGCGCTCGCCCCGGTCCAGATCAGACCAGCCGACGATGCTCACGCCGGTCTTGGCCAGCGCCGGGCGCAGCACCTTCGCGAACTCGGTGGCGTGCTCGGCGACCAGCTCGGAGGAGCGCTCGGCCACCATCTCCAGCTGGAGCCGGGTCGGCACCAGGTCGGCGCCCCGGGTGGGCAGGCCGGTCTCCAGGCGGCGGCGCAGCCCCGCGATGCGGACCATGTAGAACTCGTCCAGATTGCTCGCGAAGATCGCCATGAACTTCAGGCGCTCCAGCAGCGGCTGCCGCGTGTCCTCGGCCAGCGCCAGCACCCTGGCGTTGAAGTCGAGCCAGGAGACCTCGCGGTTGAAGTACCGGTCCTCGGGCAGTTCGACCGGGGCCGGGTCGGCGGGCGCCTGTGCCTGCGCGATCAGCTCGGGCGTGGTCGTCTCGGCGCTGTCCGGCCCTGCCTGGGCCGGCACGGAATCGGATGTCGAGGACTTTCGCGGGCGGCGGGGCGGAGTCTGGCTCACCCCACAATTCTGTCCCGATCAACATGAACGAGGGGTGAACTCGTGGCAGCGCAGGGTGGTCGCGCCAGCGAGCGCGGACCGTGGCGTCCGTCACTGCATGCCGGGTGTCACCGCACGGCGGGTGTCACGGCATGGTGGGTATGGCGATCCGGCGCAACCGGTCGCCGTCGTACTCCAGCCGCACCCGCTGGCCCAGCCGCAGCAGCCGCAGCCCGGAGGCCTCGAACGCGGCCCGGTCGAAGGCGACCGGGGTGCCGTCGTCCAGCAGCAGCGTGCCGGTACGGGAGTCGGGGTCGAACGTCGCGACGGTGCCCTGCATGGCTGCCAACCTACGCCGCCGAGCCCGCGTACGGCAGGCCCCAGGCCCGAACCGCCGCCAGGTCCTCGGCCGTGTCGACGTCGCGGCGCAGCGTCGGCCAGCCGCCGCCGAGCCGCCGCGCCCCCGACAGCTCGTGCGCGGCCGCCGAACCGGGGCCGAACCGCGGATCCAGGCGCCCGCCGACCGCGCTGACCAGCAGCACCGTCCCGATTCCGGCCGCGTCCGGCACGAAGGCCCGGCCCGGTCCGGCCGCCGCGAGCGCCTGCGCCAGCTCGTCGGGCCGCAGCGCGGGCAGGTCGGCGGGCAGCGCGGCCAGCCGCTGCGTCCGGCCGTCGAACCGGTCGGCGGCCTGGCACAGCGCGTCGTTGAGGTCGCGGCCGGTGTCGGGGGCGATCTCCGCCCCGCAGTCGCGCAGTTCCCGGGCGGCCCTGCCGTCGCGGGTCACCACGTAGACCCGGGCCACCCCGGCGGCGGCGCGGGCGGCGCGGACCGTACGGCGGGCCAGGTCGAGCACGAGCGCCTCGTGGTCGGCCTCGGCGCCGCGCAGCCGGCTCTTCGCCTCGGCCAGCGGCTTCAGCGGAACCAGGACAGTCACGGGCAGGGCGGGCACCATGCCATTCTGGCGCCCCGGCGCGGCGGTGGCGGTACCGGCGGGCGGGTTCCGGGTATGCCGGGACGTGACATGATGCGCTCACGTGGTCGTGACGTACCCTGGTGCGCCACGACGGCGGTGGCGTCCGCCGGAGGCGGCGGGCGTGTTGAAGGAGGCTACGTTGGCGCGGCGCAGGCTGGGCTTCTGGCAGCGGTTCGCGGTGTACCTGGTCAAGCCGGCGATGACCGTGCTCACCCGGCGGGACTGGCGCGGCTTCGAGCACATCCCGGCCGAGGGCGGCATCATCCTGGCCGTCAACCACGTGTCGCACGCCGACCCGTTCACCACCGCCCACTACGTGTACGACTCCGGCCGCTGGCCGCAGTTCCTGGGCAAGGAGAGCGTCTTCCGGATCCCGCTGGCCGGGAAGATCCTCCACTGGTGCAGGCAGATCCCGGTCCACCGCGGCACCGCCGACGCCGTCAAGGCGCTCGACGCCGCCGTCGAGGCGGTCCGGGAGGGCGGCTGCGTCGTCATCTACCCCGAGGGCACCACCACCAAGGAACCCGACCTGTGGCCGATGCGCGGCAAGACCGGCACCGCCCGGCTCGCGCTGCTCACCGGTGCGCCGGTGATCCCGGTGGTCACCTGGGGGCCGGAGCGCATCTTCGACCCGCGTACCAAGAAGGTCCGGCTCATTCCGAAGATCCCGGTCTCGGTGTGGGCGGGCGAACCCGTGGACCTGTCCCGCTGGCAGGGCGCCGAGCCGACCGCGGCGGTGCTCAACGAGATGACCGAGGCCGTGATGCTGCGCCTGCGCGACATGCTCGCCGAGATCCGGCACGAGCCGTCCCCGCCGCCGATCTGGGCGCCGTCGACGCGGGCCGAGGGAGCGGAGCGATGAAGGTAGCGGTGCTCGGCGCCGGTTCCTGGGGGACCGCCTTCGCCAAGATCCTCGGTGACGCCGGCAACGACGTCGCGCTGTGGGCGCGCCGCCCCGAGATCGCCGCCGCGATCCGCGAGACCGGCCGCAACCCGGAATACCTGGAGGACATGTACGTCGGGGCGCGGGTCACCGCGACCGGCTCGGCGCTGGAGGCCATCGACGGCGCCGAGATCGTGGTGCTCGCCGTGCCGTCGCAGACCCTGCGCCCGAACCTGGCCGACTGGGCCGCCTCGGTGCACCCCGACGCCACCCTGGTCTCGCTGATGAAGGGCATCGAGCTGGGCACCACCCAGCGGATGAGCCAGGTCATCGTCGAGGCCGCCGGGGTGTCGCCCGACCGCGTCGCCGTGGTCAGCGGGCCCAACCTGGCGCCGGAGATCGCGCTGGAGCAGCCCGCCGCCACCGTCGTGGCGTGCAGCGACATCGACCGGGCCACCACCGTGCAGCGGGCGACGACCACGCCGTACTTTCGGCCGTACACCAACGACGACGTCATCGGGTGCGAGCTCGGCGGCGCGGTCAAGAACGCGATCGCGCTCGCGTACGGCGTCGCGCACGCGATGGGCCTGGGCGACAACACCAAGGCCATGCTGGTCACCCGGGGCCTGGCCGAGACCGCCCGGCTCGGTGTGGCGCTGGGCGCCGACCCGCTCACCTTCTCCGGCCTGGCCGGGATGGGCGACCTCATCGGCACCTGCATGTCACCGCTGTCGCGCAACCGCACCTTCGGCGAGCACCTGGGCCGGGGCAAGACGCTGGAGCAGGCGCAGGCCGCCACCCGGTACACCGCCGAGGGCGTCAAGAGCTGCCTGGCCATCCGGGACCTGGCCCACTCGCACGGCGTCGAGATGCCGATCACCGAGCAGGTCGAGCGGATCTGCCACGAGGGCGTCGACCCCCGGACCGCGCTCACCACGCTGATGTCACGTTCGACCAAGCCCGAGTGATCCCGCCAGGTGGGCCGGTTACGGTTCGCCTATGACAACGCAGTACGGCGACAGCACCCTGTCGGTCCACGTCGGCATGCCCGAACCCGTTCCCGGAGCACCGCTGCTCCCGGGCCCGGTGCTGGCCGCCCCGTACCACCTGCCGCCCGAGGGCTACCGGCCCGACCTGGACGGCTACGGGCGGGGCGACAACCCGACCCGGCGGCTGCTGGAGGCGGCCATCGGCGGGCTGGAGGGCGGCGACTGCCTCGCCTTCGGCAGCGGCCAGGCCGCGATCACCGCGCTGCTGCTGACGGTGCTGCGTACCGGTGACACCCTCATGATCCCCGCCGACGGGTACTACCAGGTGCGCGCTTTCGCCGCGAGCACCCTCGCCGGGCTCGGCGTGCAGACCGTCGAGGTGCCCACGGCCGGTCCCTACCCGTCCTTCGACGGCGTACGGCTGGTGCTGCTGGAGACCCCCGCCAACCCCGGCCTCGACCTGGTCGACATCGCCGCCGTCGCCCAGGCCGCCCACGCCGCCGGAGCCCTGGTCGCCGTCGACAACACCACCGCCACGCCGCTGTCGCAGCGCCCGCTCGACCTCGGCGCCGACGTGGTCGTCGCCTCCGGCACCAAGGCCATCTCCGGCCACTCCGACCTGCTGCTCGGCTACGTCGCCACCCGCGACGCCGACCTGCTCGGCGGCATGCGCCAGTGGCGGGCGCTGGCCGGCGCCATCCCGTCGGCGTTCGACTGCTGGCTGGCCCGGCGCTCCATGGGCACCCTCGCCCTGCGCCTGCGCCAGCAGGCCGCCAACGGCGCCGCCGTCGCCGCGCTGCTGCGCGGGCTGTCCGGGGTCCGGGGTGTCCGCTGGGCGGGGGACTCGCCGATCGCGGCCCGGCAGATGAAGATCGTGCCCGGGCTGGTGTCGTTCGAGCTGGGGTCCGCGGAGCAGGTGGCGACATTCCTGCGCGCGTCGAACCTGGTGGCGGCGGCGACGAGCTTCGGCGGCCTGCACAGCAGCGCCGACCGGCGCCACCAGTGGGGCGACAACGTGGCACCGGGATTCGTCCGGCTGTCCTGCGGCGTCGAGGACACCGAGGACCTGCTGGCGGACCTGCGTACCGCCCTCACCGCCGCAGCCTGACCCACCCAACCCCCCGCCCCGCCCCACCCCACCCCGTCCCGTCTCACCCCGTCCCGTCCCACCCCGTCCCACCCCGTCCCACCCAACCCGTCCCACCCACCCCACCCAGCCCGTCGCTTCCCAGCCCCGTTTTTCATAGACGTTGGCCTATTACGTGGAAGGTGATCTACGTGGAGTCGACGAGATAGGCCAGCGTCTATGTCGGCGGGAGTGAGGTGGGTCGGGGGAGTCGGCGGTTTCGGTCAGAGCCCGGCTTCGAGGGGATGGAGGGTGGCGGGTTTGACCGAGGACAGTGATCTTCGGTGCGGAGGGGCTGATGATCGCTGCTTGCGGTCAGAACGGACTGCTCAGCTCGACGTTTTGACCGAAGACAGCGATCTTGTGGCGGAACCCCGGCGCGAGTCCCTTCGCCCGTCCCGCCCCGCGCCGGCCCCCGCGCCCGGCCCCCGCCCCGCGCCCGGCCCCCGCCCCGCGCCCGGCCCCGGCCCCGCGCCCGGCTGGCCGTTCGGCGCGCAGGCGCCCGCCGCCGCAGGTCACCCTTCGAAGTTGCCGGGCAATCGGGGCAATGAGCACCGCTCATTGCCCCGATTGCCCGGCAACTTGGCCTGGGGTGGGGGTGCTCGTGGAGGTGCGGTCGGTTAGGCGGCGGTGGGGGCCGGGGGTGGGGTGGGGGCGGGCTGGGGGGTCAGGGCGAGGATGTGGCGGCGTACGACCAGGAGCGGGACGATGCCGAAGACGCCGAACGAGCAGTCGATCGGGATCCACCACCACGGCAGCCCCCGGGTCGGCGCCGCGATCAGCGCCAGCGGGATCACCGCCACGCAGCAGAACATGCCCCAGTGGATCACCCAGAGGTTGCGGACGGGGTCGCGCAGCGGTCCCCAGTAGGCGGCCGCGATGACCAGGTGCGCGAAGGCCAGCCAGTCCGTGCCGTACGCGAGGAAGGGGTAGTCCCGGCCCGTCGCCTCCAGTCCGGCGCGGACGTGGCCGAGGAAGTCGACCAGGGCCTGCGGTGCGGGCACCCAGGGCTCGCGTAGCAGCCCGTCGAGCCAGCGGACCTCGGTGAGCAGCGGAAAGGCCGTCGCGCCGCTCAGCACGAGGCAGATGATGAAGCAGACGAGCCAGATGCGGATGCGCCGCAGGCGCGCGTGAGGGGTCACGGTGCGAGACCCTAGTGCCACCTGGGGTGCCGCACGACGTGCTCTTCACCGGTTCATCACAGAGCACGGTAGGGTCAGCCGCGTGAGTGAAAGCAGCCAGCGCAAGATCCGCGTCGCCGTCGTCTTCGGCGGGCGCAGCACCGAGCACGGCGTCTCCTGCGTGAGCGCCGGCAGCATTCTGGGCGCGCTCGACCCCGACGAGTACGAGGCGGTGCCGGTCGGCATCACCCGCGAGGGACGCTGGGTGCTCGCCTCGGGCGAGTCCCCGCTCGCGATCGAGGGCGGCGCCATGCCCGAGATCACGGCCGCCTCCGGCCGGGCGGTCGTGCTGCCCGCCGACCCGACCAGCCACGACCTGGTGGTGCTGGAGCCGACCGAGGGCGCCGCGGCGGCGCTGGCCGAGGTCGACGTGGTCTTCCCCGCCCTGCACGGGGCGTACGGCGAGGACGGGACGATCCAGGGGCTGCTGGAGATGGCGGGCATCCCGTACGTCGGGGCGAACGTGTTCGCCTCCGCGGCCGCCATGGACAAGGAGTTCACCAAGAAGCTCGCGGCCGCCGAGGGCATCCCAGTCGGGCCGTACGCGGTGCTGCGCAACGGCCAGGAGCTCACCCAGGCCGACCGCGACCGCCTCGGCCTGCCGGTGTTCGTGAAGCCGTCGCGGGCCGGGTCGTCGTTCGGCATCAGCAAGGTCAGCAGCTGGGACGAGTTCGACGCGGCGCTGGCCAAGGCGCGCGCGATCGACCCGAAGGTGCTGGTCGAGGCCGCGATCGTGGGCCGCGAGGTGGAGTGCGGCGTGCTGGAGGGCGAGGCCGGCGGCCAGCCCGAGGCGTCCGTGCTGGCCGAGATCCGGGTGGTCGCGGGCGGGCACGAGTTCTACGACTTCGAGGCCAAGTACCTCGGCGACGACTGCGAGTACGACCTGCCCGCGAACCTGTCGCCCGAGCTGGCGGCGCGGGTGCGGGAGCTGGCGGTGCGGACCTTCACGGCGCTGGACTGCGCCGGGCTGGGGCGGGTCGACTTCTTCGTCACGGATGACGGCGAGGTGTACCTCAACGAGATCAACACCATGCCGGGGTTCACGTCGACGAGCATGTTCCCGCGTATGTGGGCAGCCAGCGGGCTGGACTACCCGAAGCTGGTGTCGCGGCTGATCCGTACCGCGCTGCACCGGGGGACCGGTCTCCACTGACGCGCGCCCGGTCGGCCCGGGTCACGTACCGGGGGCTGCGAGCAGCCACTAAGCATTGACGCTGGCCTATCTAGAGGACGACTTTGACGAATTCGTCCTCTAGATAGGCCAGCGTCAATGAAAAGGCGGGCGGTTGGCGGTGCGGCCCGACTCAGCGGCAGCCGGTGGGCATGGTCGCCGCCGACGGGACCGTCTCGATCAGGGTCTTCGAGAACTCGATGATCAGCTCGGCCGGCCGGCCGGCCGGGACCGTGACGGAGACGGGGACCTCACGGTCGACCGTGGTCAAGGTGCCGGCGGACTCGTGCCAGCAGACGCCGTCCAGCTTGTACACGTCGTCGGTCGGCGGGAAGGTGGGCGTCGTGCCACCGCAGGTCAGCATCAGGGCCGGGTCGCCCCAGGCGGCGTTCTGCTCGAAGCCGCCGGAGACCTGGCGGCGGGGCAGGCCGCCGACCTGCTCGGGCAGTTGCGACAGCAGGGCGCGGCACACGGTGGCCTGGCGGTCGCCGAGGACGGGGGTGGCCATCACCACGGGCGCGGTCGGCATGACCTGCGGGCTGGCGGAGGTGCCGACGCTGGGCTTCGGGGCCGCCGCGGGGGCGTCGGCCGGGCGCATGACCTGGAAGAAGGCGTACCCGGCGGCCAGTGCCACGGGCACGGCGATCGCTGCCGCGAGGAGCTTGGCGGAGCGGTCGGCCGGACGTGTCGCCTGATCGTTACTCATAGGTGGATGATCGGGCACGTCAGCGTACGGGTGATGTTCGGGATCAGCTGGATCTGTGACAGTACGAGTTTGCCGAGTTCGTCGACGGTGTGCGCCTGCACCATGGCGATCACGTCGTACGGCCCGGTGACCGCGTCGACCCGGGTGACACCCTGGATGTCGCCGATGGCAGCGGAGACGTCGACCGACTTGCCGACCGACGTCTGGATCAGGATATAAGCGTGAACCACGGACGACTCCTTTGTGCGTACCGCTGTGAAACTACCTCACGGGTGGTCTGCGGACAGCGGCAGGAGGCGCGCCACAAGCGAAAAGAGGTGCTATGAGCGTCGCGCGTACGGGTGAGTTCGGGCTGATCGAGCGGGTGGTGGCCCGGCTCGGCAGGGGCCCGGCCACCCTGCTCGGTCCGGGCGACGACGCCGCGCTCGTGATCGCATCGGACGGTCGCGTGGTCGCCTCGACCGACGTCCTCGTCGAGGGGCGCCACTTCCGGCGCGACTGGGCAGACGCGGAGGACATCGGCCGTCGGGCGGCGGCGGCGAACCTGGCCGACATCGCGGCGATGGGCGCCACCGCGACGGCGCTGCTGGTGGGCCTCTGCGCCCCGCCCGACCTGGACGTGGCCTGGGCCGAGCAGCTCGCCGACGGGCTGGCCGCCGAGGCGGCGCTGGTCGGTGCGAGCGTCGTCGGTGGTGACATGACGGCCAGCCCCACCCTGACGATCGCGGTGACGGCCCTGGGCGACCTGCACGGGCTGGCGCCGGTGCTGCGGTCGGGGGCGGTCGAGGGCGACGTGGTGGCGCTGGCGGGCCGGGTCGGGTACGCCGCCGCCGGGTACACGGTGCTGTCGCGCGGCTTCCGTACGCCGAAGCTGCTGGTGGAGGCGTATCGGCGGCCCATCGTGCCGTACACGGCGGGACCGGCGGCGGGCCGGGCCGGGGCCACCTCGATGATCGACATCTCGGACGGGCTGATCGCGGACCTGGGCCACATCGCGCAGGCCAGCAAGGTCGGCATCAACCTGCACCGGTCGGCGTTCGCGGTGCCGGAGCAGATGCGCGACGCGGCGCTGGCGCTGGGCGTCGACCCGTACCAGTGGCTGCTGGCCGGCGGTGACGACCATGCCCTCGCCGCCACCTTCCCGCCCGGCATCCCCCTGCCCGACGGCTGGCACCCGGTCGGCGAGGTCGTCCACGGCACCACCGTCACCGTCGACTCCCGCCCCTGGTACGGCCCGAAGGGCTGGGACCACTTCCGCGCCTGACCCCGCCCCGCCCCGTCCGGCCGCGTCGATCATGAACTTATGGGCGTGCTCGACGGTGTGTCTGCACCCCGGCGCCGTGATCAACTCGGCGTCGGTAAGGTACCGGCGAGTAGTGGGCCGGTTACCTAACGGACAAGTGGTGCCAATGCGCGGAAGTCCGTATTCTCTGGCGCGTGACCGAGATCGAGATCCGGCCGACGCGCTTCGGGGCGCCGGTCGCGCGCAAGTTGATCGCCGAGCTGATGGCGGACCTCACCGAGCGGTACGGCGGGGGTGACGCCACCCCGATCGACGCCGTGGAGTTCGACCCGCCGGACGGCGGGTTCTTCATCGCGTACCACGAGGGGGCGCCGGTGGGCTGCGGCGGCTGGCGCAGCTGGAACGAGACCGAGGACGTCGCCGAGATCAAGCGCGTGTATACGGCGCCGGTAGTGCGCGGCCAGGGCGTCGGTCGGCGGATCATGGCGGTCGTCGAGGCCGACGCGCGGGCGCACGGCCGGGCGCGGGCCATCCTGGAGACGGGCACCGCCCAGCCGGAGGCGATCGCCATGTACCAGGCGATCGGGTACCAGCTGATCGAGAACTTCGGCCACTACCGCGACGAGCCCGGCTGCCGCAGCTTCGGCCGCGACCTCTGACCTATTCCGGCACCGGACGGCTTACGCTCCCGCCGGCCGACCACCTCGCGCTTCCATCTCGCGCCTTTCATAAACGTTGGCCTATCTCATCGACTCGGAAGAGATCGAACTCGATGAGATAGGCCAACGTTTATGAAAAGACCCAGGCCGGCCCGGCCCGGCCCGAGGTGGTGTGGGGTCGCGGGCTGGGTGGGGCGGCGCCGACCGGGTGGGTCAGGTTTCGGGGGTACGGCAAAAGGCCGCCGAGCCGGAGCTCGGCGGCCTTGGGAAGTCTCGCGTCAGGCGCGGGTGACCTTGCCGGCCTTCAGGCACGAGGTGCAGACCTGCACCTTACGGGTGTTGCCGCCACCGGCGGGGGTGCGCACCGACTGGATGTTCGGGTTCCAGCGACGGTTGGTCCGCCGGTGCGAGTGGGAAACGTTGTGGCCGAAACCCGGCCCCTTGCCACAGACGTCGCACACGCTAGCCACGGGAATCTCCTGAGTTCGTCTAGATCAACAACCCGACCGCAGCGTCATTGTGCCGGGAACCTGACCAGGGTAGCTGACCGGCTCCTCGGATGCCCAATCGGGGAACGAGCCCGGGGTGCCGTTCCTCTAGGTGACGGCGCACGATCGGGCTGCACATCACTCTACCGTCTCGCGGCGCCGAGCGTGAGAACAGGGTGCGCCCCCGTTAGGCTGGCCCCGTGCTGGAGGTCCTCGACGTCGCCGCGGTGCGGCGCTGGAGTTCGCTCGCCGTGGCCGTCGTCGGCCGGCAGGAACACGCGCTCAACCAGCTCAACGTCTACCCGGTGCCCGACGGCGACACCGGGACCAATCTGCTGCTGACGTTGACCGCCGCGCACCAGGCGCAGGTCGACGTGCTCACCGAGGACCCGACGCCGGGCTCGGTGCTGCGGGCGATGGCGCGCGGGGCGCTGCTGGGCGCGCGCGGCAACTCCGGGGTGATCACCGCGCAGTGGCTGTCCGGCCTGGCCGACCGCGTCGACGACGACGGCCTGGTCCCGGCCCTGGACGCGGCCGCGACGTCGGCGTACGCGGCGGTGGCGCGGCCGGTGGAGGGCACCATCCTCACCGTGGCCCGCGACGCGGCGAAGGCGGCCGCGGGCTGCCGGACCGACGACTGCGTGACCGCGGTGCGCGAGGCGGTGGGGGAGGCCCGGCGGGCGCTGGCGCGTACGCCGGAGCAGCTGCCGGTGCTGGCGACGGCCGGGGTGGTCGACGCGGGCGGGCACGGGCTGGTCCTGCTGCTGGAGGCGATGCTGGAGGCGCTGACCGGCGAGCACGACGAGAGCCAGGCGCCCGGCGTGGTGGCGACTGTCACCGATGACGAGGAACACAGCGGGCACGATCACGGCGCGCACGCGCGCCCGGCATACCGCGGCCCGGCCTACGAGGTGCAGTTCCTGATCGACACCGGGGCGGGGGAGATCGCCGAGCTGCGCGAGGCGCTGGACCGCCTCGGGGACTCGCTGGTGGTGGTGGGCGGCCCGGCGACGTGGCGGGTGCACGTGCACGTCGACGACGCCGGCGCGGCGGTGGAGACGGGGCTGGCCGCCGGGCGGCCGTACCAGATCCAGATCACGCACCTGACAAGCCCGACCGCAGAGCACGCGCCGCGCCGCCCGGACCCGACCGCCCGCGCGGTCGTGGTCACCGCGGCGGGGGAGGGCATCGAGGACCTGCTGACCGCCGAGGGCGCGGTCGCGGTCCCGGCGAACCCGTCCACGGCCGAGGTGCTGGACGCGATCCTCGCCACGGGCGCGGGCCGGGTCGCGGTGGTGCCGACCGACGGCAACCTGCGCGCGGTGGCCCAGGCCGCCGCCGACGAGGCGTTCGGCGAGGGGGTCAAGGTCCGGGTGATCCCGACGCGCTCGCCGGTGCAGGCGCTGGCCGCCCTGGCGGTGCGCGACTCCTCCCGCCGGTTCGAGGACGACGTGATCGCGATGGCGGAGGCCGCCGGTGCCTGCCGCTCGGCCGAGGTGACCTGGGCCAGCAGGGAGGCGCTGACGGTGGCGGGGCGCTGCCGCCCCGGCGACGTGATCGCGCTCATCGAGGGCGAGGTCAACCTGATCGGCGACGACCTGCGCACGGTCTGCGTGGAGCTGCTGGACCGGATGCTGGCCAGCGGCGGCGAGCTGGTCACCCTGATCGTCGGGGCGCAGGCGCCGCAGGAGCTGGTGCCCGCGCTGAACGCGCACGTCGCGGCCCGCTGGCCGTTCGTGGAGATCCACGCGTACGACGGCGGCCAGCCGCACTACCCGCTGCTGGTGGGGGTGGAGTGATGGGCGACGCCGACGTCGAGACCCCGCTGAAGAAGCTGGTCGGGGAGAAGACCGCCAAGGCCCTGGCCACGCACCTGGACCTGTACACCGCCGGTGACCTGCTGTTCCACTTCCCGCGCCGGTACGACGAGCGCGGCGAGCACACCGACATGCGCTCGCTGGAGATCGGCGAGCAGGTCACCGTGCTCGCGCAGGTGCTGCGCACCACGACCCGCCCGATGCGCCAGCGCCGCGGCAGCATGCTGGAGGTCGTCGTCGGCGACGGCTCCGGCGGCCAGCTCATCCTGACGTTCTTCCAGCAGGCGTGGCGCGAGCGGGAGCTGCGCGCGGGCCTCTGGGGCCTGTTCGCGGGCAAGGTCGGCGAGTTCCGCGGCCGCCGCCAGCTCAACAGCCCGGAGTACGTGCTGCTCGACGCCGGGGCCGAGGGCGGCGAGGTGGCCGCCGAGGTGGAGGAGTTCGCCGGGGCGCTGATCCCGGTGTATCCGGCCGCGGCGGCGGTGCCGACCTGGGTGCTGGCCCGGTGCGTGCGGGTGGTGCTGGACACGGTCGAGCTGCCCGCCGATCCGCTGCCGTCCGGGCTGCGCGCCGGGCGCAAGCTGCTCGACCTGGCCACGGCGCTGCGCGAGATCCACCGGCCGAGCTCCAAGGAGCTGCTGTACATCGCGCGGCGGCGGCTGGCGTGGGACGAGGCGTTCGCCGTACAGCTGACGCTGGTGCGGCGCAAGCAGCAGGCCGCCGCGTGGCCCGCCGTGCCGCGGCCCCCGCGCGAGGGCGGGCTGCTGTCCGGCTTCGACGCGTCGCTGCCGTTCACGCTCACCGACGGGCAGCTCGCGGTCGGCGAGGAGATCGCCGCGGACCTGGCCCGGCCGCACCCGATGCACCGGCTGCTGCAGGGCGAGGTGGGCGCGGGCAAGACGCTGGTCGCGCTGCGGGCGATGCTCCAGGTCGTGGACGCGGGCGGGCAGGCGGCGCTGCTGGCGCCGACCGAGGTGCTCGCCACCCAGCACCACCGGGGCATCGGCCGCCTGCTCGGTCCCCAGGGCCGCGCCGACGAGCTCGACGGCGACCCCGACGGCACCCAGATCGTGCTGGTGACCGGCTCGCAGGGCGCGGCGGCGCGGCGCAAGGCCCTGGCCAAGCTCGCCGACGGTTCGGCCGGGCTGGTCGTGGGCACACACGCGCTGCTGTACGAGGGAGTCGACTTCGCCGACCTGGGCCTGGTCGTCGTCGACGAGCAGCACCGGTTCGGCGTCGAGCAGCGCGACGCGCTGCGGGCCAAGGCCGAGCAGCCGCCGCACGTGCTGGTCATGACCGCGACGCCGATCCCGCGCACGGTCGCGATGACCGTCTACGGCGATCTGGAGGTGTCCAGCCTGTCGCAGCTGCCGGGCGGCCGCTCGCCGATCGCCTCGCACGTGGTGCCGGTGGCGGAGAAGCCCGCGTTCCTGGAGCGGGCCTGGCGCCGTGTGGTCGAGGAGGTCCAGCGGGGCCACCAGGCGTACGTCGTCTGCCCGCGCATCGGTGACAACGGCACCGAGGACGAGGTCGAGCCGGTCGAGGGCGCCGAGGAGGACGACAGGCGGCCACCGGTCGCGGTGCTGGACGTGGCCCCGCTGCTGGCCGAGGGGCCGCTGCGCGGCCTGCGCATCGGGGTGCTGCACGGCCGCCTGCCCGCCGACGAGAAGGACGCGGTGATGCGGTCGTACGCGGCCGGGCAGCTCGACGTCCTGGTCGCCACGACCGTGATCGAGGTCGGCGTGGACGTGCCGAACGCGACCGCGATGGTGATCCTCGACGCCGACCGGTTCGGGGTGTCGCAGCTGCACCAGCTGCGCGGCCGGGTCGGCCGGGGCACGGCGGCGGGCCTGTGCCTGCTGGTCACCGAGGCGGTCGAGGGCACCCCCGCGCGCGAGCGGCTGGACGCGGTCGCCTCCACCCTGGACGGCTTCCGCCTGGCCGAGCTGGACCTGGAGCAGCGGCGCGAGGGCGACGTGCTCGGGGCGGCGCAGTCGGGGCGGCGCTCGCACCTGCGGCTGCTGTCGCTGCTGCGCGACCGCGACCTGATCGGCGAGGCGCGCGCCGAGGCCGAGCAACTGCTGGCCGACGACCCGGACCTGGCGGCGCATCCGCTGCTGGCCGAGCAGGTGGCGCGCCTGGTCGACGCCGACCGCGCCGAGTACCTCCAGAAGGGCTGAGCGCAAGCGAAAGGGCGGACCCCCGCGGGGGCCCGCCCTTGTTCGTACGGTGGATCAGCTCACGGTCACACGTCGGTCAGGTTCAGCCGGCGGCGACGGGCGAGCAGGAAGATCACGGCACCGACCGCGATCAGCACCAGGCCGGAGACCACGGCCAGCGTCACGTTGGCGCCGGTGGTGGGCAGGTGCGGCTGCGGCGAGCCCGAGGGGGACGGCGACGGCTCGTCGCAGTGCTGGACCTCGGGGGTGTACTCGCCGCCGGGCAGCAGCACGCCGCCCTCGGTGACGGAGATCTTCTTGGCGTTCTTGGCGGGCACCGTCACGGGCAGCGCCTTCTCGCCGGCCTGCACCACGACCGGGCCGCTGGTCCAGCCGTCGGCGCCGGTGACCTCGAAGGTCGCGGCCTTGGTCGCCTCGGCGGCGTTGATCAGCGTCACGGTGACGACGCCGGTGCAGTCGACGGCGAAGGTGACCGACGGCTTGGGCGAGTTCTTGATGCAGGCGCCCTCGAACGCGATCTCGCTGGAGTCGGTGTCCTCGGCCGCGCCGGGCTGCGGCGTGGCACTGCCGGGGCCGCCGTTCCAGTCCAGCTTGACCTTCAGCCGCGCGCCCGCGGCGGTGCCGGGCACCGTCTGGGTCGCGTTGACGGTCGCGCCGCCGGGGATGCTCTGGCCGTCGGCCAGGCCCACGACCTGGGTCTTGTCGGCCAGCGGGGTCCAGGTGCCGTCGGTCAGCGTGCCGCTGAACTTCAGGTCGGCCGGGTTGTTGACGATCTTCGCGACGGCCGCGTCGGTGTAGTGCTTGTTGACCACGGCCCAGGTGACCTGCCACGTGCCGCTCTCGGCGTCGCAGCGGGCCGAGCCGGTCACGTCGGCCTTGTAGTTGCCGCAGTTGGTGCGGTCGAGGTCGATGTGGCCGGTGTTGGTGGCCGAGACGCCGTTGGTCCACGTGCCGGTGATGCTCAGGTCGGCCGAGGTGGTGGACAGCGGGACGGTCTGGTCGCCGTACAGCTTGCCGCCCTTGTTGTTCTTGGTCTTACCCGGCAGGGTGGCGCCGTCCACGATGTTGGTGATCGGGGTGTCCGGGTTGGCCGTGACCTGGAGCGTCGCCGACATCTGGGTGTCCCAGTTCTCGACGGTCCAGGAGATGACCCACTCGTTGGGGGTGCATTTGGCCTTGGCCGTGACGACGGTGTGGTGCGCCTGGGCGGGGCTCGCCAGTACGAAGGCGCCCGCGAGGCCGAGCACCGCGCTGCCCGCGTAGGCGAGCAGGCGTCGGGTGAATGGACGATTCACGCGTGCTCCATTGGGGTGGATGTGACTGGGGTGAAAGTCTGAGACCGGTTGACCCTAGTGAAGGTGCGCGGTCGCACGGAAACGCTACGGGTGGCTGGTGAATGAACCGTTGCCGAATCGTTATCGCTTTCCGGCGACGGTCGCCGCCTGGTGATCGACCGCGCGCACGGGGTGAGCAACCGCTGATCCCGTAGCGTGGGGGCGTGACGAGGATCGTGGCGGGCAGGTACGGCGGGCGGCGGCTGCGCACCCCGGACGGGCGCGACACCCGGCCCACCTCCGACCGCGTACGCGAGGCCCTGTTCTCGGCGCTGGAGTCCATGACCGACCTCGGCGGCGCCCGCGTGCTCGACCTGTTCGCCGGTTCCGGCGCGGTCGGGCTGGAGGCGCTGTCGCGCGGGGCGGCGCACGCGCTGCTGGTCGAGTCCGACGCCAGGGCCATCCGGGTGATCAGGGAGAACATCGCCACCCTGGGCGCGGCCGGGGCGGCCGTGGCGGCGGGCCGGGTCGGCACGGTGCTCGCCGCGGGACCGCAGGGCGGCCCCTACGACGTCGTCTTCGCCGACCCGCCGTACCCGCTGACCGAGCCGGAGCTGACCGCGGCCCTGGCCGCGCTGGTCGGGCACGGCTGGCTCGCCGACGGCGCGGTGCTGGTGGTGGAGCGGGCCACCCGCTCGCCGGAGCCGTCCTGGGTGGAAGGCGTCACTGCCGATCGCGGCCGCCGCTACGGGGAGTCGACGCTTTGGTACGGTCGCGCCGTTGCGCAGAGTGGCGGAGCGAGTGAACCAGAAGGGTGAGCAGCTAGTGAGGCGTGCGGTCTGTCCCGGGTCGTTCGACCCGGTCACCCGGGGACACCTGGACATCATCGATCGATCGGCCCGGCTGTTCGACGAGGTGATCGTCGCGGTGCTGATCAACCAGTCGAAGCAGGGCCTGTTCAGTGTCGAGGAGCGGCTGGAGATCCTGCGCGAGGTGACCAAGGGCCACCCCAACGTGCGGATCGAGTCCTTCCAGGGCCTGCTGGTCGACTACTGCCGGGACGAGGACGCCCAGGTCGTGGTCAAGGGCATCCGGGCGGTCAGCGACTTCGACTACGAACTGCAGATGGCGCAGATGAACGTCGGGCTGTCCGGAGTGGAGACCCTGTTCATGCCGACGAACCCGCTCTATTCATTCATCGCGTCCAGCCTGGTCAAGGAGGTCGCCAAGTGGGGCGGCGACGTCTCTCCGTACGTGCCGGAGCTGGTGGAGCGCCGGCTCGCGGAGCGGTTGCGGCCTGCCCGAGCGGCCTGAAACTTCCCTACCTGCGGCGACTCGCCGCAGCGGGACCGGTCTGCCGCGACGGTAGGGCCGGGACGCATCATGGTGTGGACTACAACCGTGTATGAGGAGTGACCGTCGGTGGACCCACTCGACCGTATTGACGACATCATCGCTCTGGCGGAAGCCGCGCGATCGGTGCCGATGTCGCGCAACTGCATGGTCGACCGCGGTGAGCTGATCGGCGCGCTGGACCAGTTGCGGGCAGAGCTGCCCGGCGAGCTGCGCCGCTCCGCCGCTTTGCTGGAGGAGCGCGACAAGATCCTCGACGCCGGCCGGCGCGAGGCGGACCGGATCATCCACGAGGGTGAGCAGGAACACGCCCGCCTGGTCTCGGTGAACGAGATCACAGTCTCCGCCGAGCACGAGGGCGCCCGCATCGTCGCGGAGGCCCGTGCCGAGGCGCAGCGACTGCGCGACGAGGTCGACGAGTACGTCGACACCGCCCTCGGCAACTTCGAGCAGTTCCTCACCCGGGCGCTGGCCTCGATCGAGCGGGGGCGCGACAAGATGCACGCGCTGCGCGAGATCGGGTCGTTCGTCCCGGGTGACGACGATCGCCCGCTTCCGTTCTGACCCCGAACCGGCCCGCGGCGCGCGGGTGAACCGGCCCGTTCGACGGCATCGGGCCGGTTCAGGTAACCTTCTACGTCGGCCTGCGACAACTCGGCCGTTCCACGATTCGCCTCTGTGAAAAGTCATGTCTGATCATTCGATGAAGCACCTTGATCCGCGAGCGCCGCTCGTCCTCGACATCCGGGACCTGCCGCGTGGCGCGGGTGCGATGCGTACCCTCCATCGGGTGGTCCCGGCACCGGCTGACCTGGGTCTGGAGATGATCGGTGTGCCGGAAGGCGCCGACCTCGTCCTGGACCTGCGGATGGAGTCGGTGTCGGAGGGCGTGCTCGTCTCCGGGACCGTCACCGGTCCGCTGGTGGGCGAGTGCGGCCGCTGTCTCACCGAGATCGAGGACGAGGTGGACGTCCAGGTCCAGGAGCTGTTCGCGTATGCCGACAGCGCCACTGGCGAGACCACCGACGAGGACGAGGTGGGACGGATCCGGGACGACCTGGTCGACCTGGAGCCGGCGGTGCGGGATGCGGTGGTGCTGTCACTGCCGGTCAACCCGCTGTGCCGCGAGGACTGCCCAGGGTTGTGCCCCGAGTGCGGGGTGCGCTGGGACGAGCTGCCCGACGACCACACGCACGAGGTGGTCGACGCACGTTGGGCGGCGTTGCGCGGGTTGACCGGCCTGGAGCCGGAGAAGCCCGCAGATCCGCAAGCCTGACGGCGCCGCGGAGCCAGACACCAGTCGGCCGCCGGCCGAGAAGAGAAGGTCGGCACCCGCCGGCTACTACTGAGGAGTAATACAGTGGCAGTCCCGAAGCGCAAGATGTCGCGCAGCAACACCCGTCACCGCCGGGCGCAGTGGAAGGCCACCGCGGTCGCGACCGTGGCCTGCCCGCAGTGCAAGTCGGCCAAGCTGCCGCACAGCGCCTGCACCGTCTGCGGCACGTACAACGGCCGCCAGGTTCTCGAGGTCTAACCAGAGCCGTTCCCGGTGCCGCCGGGGTGTTCAACTCGTCGCGTCGCCGACCGGCATGAGCCGGTCGGCGACGTCGCCATGTCCGCGCCGTCCCGCGGCCGCCGAATGGGGTGTCGCTGATGGCAGCGAAATCGCACGACCCGAAACCGGCCGAGGCGCCGGACCCCGCCGAACTGGCCGCCGCGTTCGGCGTCCCGTTCGAGCCCGAACTGCTGGGGCGCGCGCTGACCCACCGCTCGTACGCGTACGAGCACGGCGGCCTGCCCACCAATGAGCGCCTGGAGTTCCTCGGCGACTCGGTGCTCGGCGTGGTGATCACCGCCTCGCTGTACCACGCCCATCCCGACCTGGCCGAGGGCCGGCTGGCCAAGCTGCGCGCCAGCGTGGTCAACTCCCGGGCCCTGGCGGGGGTGGCCCGCTCCCTGGGGATCGGCCCGCACCTGCTGCTGGGCAAGGGCGAGGAGGCCACCGGCGGCCGGGACAAGGAGTCGATCCTGGCCGACACGCTGGAGGCGCTGCTCGGCGCGATCTACCTGGAGCACGGCATGCCCCGGGCCAGCGACGTCATCAAGAACCTGTTCGACCCGCTGATGGCCGAGTCGGCCCGGCGCGGGGCGTCGCTGGACTGGAAGACGAGCCTTCAGGAGCTGACCTCCGAGCACGGCTGGGGCGTCCCCGAGTACGTCATCGAGGAGCAGGGCCCCGACCACGCCAAGACCTTCACCGCCTGGGCGGTGGTCAGCGCCGAGCGCTTCGGCGGCGTGACCGGCCGCACCAAGAAGGAGGCCGAGCAGCGCGCGGCCGAGGACGCCTGGCAGGTGCTCTCCAACCGGGCCGTGGACCTGGACCATCCCGAGGCCCGGGAGCCCTGACCCCGTGCCGCCGTCGGCTCGTTGTCAGACGGCGGGAGCAGAATGGGCGGGTTGGCCGAGGAGAGGGTGGAGCATGCCGGAGTTGCCTGAGGTCGAGACCGTGCGCAGCGGGCTGGCGGAGTGGGTGGTCGGCCGGACCATCGCCGCCGTCGAGGTGCGCCACGCTCGCGCGATCCGCCGCCATGCCGCCGGGGCCGCCGACTTCGTCGCGGTGCTGACCGGGCGGACCGTCACCGCCGCCTGCCGCCGCGGCAAGTACCTCTGGCTGCCGCTGGACAGCGGGGACGCGATCGTCGGCCACCTCGGCATGTCCGGTCAGATGCTGGTGCAGCCCGCCACGGCGCCGGAGGAGAAGCACCTGCACATCCGCTTCGACTTCACCGACGGCGGACCGCAGCTGCGCTTCGTCGACCAGCGCACCTTCGGCGGCCTGGCCGTCTCACCGGGCGGCGCGCAGTTGCCCGCCGAGATCGCGCACATCGCCCGCGACCCGATGGACCCCGAGTTCAAGCCCGCCGACTTCCTGGCCGCGCTGCGCCGCCGGCGCACCGGGGTGAAGCGGGCGCTGCTGGACCAGGGGCTGATCTCCGGGGTCGGCAACATCTACGCCGACGAGGCGCTGTGGCGGGCGAAGCTGCACGGCGAGCGGCCCTGCGACGAGCTGTCCGCGGCCGCCGCCACGAAGCTGCTCCAGCAGGTGCGCGAGGTGCTCGGCGAAGCGATCAAGGTCGGCGGCACCACCTTCGACGCGCTGTACGTCAACGTCAACGGCGAGTCCGGCTACTTCGACCGCTCGCTCAACGCGTACGGCCGCGAGGGCGAGCCCTGCGGGCGCTGCGGCACGGCGATCCGCCGCGAGCAGTTCATGAACCGCTCGTCGTACTCCTGCCCGAAGTGCCAGCCCCGCCCACGGGTGACGGCGGCAGCCTGAGGTCGGCCCGCGCGTCGGAGCGGTCGACCAGCCCGACGGGCAGGCGCAGCTCGCGCGCGGCGTCGAGCACGCGTACCAGGACGTCCTCGGGCGCCGCGGCCAGCCGGTCCAGCGCGGCGGCGTCGAAGCCCTTGTCGCGGCACACCCGCAGCCGGTCGGCCAGGATGGGCGCGACCGTGTCGCGCAGCGCCCGCGCCGGGGCGTCCCAGCGGATGCCGTGGTCGGCGGCCCGCAGCGAGCGGGGGAACCGGGCCGCGTCGGGCTGGCCGCCGACCGTGCCCAGGGCGAGGTAGCAGACCGCGTGCCGGCGGCGCCGGTGCAGGTCCTGCACCGTGGCGGCGTCGGTGGTGAAGCCGTCGAGCACGAACACGTCGGCGGCGCCGGGATCGGGGTCGGGGCGGTCCAGCGACCACTGCCAGTGCAGCCGCTCCGGGTCGACGGGCGGCGGTGGCGGTGGCTCGTACCAGGTCCGGGGCGGGGTGGCGCAGGCCAGGCAGGCCAGCACCACCACCGCCGTGACGGGGACCTTCACACCGCGACCGGCAGCACCGGCGCCCCGTGCACGGACGCCTCGTTGGTGGCCAGTCCGAACCGGGCGCCCCGGGCGCGCATCAGCTCGTGGCAGGCCTCGATCTGGTCCAGCGGCACCGAGTGCACCAGGTGCGCGTCGCCGGAGCGCACGCCCTCCTCGGTGCCGACCCGGTACTGCTCCCACGCGCCCTCGAAGGTGCACAGCACCGTGCCGAGGCCCCGGTAGAGCGAGTCGGTGGGGCGGCCGGGGTTGACCAGCAGCGTGTCGAAGCCGATGCGGCGGGCGGCGCGCACCGCCACCGCCACCGGCCCGATCGAGTACGGGCTGGTCGGGGCCTGGTCGAAGAAGATCCCCCGGACCGGATACCCGGCCCAGCGGCCGAGCTCGGCGCGCACGTGCTCGGTGGGCCGGGCGCCGTAGGCGAGGTCGACGTAGCCGAGCAGGCTGGCCCCGGCGCGGACCAGGCGGGTGGTCGCGGCGGTCCAGGTCGGGTCGAGCCCGGTGCCCGGACCGGCGTCGATGTTGAGCAGGACGGTGGCGCCGACGCCGGCGGCCTCGATCGTCTCCCACAGCTGCGGGTGCAGGTGCGGGTGTGCGGGGAGCGGCAGCAGGGGGGTCACGCCCGTACCAACGATCGGTGCCCGAGCCCCGCGACTGCCCGCGCGGGTATGTCGACATGCCGACTGAACTCCCCCGACGAGGCCTACTCGTAGCCGAACTCCTGCGTCCAGTACGGCGTGCGCCCCCGGTACGCCAGGCCGGTGGCGCTCGCCTCCGCGTCGCAGTTGAGGATGTTGTCGCGGTGGCCGCCGCTGCCCATCCAGGCCTCGACCACCGCCTGCGGGTTGGGGTAGCCGTAGGCGATGTTCTCGCCCGCCGCGTCGTCGCGGGGGTAGCCCGCGTCGTCGAGCCGGTCGACGAAGTCGTCGCCGTCGCGGTCGGCGTGGCTGAAGTAGTCGTACGCGGCCATGTCGGCGCTGTGCTCCCGGGCGGCGGTGCGCATCCGCTCGTCGGTGTGCACCTGGTCGCAGCCGGCCAGGCCGCGCTCCCTGTTGATCAGCACGGTCACCTGGTCCTCGATCCAGGTGATGAGGTCGGTCGCCGGGGTGACCGCATCGGTGCGCCGGGTCTTCGGCGTCGCTTTCCGGGTCGCGCCCGCCCGGGGCGTGCGCAGTGTCGCCGGTTCGGGTGGTTTCGTGTCGCGGGCGGGGGCGGCGGTGCCCGACGCGGCCCGCGGCGGTGCCGCGTCGCGTCGCAGTGCCGCGGCCGTCCCGGCGGCCACGAGGGCTGCGCTCGCGGCGATGGCGAGGACGGCGGCGCAGGCCGCGATGGCCGGCGCGAGGTGCAGGGGCGTGCGGTGCCGACTGCGGTGTGCCACGTATCGACGCTAGCAGTTCGGGCGGATTGTCACGTTGCGACACCTTTGGTGATGTGTGGCGCAGGGCAACTTGACGTTCCCGGTGTATCGGCGGACTATGGAACTGTCGCCAGTCGCGCCCGACCGCGCTCGTCAGCATCATCTGGAGTCACATTCCAGTTTGCCGGGCCGCGGGAGCCGCGAATACAACTGGGCGCGCGTTTGGCCGGCGAACCGGCAGCGCTTCACAAGGAGACGATATGGCGAAGGCCCTCTATGGCCACGTCACGGCAGCGCCCGACCGGCGCATGCTCGACGAGGTCACCCGTTTGCGTGCCACGGTGCGGGCACTGGAGTTCGAGGTAACCCGGCTTCGGGCGGAGAACGATCGGCTGGCGGCCGCTGCCGCTGAGGCCGACGAGTTCTTCCGCATCGCCGAACCGGCTCTGACCTGATCCTTCCCCGCGACAGCGGGACGGACAGCCGCTCCATGGAGCGAGCTGCCGCGGCACCAGACCTTCTGCGCGCCTCCACCCTGTGGCGGCGCGCTTTCTTTTTGCCCGGCCCGGGACCGCGAGTGACTTCTTCTCGCGTGCCGCGACGGTTCTTCCGTCGTGCCGAACACCGTCCCCGGGCCGGGGCGACCCGAAACCGGCATCCTCCGATGGTTCAGCCGACCGGTGGCCGGGCATACGACTGCGGCCCCGGCGGTCAGGCGTCTCGGAAGGGCCTGTCGGGCGACCGGGTACCCTGCGCTTTGACCGGTAGCATGTGCCACCCACGCGCCTCGCGGGCGCCAAGATGATCGATTCCGGAGTGTCGTGCACCTCAAGAGCCTGACGGTGAAGGGCTTCAAATCCTTCGCCTCCGCGACGACGTTGAAGCTCGAACCGGGGATCACCTGCGTGGTGGGTCCCAACGGCTCGGGCAAGTCCAACGTGGTCGACGCGATCGCCTGGGTGCTCGGCGAGCAGGGCGCCAAGGCACTTCGCGGCGGCAAGATGGAAGACGTGATCTTCGCGGGCACCTCCGGCCGCCAGCCCCTGGGCCGCGCCGAGGTCACGCTCACGATCGACAACACCGACGGCGCGCTGCCCATCGACTACACCGAGGTGTCGATCACCCGCCGGATGTTCCGCTCCGGCGAGAGTGAATACGAGATCAACGGCGACGCCTGCCGCCTGCTCGACATCCAGGAACTGCTCAGCGACTCCGGCATCGGCCGGGAGATGCACGTCATCGTCGGCCAGGGCCAGCTCGACGCCGTGCTGCACGCCAAACCCGAGGACCGCCGCGCGTTCATCGAGGAGGCCGCGGGCGTCCTCAAGCACCGCAAGCGCAAGGAGAAGGCGCTGCGGAAGCTGGACGCGATGCAGGCCAACCTCAACCGCGTCACCGACCTCACCGACGAGCTGCGCCGCCAGCTCAAGCCGCTCGGGCGGCAGGCCGAGGTGGCCCGGCGCGCCGCGGTGATCCAGTCCGACCTGCGCGACGCCCGCCTGCGGCTGCTCGCCGACGACCTGTTCACCCTGCGTACGACGCTGGACAAGGAGGTCGCCGACGAGGCGGCCCTGCGCACCCGCCGCGAGCTGGTCGAGGCCGAGCACGAGCAGGTGCAGGAACGCCTGTCCGAGCTGGAGTCGGCGCACGCCGTCGACGCGCCCCGGCTGACCCAGGCCCAGGACGTCTGGTATCAGCTGTCCGCCCTCCAGGAGCGCTTCCGCTCCACCGCGCAGCTCGCCTCCGAGCGCCACCGCCACCTGTCCGCGCCGGTCGAGGCCGAGCGCCCTGGCCGCGATCCGGAGCAGCTGGAGGCCGAGGCCGAGGCGGTGCGCGATCAGGAGGAGACCCTGCGCGAGGCCTTGGCCGAGGACCAGGTGCGCCTGGCCGAGGCGGTCGAGCGCCGCCAGGAGCTGGAGCGCCAGCTCGCCGCCGCCGAACGTGCGCTGGTGGCGGCGGTGAAGGCGATCGCCGACCGCCGCGAGGGCATGGCCAAGCTGACCGGCCAGGTCAACGCCGCGCGGGCGCGCACCGCCACCGCCGCCGAGGAGATCGAGCGCCTGTCCACCGCGTACGGCGATGCCGCGATGCGGGCCGAGGCGGCGCAGGAGCAGGTCGACGCGGTCGCCGAGCTGACCTCCGACGCCGACCGCGACAACGCCGACCTCGACACCCGGCACGCCGCCGCGGTCGCCGCGCACGAGGACGCCGCCGCGGCCGTCCGCCGCCTCAACGAGGCCGAGCGGTCTGCCGAGAAGGACGCCACCGGCTGGAAGGCCCGGGAGGAGGCGCTGGCCCTCGGCCTCAACCGCAAGGACGGCGCCGGGGCGCTGCTGGCCCGCGCCGCCGAGGTGCCGGGCCTGCTGGGCAGCGTCGCGTCGCTGCTCAGCGTCGAGCCCGGCTGCGAGGCGGCCCTGGCCGCCGCGCTGGGCACGCTGGCCGACGCCGTGGCCGTCGCCGGGGTCGACGAGGCCGCCGAGGCGATGCGCCTGCTCAAGATCCAGGACGCGGGCCGGGCCGCGCTGCTCATCGCGACCTCCCGGCCGCAGCCCCGCTCCGACGTGGCGCTGCCGCCCGGCGCCCGGTGGGCGATCGACGTGGTGCGCTGCGCCGACGCGATCCGCCCGGCCGTGGCGCACGCGCTGCGCGACGTGGTGCTCGTCGCCGATCTGCCGTCCGCGTCCGCCCTGGTCGCGGCCCAGCCGTCGCTGCGCGCGGTGACCACTGAGGGCGACGTCGTCGGGGTGTTCGCGGGCGCGGGTGGTTCGGCCAAGGCGCCCAGCTTCATCGAGGTGCAGGCCGCCGTCGACGAGGCCCGCGCCAGGAAGGTCGCGGCCGAGGAGAGCGTCGCGGTGCTGCGCGAGCAGATCGCCGAGGCCCGCGAGGTCGTCTCCGAGCGCAAGGCGGCCATGGACGCCGCCGCCGCGGCCAAGCGCGCAGCCGAGGGCGAGCGCAACGCCGCCGCCCGCAAGCTCGCCGAGGTCGGTGCCGCCGCCCGTTCGGCGCAGGCCGAGGCGCAGCGGCTGGGCGCCTCCCGGGACAAGGCCGCGGCCGCCCGCGAGGAGGACCTCGCCCGGCTCGCCGAGCTGGAGGAGCGGCTGGCCGCCGCCGAGGACGCGCCGGTCGACGAGGACCCGTCCACCGCCGAGCGCGACCAGCTCGCCGCGATGGTGCCGCAGTCCCGGCAGAACGAGGTCGAGGTGCGGTTGGCGGTGCGCACCGCCGAGGAGCGGGTGTCGCAGATCGCCGGCCGGGCCGACTCGCTGCTGCGCCAGGCCGCCGCGGAGCGGGCCGCCCGCGAGCGCGCCGCCGCCCGCCGCGCCGCCCGCGAGCGGGGGGCCGCGATCGCCAAGGCCGTCGAGTCGGGCACCCGCGAGCTGCTCAGCCGTCTGTCGGTGGTGCTGGAGGAGGCCGCGACGCGGCGCGACGAGATCGCCAGCGCGCGTACGGCCCGGGAAGCCGAGCTGGCGCAGGTGCGCGGCCAGGCCAAGCGGCTGGGCGACGACCTGAACCGGCTCACCACCGAGGTGCACCGCGACGAGGTCGCCCGCGCCGAGCAGCGCATGCGCATCGAGCAGCTGGAGAACCGCGCCGCCGAGGAGTTCTCCCTCGACGTGGAGACCCTGCTCGGCGAGTACGGCCCGAGCGTGCCGGTCCCGGTGATCGTGCTGGGCTCGGCCGACCTGGCCGACCCGGAGCCCTACGACCGGGCGATCCAGGAGAAGCGCGCCGCCCGGGCCGAGCGCGACCTGAACCTGCTCGGCAAGGTCAACCCGCTGGCGCTGGAGGAGTTCGCGGCGCTGGAGGAGCGGTTCAAGTTCCTCTCCGACCAGCTCGAAGACCTCAAGGCGACCCGCCGTGACCTGCTGACCGTGGTCAAGGACGTCGACGACCGCATCCTGGAGGTCTTCGCCACCGCGTTCGCCGACACCGCGCGCGAGTTCGAGGTCGTCTTCCCGATCCTGTTCCCCGGCGGCGACGGGCGGCTGGTGCTGACCGACCCGGACAACATGCTGACCACCGGCGTCGAGGTCGAGGCGCGCCCGCCGGGCAAGAAGATCAAGCGGCTGTCGCTGCTGTCCGGTGGCGAGCGCTCGCTGACCGCGGTGGCGATGCTGTGCGCGATCTTCCGCGCCCGCCCCAGTCCCTTCTACATCATGGACGAGGTCGAGGCGGCGCTGGACGACGTCAACCTCGGCCGTCTGATCACGCTGTTCCAGGAGCTGCGCTCGCGCAGCCAGCTGATCATCATCACGCACCAGAAGCGCACCATGGAGGTCGCCGACGCCCTGTACGGCGTGACCATGCGCAACGGTGTCACCGAGGTGATCAGCCAGCGGCTGAAGGGTGAGGGCGAATGAGGCGGCGACCGGCCGAGGCCCTGCTGATCGACTTCGACGGCGTGCTGCGGCAGTACGACCCCGACGCGTACCCGGGATTCGAGCAGCGCCACGGCGTCGCGCCGTCGGCGCTGCTCGACTCGGGCCTGACCTGGGGGCGGCTGCTGCCGGCGATCACGGGCTACTGGACCCGGCAGCAGTGGCTGGACGAGATCGCGGCCGACACCGGCGCCTCCGCCGAGGCCGTCGCCGAGTGGG
The DNA here is from genome assembly GCF_018327705.1 of Catellatospora sp. TT07R-123. NCBI lineage: Bacteria > Bacillati > Actinomycetota > Actinomycetes > Micromonosporales > Micromonosporaceae > Catellatospora > Catellatospora sp. TT07R-123. The sequence goes on along the minus strand of NZ_BNEM01000002.1, from coordinate 3,539,595 downwards.
ACGCCTACCGGGGGCGCATCGACGGGCCGGTGCTGGAGTTCGTACGCGCCGCGCGGGCGGCCGGGCGCAAGGTCGCCCTGGTCACCAACGCCACCGACGACCTGCGCCAGGACCTGGCCCGGTTCGGGCTGGAGGCCGAGTTCGACGCGGTGATCTCGTCGGCTGAGCTGCGGACGCACAAGCCGACCAAGGAGTTCTTCGCCGCGGCGTGCCAGGCGGTGCAGACCCCGCCGGACCGCTGCCTGCTCGTCGACGACACCGACCGCCACATCCGCGGCGCCCGCGTCGCCGGCCTGTCCGCGATGCGCTGGTCCGGCCCCGCCGACCTCCCCTACCTCCGCGCCGCCCTCTCCCTCTGACCGCCCCCGCCCGCCCCGTCCCGCCGGGCCCCGTCGGGCCGGGCCGTCAAGATCGGGCAAGTTGCCGGGCAACTGGGTGAATGGGGCGCCAAGATACGGCCGATTGCCGGGCAAGTTGGACGATCTTGGTGTTCGGAGAGCGCTCTACCGCATACCGGTGCAACAGGGGTGCAATTTATGCACACAGCTTGCGTTGAGCTGTTCCTAATGTGCCCGCCTGGTGAAACGGATTTCGCGTCCTGACAACCTGATCGCTAGATTGCGCGTGACTACTGCGGAAACGGGAGATCACTCCCGGGACGGCGGGAACGGCAAGGCGAGAGGAGAGCGGCGATGTCGTCGGCTCTGGTGGTTGACCGCGTGACCGTGGAGTACGCGGCGGGCGCGCCCGTCCTGCGCGAGGTGACCGTGACGGCCCGGCCCGGCCGCATGCTCGCCGTGACCGGCCCGTCCGGGGCGGGCAAGACCACGCTGCTGCGGGCCATGGCGGGCGTGCTGCGCCCGGTCGCCGGGACGGTCGAGGTCGACGGCAGCCCGCTGCGCGACCGCGACGACGCCGTCGGCCGCAAGGTCGTGCTGATCCCGCAGGACAACGGGCTGGCCACCATCCTCACCGCGGGCGAGAACGTGCAGGTCGTGCTCGTCGCCAACGGGTTCACCCCGGAGCACGCGCGCCGCGCCACCGCCGAGTCGCTGGAGCTGGTCGGCCTGTCCGCCCAGGCGGGACAGCTGGTCGAGGAGCTGTCCGGCGGCCAGCAGCAGCGTACGGCGATCGCGCGCGGCCTGGCCCTGAGCGGCCGTGTGCTGCTGGCCGACGAGGTCACCAGCGAGCTCGACGCCGCCAACCGCAGCCGCGTGCTCGACCTGCTGCGCGCGGAGGCGGACCGGGGCGCCACCGTCGTGCTGGCCACCCACGACCTGGAGGCCGCCGCGGCGTGCGACGCCGAACTGCACCTGCTCGACGGCACCGCCGAGCTGGTCCGGGGCTGACCCTCGCCCCGTACCCCCGCTTGTTCCACCCCCGACCGCCCCTGAGAGCGCTCCGCTCGCGCGTCACCGGCGATCTGATCACCTGAAGAGGTCGTTCATGCTCCGCTTGGTGCTCGGCGTGCTGCGCAGTCGGCGCGCCCAGGCCGTGACCCTGGCCGTGCTGGCAGTCCTGTCGGTCGCCGCCGGAACCGCCGCACCGCTGTACGCCACCGCCGCCGACCGTGCCGTCGTCGCGGCCGAGCTGCGCACCGCCACCCCCGCCGAACGCGCGATCACGTTCACCGCCGAGGTGTCCGCCGTCGACGGCCACGAATCGTCCCTGAACGACCTGCGCGGGCAGGCGCTCGCGATGACCGGCGAGAACACGCTCACCCAGGCCGCCGGGGTGCTGGTCCCCGGCCGCGCCGGGGTCGGCGGCCCGAGCCCGGTCTCCGCGCCGGTCGCGGCCCGCGACGGGGTCTGCGCCCACCTGCCGCTGCTGGCGGGCACCTGCCCGGCCGGGGCGGGCGGGGCGGTGCTCAGCGACCCGACCGCCAGGGCGCTCGGCGTCGCGGTCGGCGACGACCTGGTGTTCCAGGCCAACCGCGCCGAGCAGCCGGTCACGCTCAAGGTCGCCGGGGTGTACGACCCGGCCGCCGCCCTGCGCGACGCCGACCCGTACTGGGCCGGCCGCGTCGAACTGACGCCGCAGCCGCTGCGCGCCGTCAACCCGATCTTCGTCGACGAGAACACCGTCGACTCGCTGGCCGCCGACACGGTCGTGGCCATGCTCGACCTGTACGCGGGCCCGGACGCCCTGACCGCCGACAACGCCGCGGCCGTCGCCGCCTTGCTCAAGGCGGAGCTGGGCATGCCCGGCATCACCGTCGCCAACGGCCTGCCGCAGCTGCTGCGGCGCATCCAGTCCACCCGCGACGTGCTCGGCCTGGCCGCCCCGCTGGGCGCGGTGCAGCTGCTGGTCGTGTGCTGGTTCGTGCTGCTCATGGCGGTGGCGTACACGGCGGCCGGGCGGCGTACCGAGCTGGCGCTCGGGATGCTGCGCGGCGCCCCGGCCCGGCACCGGACGCTGCTCGCGCTCGGGCCGACGGCGCTGGTGCTGGTGCTGGCCGCCCCGTTCGGCGTGGCGCTGGGCTGGCTGCTGGTGCGGCTGCTCACCTGGGCCACGTTCGCCGGGCAGGCGCCGGTGCCGCTGGACGGCACCGCGCTGCTGGCCGCGGCGGGCACGCTGCTGCTGGTCATGGCCAGTGCCGCGATCGCCGAGCAGCGGGCGCACGGCGGTTCGCTGCTCGACGCGCTGCGCCAGGTGCCCGCACGCCGGGGACGGCGCTTCGGACTGCTCGAACCCGCGGTCATCGTGATCGCGCTGGCGGCGGTGGGGCAGAGCTACGCCTCCGCCGACGACGACGGCGGGCTGGCGCTGCTGGTGCCGCTGCTGCTCGCGCTGGTCGCGGGCCTGCTCACGGCCCGGCTGATCCGCCCGGCCGCCACCGCGTACGGCGCGAACCTGCTGCACCGCGGCCGCCTGGCCGCCGGGCTGGCCTCGTTGCAGGTGGCGCGCCGCCCCGGCGCCGACCGCCTGGTGGCGCTGACCGTCGTCGCCGTCGCCCTGGTCGGGCAGACCTTCAGCGCCTGGGACGTGGCCGGTGCCGCCGCCCGCGAACGGGCCGAGCTGGAACTCGGCGCGGCCCGCGTGCTCACCGTGTACGCCGCCTCGCGGCCCGCGCTGCTGGACGCGGTGCGCACCGCCGACCCGCAGGGCACCTGGGCGATGGCGGTGACCCGCCAGCCCGAGGGCGGCGACCTGCTGCTCGGCGTCGACAGCTCGCGGTTGGCGGCGGTGGCCGCGTGGCCGGGGCTGGCCGACACCACCGCCGCCGAGGTCGCGGCGGCGCTGCGGCCGAAGACCGCCGACCCGGTCACGGTCACCGGCGGCGAGCTGGGCCTGTCCGTGTACGTCGTGACCGACCTCGGCGCCGCGATGGACGTCAGCGCGGTGCTGACCGGCCCGCACGGCGAGCCGGTGACCGGTGCGTTCGAGATCGGCAAGCAGGTGGGCCCGGCTGTGTACCGGGCGGCGGTGCCGCAGTGCGCGCAGGCGCCCGGCTGCCGCCTGGCCTGGCTGAGCTTCACGCGCTCGCCGCACGAACTCCAGCTGACCGGCCTGAGCCAGTTCGGACCCGACCGCACGCTGCTGTCGGCCACCGAGATCAGCTCCGCCTCCCGCTGGCGCCCGCAGTTCGGCGCCGAGCCCGAGGTGACGCTGTTCAACGGGGCGCAGGCACGCGCCGCCGCCGCGCTGGAGGGCGCGCAGGCCCCGCAGCCCGGGTCGAAGGACTACATCTCCCTGCACTACGTGCCGGCCGACCCGCGCCACATCAGCACCGACATCCGGCTGGCCGTGGCCGACGGGCCGGTGCCGCTGCCGGTGGTGGCGGCCGGGCCGCGGCGGCTGGCGCATACGCGGGAACTGTCCAAGATCACGCCGTTGCAGGCGCTGGCCCGCCCCGCCGACGTCCGGCACGTGTCGCCGGTGCTGCCCGGCGCGGCCGCCGACGGCGTCATGTTCGACCTCGAACTGGCCGACCGGCTCGCCGACACCCGCGACAACACGGTGACCCTCCAGGTCTGGCTCAACGACCAGGCTCCCGCCGACGCCGTCGACCGGCTGCGCAAGGCCGGGCTGGTGCCGGTGGGCGACGAGACCGTGGCCGCGCGGGTGGTGCGGTACCAGGAGCAGGGCGCGGGCCTGGCCCTGCGGCTGCACCTGGCCGCCGCCGTGCTCAGCGTGCTGCTGGTGGCCCTGGCCATGCTGGTGCTGGCCGCGACCGACCGGCGCGGCCGCGCCGCCGAGCTGTCCGCCCTGCGGGTGCAGGGCCTGCCCGGCGGCGCGGCCGCTCGGGCCGCCCGGCTGGGCAACCTCGCGATGATCGCCGTCGCCGCGCCGGTCGGCGCGCTGACGGCGGTGGCGTCGTGGACCCTGAGCGCCCCCGCGCGGGCGGTGCTCACCTCGGCGGCGGAGTCGCTGCCGATACCAGATCCGGATTTGAGAGTCGTCGCACCCGCGGTCGTCGCGGCGGCGGCGCTGCTCCTGCTGGCGGCGCTGCTGGCCGGACGGTCCCTGAACCGCGCCACGGCGCGGGGCGACGAGAACACGGCGGGGGTGCGGCGATGACGGCGCTGCTGTGGTCGATGATGAAGGCGCGTCGGGGACTGGCCGCCATCACGCTGGTGCTGGCCGCGATGGCCGCGGCCGCCGCGGCGGCGGGCCCGATCTACCAGGCGGCGGCCACGGTGTCGCTGCGCACGGTCGAGGTGGGCGCGGCCGCGATCGACGAGCAGGCCCTGGTCGGGCTCGCGGCGGGCGACCCGCGCGAGCGCGGCGGGATGCCCGACGAACCGGCCCCGCTGCCGTACGTGCCGGGGTTCACCACGGTCGGCGGCTCGATGGTCGAGGGCACCGGCGCGGCCGTCACCGGCGACGCGCCGATGTTCCTGGTCTGGCGCGAGGGCGCCTGCGAGCACCTGTCGATCGTCAAGGGCCGGTGCGCCGCGGGCGAGCGCGAGGTGGTGCTGCGCGAGGACGTCGCGACCCGGATCGGGGCGAGCGTCGGCGGCGACTTCACGTTCACGCAGCCGCAGCCGATCGGCGGCCGGGACCGTCCGCAGCCGGAGCCGCTGACCGTCGTCGGCCTGTACGCCCGCCCGGCCGTCGACGACCCGTTCTGGGTGGGCCGTCCGGCGCTGCTCGGCCTGGACGCCACGGCGGCGTTCACCAACGAGCGGACCGTGGCCGCCGTGTCCCCGGGCCCGGTGCAAACCGTCGACCTGCTCGTCTCGGCCGACGCCTTCACCGACCTCGGCACGCTGCGCGACGACCTGGAGGACGCCGACGCGCAGCTGGTGGCCGCCGGGTACGGCACCGACAGCAACCTGCCCGACCTGATCGCCCGCATCGACGCCGGGGAGAAGCAGCTCGCTTCCAGCCTGCTGCTCGCGGTCATCCCGCTGGTGCTGCTGTGCTGGCTGGTCCTGTTCATCACCGTCGCGGGCGGGGTCGAGCAGCGCCGCGGCGAGCTGGGCCTGACCGCGCTGCGCGGTGTGCCCGGCCGCACCCGCTGGCTGCTGTCCAGCGCGGAGACGGCCATGCCGGTGCTGCTGGCGATGATCCCCGGCTACCTGCTCGGCTACGCGGTGACCGCGCTGCTGGCCCGGTTCGTGCTGCCCGGCGCGCCGCCGGTCGAGCCGGGCTGGGCGTCGATGGCGTACGCGGCCGTCGCCGTGCTCGGGGCGCTCGCGGCGGGCCTGCTGGCGCAGGTGCGCGCGCTGACCACGCCGGTGCTGGGGCTGCTGCGGCGGGCCCGGGTGCGCCGCCGCGGCGGCCTGGTCGGCGGCGTCGAGGTGGCCGTGGGCGCGCTGGCGCTGGTGGCCGGATACCAGGTCGCCGCCGGGGGCGCGGGCTCGGGCGGGGTCGGGCTGCTGGCCCCGCTGTGCGTGTCACTCGGGCTGGGCCTGCTCGCGGCGCGGGCGGTCGGCGTGCCCGCCGAGCGCTACGGCCGCCGCGCGCTGCGCAAGGGCCGGCTGCGGACCGGCCTGGCCGCGCTGACGCTGGCCCGGGGCTCGGGCACGCACTGGATCGTGATGCTGCTGACCGTCGTGTTCGGCCTGCTCGGATTCGCGCTGACCGCGCGGGACGTGGCCGACCGGGCCTGGCAGGACCGGGCCCGGGTCGAGGGCGGCGCCGCGCGGGTGCTGTCGGTGACGCCGCTGCCGGTGCCCGCCCTGCTGCACGCCGTACGCGCGGCCGACCCGGAGGGCCGCTACGCGATGGCGGCGGCGCGGGTCAACATCGCCGAGGACACCAAGGTGCTGGCCGTGGACAGCTCGCGGCTGGGCGTGGCGGCGCTGTGGCCCTCGTCGTACGGCCCCGTCTCCGCCGCCGACACCGGGAAGCTGCTGCGCCCGAAACAGGTGGAGCCGCTGCTGCTCCAGGCCGGGGCGCTTGAGGTGACGGTGACGCTGGACGACCTGACCGAGGGCGGGCAGGCCGCGGTGACGCTGCGCCTGACCAGCACCAAGGGCAGCCTCGCCCTGGCCCGGATCGACAAGCTGCGGCCGGGCACCGGGACCTACCGGATCGAGACGCCGTACTGCGCGGACGCGCCGTGCCTGCTCAAGCAGGTGCAGGTGGACCTGTTCACGCGGGGCCGCTACCGGGTCGACCTGACCGTGGGCGGCATCAGCGACGGCGACGGCAAGCCGCTGTTCACCGCCGACCAGCTCGCCACGCACCAGTGGCGGCTGCCCGCCGAGACCGCCGCCCGGCCGGTGCCGGCGATGGACCTGTCGGACAAGGGCATGCGCCTGAAGCTGGAGTCGGTGCTGACGCCCGACATCCGGGTGTTCTCCGACTCGGCGCCCACCCCGCTGCCGGTCGTCGCCTCGGGCACCCTGCCCGACGAGCTGTCGGCGTACGCGGGGACCGTGCGGGTGGCGGTGGACCGGGTCGGCACGCTGAACCAGGTGCCGCGCTACGGCGTACACGGGACGCTGGTCGACCTGGAGTACCTCGACATGCGGCTGGGCCAGGACTCCGACGCCACCGACCCGGAGGTGTGGCTGGCCGCCGACACCCCGGACTCGGTGGTCGAGAAGCTCGGCGCGAACGGACTGATGATCGTCGGCGAGCGTACCGAGGCCGACCAGCGCCGCCTCTACGGCCAGCAGGCCCCGGCGCTGGCGCTGTGGTTCCTGGCCGCAGCGGCGTTCACCGGCATCGTGTTCGCTGCGGGCGGGCTGCTGGTGACGGCGGTGCTGGAGCGCGGGCGCACCGACAACGGGCTGGACGTGCTGCGCGGGCAGGGCCTGCCCGCCGGGGTGGTGCGCGGGGCGGCGCTGGGCGGCCGGTGGGCCCTGGTGGGCGCGGGCAGCCTGATCGGCCTGGTCGCGGCGGCCGGGTCGTGGCTGCTGGCCAGCCGGGTCGTGCCGATCTTCAGCGACGGGGCGGCGACGATCCCCGCCGCCTCGCTGCCGGATCCGGTGCCGGTGCTCGTGCCGGTCGTGGTGGCTCTGCTGGTGCTGTTGACGACGTGCGTCGTGGCCACCCGGGTGGCGGCGGGCACGGACAGGAAGGTGGCTTGACCATGAAGAAGAACCAGAGCGCCCCGAAGCACCAGAGCCTGACCGGCCTGGCCGTGGTCTGCCGCCGCGTGGTGCACATCTACCGCTCCGACGGCGGCGACGTGGTCGCGCTGGCCGGGGTCGACCTCGACATCGCGCCCGGTGAGCGGGTCGCCCTGGTCGGCCCGTCCGGCTCGGGCAAGTCGACGCTGATCTCGCTGCTGGCGGGCCTGATGCGGCCGAGCGCGGGCCGGGTGCAGATCGGCCTGGTCGACATCGGGCGCATCAGCGAGGCCGAGCTGGCCCGGCTGCGCGGCACCGACCTGGGCGTGGTGCTCCAGGGTGCGCGGCGCAACCTGCTGCCGTACGCGACGGTGCTGAGCAACGTGTGGCTGGCCCAGCGCCGCGCCGCGAAGGTGCGGCCGGGCGACCTGGAGCCGCCGGAGCGGATCCTGGCGCTGCTCGGCCTGACCGGCCTGGGCCACCGCAAGGTGGAGGATCTGGCGCCCGGCGCGGCGCAGCGGGCCGCGATCGCGGTCGGCATGGCGTCCTCGCCCGGCCTGCTGCTGGTCGACGAGCCGACCAGCCAGCTCGACCGGGACGCCCGCGACGAGGTGCTGTCGGCGCTGGAGACGGTGAACACCGAGCGCGGTACCACGATCGTCGCGGTCACCCACGACCCCGAGGTCGGCGAGCGGCTGGGCCGCGCGGTGACCATCCGCGACGGCCGGGTCGGCTCGGAGGGTCGCGACGGGCGCGAGTTCGCGGTCATCGCGGGCGACGGCACCGTGCAGCTGCCGCCGGACGTGCTCGACATCCTGCCCCCGGGCACGCTGCTGTCGGTGGAGCACGCCAACGGCAAGGTGACCCTGCTCAGCGACGACCACTCGGTAGCCGTGGAGCTCCCGACCGCCTGACGGCGCCGCCCGTCGGCGGCGCCGCGGCTGAAGATCGCGATTTCGGGTCGTAACCTGCTCTGCCGGAGCGGGATATGACCCGAAACCGCGATCATGACCGCCTGAAAGCGGCGGTGGCCGCGCGGTGCGGTCACGACCCGGTGGCCGCCGGGGCGGGGGCGGGGGCGGGGGCCGGGGTGGGGGCGGTCGGCGTGTCCGCCAGGCGGTGCTGGAGCACGGGGGTCAGGCGGCCGCCGGGGTGGGCGCCCTCGATGAGGACGTCGGCGGAGCGGCCGCGGTGGGTCAGGGTGGCCACGGCGGTGCCGAAGTACGGTGGGCGCCCGGTCCGCCAGCGCACGCGCGGGCGGGGCACGCCGAAGGCGCGGGCGACCAGCCACGCCGGGCCGGACAGCACCCGCCACCAGCCCAGGCGCAGCAGGGTGCGCATGACGCCGCGCACGCTCTGGTGCAGCGGCGAGCAGACGATCTGGTGCACCTGCGCGGTGGCGCCCGCGACGTCGGCGCGGGCCACGTACGAGTGGTGCACGTCGCCGCCGAGCACGCTGACCGTGGCGGGTCCGCGTACGCCCGCGATCAGGGCGGTCAGCTCGTCGAAGGAGTCGCCGACGGCGGCCCAGTGCTCCAGGTCGTACTTCTGGCGCAGCTTCTCCGCGCCGCCGTGCCGCGCCGCCAGCACCTCGATCACGGCCTCGCCGTGGTGGATCACCGGGGCCAGCAGCCACGGCAGCGAGCACGCCAGCACCAGGTGGTCGCAGTCGGCCGCCGCCTGCCGCGCGAGGGCGTCCCAGTGCTCCTGCGGCCACATCCGGCGGCGGGCGCGGTCGAGCACGCGGTTGCCCCGGCAGTCCATCATGATCAGCCGGGTGCGCCCGACGTCGACGGTGTAGCCCCACTGGTAGGGCTCGTCCCCGGCCGGTGTCGACGCCCGCCGCGCGAACTCCGTCAGCACCGCCGTGGCGTCCCCGCCCGCGCGGACGCGCGTCCACACCGGGTCGCGCTCCAGCTGGGCCGGGGTGAGGTTGCCCAGGTGCTGGAACAGCCAGTACGACGCCAGCCCGGCGGTGATCCGCTCGTCCCACCACGGCTCGCGGCGGGCTGCCGCCAGCCATCCCGCCGAGGAGTTCCAGTCGTCGATGATCTCGTGATCGTCGAAGACCATCACCGTGGGCACGGTCGACAGCAGCCAGCGGACCTCGGGATCGGTCCACGACTCGTGGTAGAGGTGCACGTACTCGGCGAAGCCGACGACCTGGCGGGGTGGCGCCTGCGGGTGCCGCTCCTGCTCGGCCAGCCAGGCGACGGTCGGGGCGGACAGCTCGTCGGCGTAGATCTGGTCGCCGATCAGGGCCAGCAGGTCCGGCAGCGCGGCCTGGCCGGTCCGCGCGCCGGCCAGCAGCCGCGCCGCGAGCGCTTCCAGCACGTCCGGATCGTGGCCGCGTGCGGCGTGCGTACGCCCGGTCGCCTCCCGGCACGAGCCGAAGACGATGGTCGCGTCCCCGTCGGCCGGGTCACGGACGGTCACCACCGAGGGCGGCAGCTCCGGCGGCGGCCACACCGGCGCGCCGTCGAGCGAGACGGTGTACGGGTTCGCGCCGACCGGCAGTCCGCTGAGAACGGCGACCCCGATGTGGGTACCGAACGCAGTGAACGTGTCAGATGTCACCGTCACCCCGGCGGCGGCCACCGTGACCTGGACGGGGCGGTCGGTCTGTACCCAGATGACCGCCTGGTCGCCGTCGACGCGGCGCAGCAGGGGACCGAGAAGAAGGTTCGCCACGCCGCTATCGTCGCGTGATCACGCGACGCGGACCAGTAGCGACGGCGCGGCGGGCTCCGGTGTACGCGCGGTGACGATGAGTTTGAGAGGATGCCGGAATGGCTTCGCAAGACGTGCTCGTCGTCGTACTCGTGGTCCTCGCTGTGCTGCTGCTCGGCGGCCTCGCGGTGTACCTGGTGCGCCGGCCCGGCAAGGGCACCACCCTGCCGCCCGCGCCCCCGGCGCCGACCGAGCCGCCGCAGGTCGAGCGGGGTCCGAAGATCCCGCCGAGCGTGATCGAGCCGTCCGCGGACCAGAAGGTGATCGAGCGGCCGGCCGCGCCGGAGCGCCCGGCCGCGCCCGAGGTGCCGACGCAGGCCGCCCCGCCCGCTCCCGCGCCCGCCCCGGCCGCGCCGGAGATCGAGACGCCCGAGCCGACCGCGGGCCGCCTGGTGCGGCTGCGCGCCCGCCTGGCCCGCTCGCAGAACGTCTTCGGCAAGGGCCTGCTGGGCCTGCTGTCGCGCGACCACCTCGACGACGACGCCTGGGACGAGATCGAGGAGAGCCTGATCAGCGCCGACGTCGGCGTGGCGGCCACCGGCGAGATCGTGGCCAAGCTGCGCGAGCGCACCAAGGTGCTGGGCACCCGCACGACCAAGGAGCTGCGCGCGCTGCTGACCGAGGAGCTGACCGACGCGCTGAACCCGAAGATGGACCGCTCGGTGCACACCGGCGTCGTCGACGGCAAGCCGTCGGTGGTGCTCGTCGTCGGCGTCAACGGCGCGGGCAAGACCACCAGCTGCGGCAAGATCGCCCGGGTGCTGGTCGCCGACGGCCACACCGTGGTGCTCGGCGCCGCCGACACCTTCCGCGCCGCCGCCGCCGACCAGCTGGCCACCTGGGCCGGGCGCGTCGGCGCCGAGGTCGTGCGCGGTCCCGAGGGCGGCGACCCGGCCGCGGTCGCGTTCGACGCGGTCAAGAAGGGCATCGAGGCCGGGGTGGACACCGTGCTCATCGACACCGCGGGCCGCCTGCAGAACAAGGTCGGGCTGATGGACGAGCTCGGCAAGATCAAGCGTGTGGTCGAGAAGCACGGTCCGGTATCGGAGACGTTGCTGGTGCTCGACGCGACCGCGGGTCAGAATGGCTTGAGCCAGGCCCGGGTCTTCACCGAGGTCGCCGACGTCACCGGCGTCGTGCTCACGAAACTGGACGGGACGGCGAAGGGCGGTATCGTGATCGCGGTGCAGCGGGCGCTCGGAATCCCCGTCAAGCTCGTCGGTCTCGGCGAGGGCCCCGACGACCTTGCCCCCTTCGATCCCGCCGCGTTCGTGTCCGCGCTGCTGGGCGACGAGTGACGAACGGCTGAGCAGCGATCGTGACAGCTCCCTATCTGGACCCGACCGAGATCCCGCTGCGCGGCGGCAACGTCAGCACGGTGGTGCGGGTCGGCGAGACGGTCCGGCGCAACGCCGGGCCCTGGACGCCGACCGTGCACGCCCTGCTGCGCCACCTCGAGTACGCGGGCTTCACCGGCTCCCCGCGTGCCCTGGGCATGGACGAGCACAACCGCGAGGTCCTCTCCTACCTGCCCGGCGAGTGCGGCGAATACCCGCTGGCCCCGCACTGGGTCACCGACGAGGCCCTGGTCACCGTGGCGACCATGCTGCGGATGTTCCACGACGCCCAGGCGGGCTTCCGCACGCCGCAGGGCGGGGTGTGGCGCTCGTTCGGGCCGCCGCCGCCCGACGCGGAGATCATCTGCCACCACGACGCGGCGCCGCACAACGTGATCTGGCGCCCCGACGGCACCCTGGCGATGATCGACTTCGACCTGGCCTCGCCCGGGTCGCGCATCTACGACGTGGCGTACGCCGCGTGGACCTGGGTGCCGATCTTCAGCGACCGCGACTCGATCACGCTGGGCTGGCACCGGCCGGACCGCCCGCGCCGCCTGCGCCTGTTCGCCGACGCGTACGGGCTGATCCCGCGCGACCGCCACCGCCTGGTCCGGACCATCCGCAAGCGGATCGTCGACCACGTCGAGGGCATCCGCCGGCTGGCCACCGCGGGGGAGCCCGCGTTCGTGCGGATCGTGCAGAAGGGACACCTTCGGCGGCCGCTGCGCGACCTTCGGCTGATTGACTACGAGCGTTACACGCTGGAACACGCCCTGCGCTGATTCACGAGATGAATCGGCTTCTCACGTGTGAACATTTCTTCACACGTACGAAACAGATCGTGACGTGCTGGAAACCGAGCAGCGTCGTTGCGTGAAACAGGGGACGGCAATGCTGCCCCCCAACCAGCACCAACGGCACTGCGGCCGGTGGGCGGAGGTGACGGGCCGAAAGGCTCGCCGGATCAGCGGCGGTGAGCCGTACGGGACACCTCCGGGGGCTGGGAGGGAGGATCTCACCCAAAGGGAGGGCAGCGTGCTGCTCGCTGAGGAAGTACTTACGGTCGACACCGGCAACACCACGTGGTTGCTGGTCTCCTCCGCGCTCGTCCTGCTCATGACTCCCGGCCTGGCCTTCTTCTACGGCGGCCTGAACCGGTCGAAGAGCGTCCTGAACATGATGATGATGAGCTTCGCGTCCATCGGACTCATCTCGGTGCTGTGGCTGCTGTACGGCTTCTCGCTGAGCTTCGGTATCAACGAGAGCAACAACGACTACATCGGCAGCTTCACGCAGTACCTCGGCTTCGCCAAGGGCACCACCGGCACCACGTTCTCGGAGTTCTGGTTCGCGGGCGGTGCGTCCACCGGCATCCCGACCTACGTGTTCATGGTCTTCCAGATGATGTTCGCCATCATCACGGTCGCCCTGATCAGCGGCTCGCTGTCGGACCGCACCAAGTTCTTCGGCTGGCTGCTGTTCGCCACCGGCTGGTTCACGCTGGTGTACGTCCCGGTCGCGCACTGGGTGTGGGGCGGCGGCTTCATCGGCGCCAAGATCCACGCGCTCGACTTCGCCGGCGGTACCGCGGTCCACATCAACGCCGGTGCGGCGGCCCTGGCCGCGGCGCTGGTGGTCGGCAAGCGCGTCGGCTGGCCCAAGGACACCTTCAAGCCGCACAACGTGCCGTTCGTCGCCCTGGGCGCCGGTCTGCTGTGGTTCGGCTGGTTCGGCTTCAACGCCGGCTCCGAGCTGACCGCCGACGGCACCGCCGCGATCGCGTTCGTCAACACCCAGGTCGCCACCGCCGCCGCGCTGCTGGGCTGGCTGCTGGTCGAGTGGATCCGCGACGGCAAGCCGACCCTGGTCGGTGCCTCGTCGGGTGCCGTGGCCGGTCTGGTCGCGATCACCCCCGCCTGCGGCTTCATCTCGCCCTGGGCCGCCGTCGTGCTCGGCCTGGTCGCCGGTGCGGTCTGCGCCCTGGCGGTGAGCCTGAAGTACAAGCTCGGCTACGACGACTCGCTCGACGTGGTCGGCGTGCACTTCGTCGGTGGCTGGATCGGCTCGCTCGCGATCGGCCTCTTCGCCAACGCGGCGGTCAACTCCTGGATCACCGACCCGAAGATCCTCGGCGCCAGCGAGGGCCTCTTCTACGGTGGCGGCGTGACCCAGCTGGGCCGCCAGGCGCTGGCCAGCGGCATCGTCTCGGTCTACTCGTTCACCGTGGCCGGCATCATCGCCTTCCTGGTGAGCAAGGTCGCCGGTCTGCGGGTCTCCAAGGAGGCCGAGATCGAGGGCATCGACATCAGCGAGCACGCCGAGAGCGCGTACGACTTCTCTCCGGCCAGTGGTGGCGGCGGCACCGGCGCCTTCGCCCTCGCGGGTATCAGCACGCCGAAGGCCCCCGTGGCCGAGGTCGAGGAGTCGGCTCCGGTCACCGAGAAGGTGTCCGGTTAAGGTCCCTGGATGGAGGGGTTGAGCATGAAGCTGGTTACCGCCGTCATCAAGCCGTACCAGCTGGACGCTGTCAAGGAGGCTCTGCACGCCATGGGCGTGGCCGGGCTGACGGTCAGCGAGGTCCAGGGGTATGGCCGGCAGAAGGGCCACACCGAGGTGTACCGGGGTGCCGAGTACACGGTGGAGTTCCTGCCGAAGATCCGCATCGAGGTCGTGACGGACGAGCTGGACGTGGAGAAGGTCGTCGACTCCATCGTCACCGCCGCCCGCACCGGCAAGATCGGCGACGGGAAGGTCTGGGTCACGGAGGTCTCCGACGTGGTCCGGGTCCGCACCGGCGAGCGCGGTCTCGACGCGCTCTGAGTCTGTCGCTGTAGCAGCAACCTGAAAGAGGGACCATGGGCCCGGGGCACACCGCACCTTCCAGCACGGACGGGGCGGTGGGCCCCGGGCCCGCCTATTCCCGGCTCGCGCAGCGCGATCCGTCCGCCATCGGCGCCGACGCCCGGGCCGCCCGGGCCGACGCGCTCGACGACTGGCTGCGCCGCCTGCTGCCACCCGCCTTCACCGGGCGGCCCACCGGGCTCGCGCTGGTGGCCGTGGGCGGACTGGGCCGCCGCGAGTGCACGCCGCACGGCGACCTCGACCTGATCCTGCTGCACAGCGGCGTGGCCGGGGTCGACGAGCTGGCCGCCTCGCTGTGGTACCCGATCTGGGACGCCCGGATGGGGCTGGACCACTCGACGCGCACCGTCGCCGAGTCGCTGGACGCCGCGCACGACGACGTCAAGGTCGCACTCGGCCTGCTCGACGCCCGGCACGTGGCCGGCGACGCGGCTCTGACCGCTCAGCTCGCCCGCTCGGCCGTGGACCAGTGGCGGCGCACCGGCCGCCGCCAGCTGCTGCGGCTGCGGGAGCTGTGCGAGGAGCGCCACGCCGCCCACGGCGAACTGGCATACCTGCTGGAGGGCGACCTCAAGGAGGCCGCAGGCGGGCTGCGCGACGTCGGCGTGCTGCGCGGCATCGGCGTGGCCGGAGTCGCCGACGCGCTGCCGCCGCAGGTACGCGCCGCCGCGACGCGGCTGCTGGACGTACGCGACGCGCTGCACGTGAGCATCGGGCGGCGCAACGACCGGCTGCGGGCCCAGGAGCGGTCGCAGGTGGCCGAGCTGCTGGGGCTGGCCGACGGGGACGCGCTGCTGCGCCGGATCGGGCTGGACGCGCGTACCGTCTCGTGGTCGCTGACCGACGCCTGGCGCTCGGTGCAGCGCTGGCACGGGCCCACCGGCCGCGGGGTCGACCCGCGCGCCGCCGAGGCCGCCGCGATCCGCCGCCCGATCGCCCGCGACGTCGTGGCCGTCAACGGCGAGATCGTGCTGGCCCGCGCCGCCGTCGGGCCGCAGCCCGACCCGTCGCTGTCGCTGCGCGTGGCCGCCGCCGCGGCGCAGCACCACATGCCCATCGCGCGGGCCACGCTGGAGTGGCTGGCCCGCTTCTGCCCGCCGCTGCCGACGCCGTGGCCCGCCTCGGCGCGGACCGCGTTCCTGACCCTGCTCGGCGCCGGGACCGGCCTGGTGCCCGCCTGGGAGGCGTGCGACCGGTTCGGGCTGACCTCGCAGTGGCTGTCGCAGTGGACCCGGCTGCGCGGCACCCCGCAGCACCACCCGGTGCACCGCTACACCCTCGACCGGCACCTGGTCCAGGCCGCCGCCAACGCCGCGACCTGGTCGCGCGAGGTCGCCCGGCCCGACCTGCTGGTGCTCGGGGCGCTGCTGCACGACGTCGGCAAGGGCCTGCCCGGCGACCACAGCGAGATCGGCGCCGACCTGGTCGTGGAGATCGGCACCGCGATCGGCCTGCCCACCGCCGACGTGGCCACGATCTCCGACCTGGTCCGCCACCACCTGCTGCTGCCGGACGTGGCCACCCGCCGCGACCTCGACGACCCGGCCACGATCGCGCAGGTGGTCAAGGCGGTCGGCGACGTGGGCACGCTCGAACTGCTGCACATGCTGGCGCGTTCCGACGCCGCCGCCACCGGCCCGGCCGCGTGGTCGGCCTGGAAGTCCAAGCTCATCGACGACCTGGTGAACCGGGTGCGCGCGGTGCTCGGCGGGGCCGAGCCGCCCGCGCCCGCCGCGCCCGATCCGGCCCTGGTCGCCGGTCCGCTGCCGGTGGTCCAGGTCGCCGACGACTGGGTCGCGCTGGCCGCCCAGGACCGGCGCGGGCTGCTCGCCGCGGTCGCGGGCTGCCTGGCCACGCACCGGCTGGAGATCGTCGCGGTGAACTCGTCGACCATCGGCGACCGGGCGATCTTCGAGTGCGCCGTCAACGCCCGCTACGGCGCGGCGCCGGACCGGGAGCTGCTCGCCGCCGACCTGCGCCGGGTCGGCCTGGACCAGCTCCCCGCTCCGCGCCGGCTGGCCACCGCCGGCGGCGGGCGTGCCGCGACCGTCGCGCCCAGGGTGATCTGGGCCGAGGCGACCGACGCGCAGGTGCTGGAACTGCGCGCCACCGACTCGCCCGGCCTGCTCTACCGGGTCACGTCGGCGCTGGCCGAGCTGGGCGTCGACGTCCGCACAGCTCGGGTGTCGACGCTGGGCGCCGACGTCGTCGACGCGTTCTACCTGGTCGGTGACTTCGACCGGGCCGAGGTCGAGGCGGCGGTGCTGGCCGCCGCCTGACCTCCACGCGCAGGGTTCGTGCAGTTTCGGGGAAACTGCACGAATCACGCCCGCCATTCGTGCAGTTTCCCCGAAACTGCACGGTGGTTCGGCGCCGCTGGACGGGGAAGTAGATGGGTGGGGCGCGCGGGCGCGGTGGGGGAGGAGCCCACGGGCTACCCTTACCAAGGCTGCTTCGGCCTGTACCCAGTAGAACTCGACGATTTGGGATGTTGCGCTGTGTTTGACACCCTGAGCGACCGGCTCTCCGGCATCTTCACGAAGCTGCGGGGCAAGGGCCGGCTCACCGACGCCGACATCGACGCCACCGCCCGCGAGATCCGGCTGGCGCTGCTGGAGGCCGATGTCGCGCTGCCCGTGGTCAAGGCCTTCATCTTCAAGCTCAAGGAGCGGGCGCGCGGCGCGCAGGTGTCGCAGGCGCTCAACCCGGCCCAGCAGATCATCAAGATCGTCCACGAGGAGCTGATCGCGATCCTGGGCGGCGAGGCCCGCCGCCTTCAGTTCGCCAAGCAGCCGCCGACCGTGATCATGCTGGCCGGTCTCCAGGGTTCCGGTAAGACCACGCTCGCGGGCAAGCTGGCCCGCTGGCTGAAGGCACAGGGCAACCAGCCGCTGCTGGTCGCCTGCGACCTCCAGCGCCCCAACGCGGTCAACCAGCTCCAGGTGCTCGGCCAGCGCGCGGGCGTCGAGGTGTACGCGCCGCAGCCCGGCAACGGCGTCGGCGACCCCGTGCAGGTCGCCAAGGAGTCGATCGAGCACGCCAAGCGCGCCATGCGCGACATCGTGATCGTCGACACGGCCGGCCGCCTCGGTATCGACGTCGAGATGATGAACCAGGCCGCCGCGATCCGCGACGCGGTCAACCCCGACGAGGTCATCTTCGTCATCGACGCCATGGTCGGCCAGGACGCGGTCGCGACCGCCGAGGCGTTCCGCGACGGCGTCGGCATCACCGGTGTGGTCCTGTCGAAGCTCGACGGCGACGCCCGCGGTGGTGCGGCGCTGTCGGTGCGCGAGGTCACCGGCCAGCCGATCCTGTTCGCGTCCACCGGCGAGAAGCTGGAGGACTTCGACGTCTTCCACCCCGACCGGATGGCCAGCCGCATCCTGGGCATGGGCGACATGCTCACGCTGATCGAGCAGGCCGAGGCGGCCTTCGACGCCGATCAGAAGGAGAAGATGGCGTCGAAGCTGCTCGGTGGCGAGCAGTTCACGCTGGAGGACTTCCTCGACCAGCTCGTCGCCGTACGCCGGATGGGCCCGATCGCGAACCTGCTCGGCATGATGCCCGGCATGGGGCAGATGAAGGACCAGCTCGCCGAGCTCGACGACAGCCACTTCGACCGGGTCACCGCGATCATCCGGTCGATGACCCCGGCCGAGCGCACCACCCCGAAGATCATCAACGGCTCGCGCCGCGCCCGCATCGCCCGCGGTTCCGGCGTCACCGTGATGGACGTCAACCAGCTGCTCAACCGCTTCGAGCAGGCGCAGAAGATGATGAAGCAGATGGGCGGCATGATGGGCCTGCCCGGTGCCCGCCGCAAGGCGACCAAGTCGCCGAAGAACAAGCGCAAGGGCACCAAGAGCGGCGGCGGTGGCGGCGGCCGGGGCGGCTTCGCGGGCCTGCCCGGTGGCATGGCCGGCATGCCGCAGCTGCCCCCGGGCATGGACCCGGCGGCGCTGGAGCAGCAGCTCGGCGGCCAGAGCGGCGGCGCCTTCAAGGCCCCGAAGCTCGACTTCGGCAAGCTGATGAAGGGCGACAAGGACAAGTAGCGGGTACGACGAAGACCGCCGCCCCCCGAGGGCTTGTGCGCGCCACGCGCGCCGGGGGACGGCGGTCTTCGTCTGCACTGGATCGATGCAGTTCGTCGGCGATGCCTCAAATCGCCAACGGTGAGGCGTCGGTGCAGATGCTGACTGCCATCACTCAGCTGCCCCGGCGCCCCGCCATGCATCCATTATCGAACACGTGTTCGAACAAGGCAAGGTTTACTCGTTCGGGTGAACCGTGAATGATCGACTAATCTCGGCGTCATGCCTGATCAACCACTGCGCTACCGCTCGTCCGAGGAGGACAGTGCCCGCTGGCTCGGCTTCCCGCCCCGGCCCGGCGACATCGTGATCAGCACCCGTTCCAAGAGCGGCACGACCTGGATGCAGATGATCTGCGCCCTGCTGGTGTTCCAGACCCCCGACCTGCCCGCCCCGCTGGCCGAGCTGTCGCCCTGGCTGGACTGGCTGATCGCCCCGGCCGACGAGGTGTACGCCGAGCTCGCGGCGCAGCCGCACCGCCGCTTCATCAAGACCCACACGCCGCTGGACGGCGTCCCGCTGCATCAGCGGTGCACGTACGTCGTGGTCGCCCGGCATCCGCTGGACCTGGCGGTGTCGCTGCATCACCAGAGCGACAACCTCGACCGCGTACGCCTGCGCGAGCTCACCGGCCAGCCCGAGCCCGACCCGTCCGAGCCGCTCCGGCCGCGGCGCACCGAGCATGAGGCGCTGCTGCGCTGGGCCACCCGCGAAGCCGACCCGCGCGAGGAGATGGACTCGCTGCCCGGCGTCATCTGGCACCTGGCCGACGCCTGGCGCCGCCGCGACCAGCCCAACATCGTGCTGGTGCACTACGACGACCTGCTCGCCGACCTCGGCGGGCAGATGCGCGCGCTGGCGGCCCGGCTGGACATCGCCGTGCCGGAGCGGCTGTGGCCGTCGCTGGTCGAGGCGGCCACCTTCGACCGTATGCGCGCCGGAGCCGACCGGCTCGTGCCGGACACCCAGGGTGTGCTCAAGAGCCGGTCTGCCTTCTTCCGCCGCGGCGGCTCCGGCGCCGGACGGGAACTGCTCACCCCCGCCGAACTGGCCGCCTACCGCACCCGCGCCACCGCCCTGGCCGCGACCTACGGCGCCCCCGACCTACTGCCCTGGCTGCACCGCGACTGAGTCGTGCTGGAGTCCACACCTCATACGGTGTGCCCACACCGTATGAGGTGTGGACGGTGTGCGGGACTCATGCCGCCGGGACGGTCAGCGCCTCGGTGAGGCGGGAGTGCTCGGCGTCGGTGCCGATCGCGGCGCGGTCCTCGGGGTGCTCGGCGTAGTGGCGGATCGCGCGGGCCAGGAAGGCGCCGTCGACGTACAGCGGGCTCAGCGTCAGCGCGACCCACCGTTCGGCGCCGCCGGGGCGGGACAGGTTCAGCCACAGCTGGCTCTGCTTGGGCACGGGCACGGCCGGACCGCCGGTCAGCAGTTCGGTCCAGGGGATGCTGCGCGTGCGCAGGGTCCGGATGCGCAGGCCGTGCGGCGTCAGCGTCACCCGGGGTCCGCGCCAGAGCCACATCGCGGCGCCCGCCAGGAGCAGCAGGGTGAAGACGACTCCCGCGATGTTGTCGGAGCCGTCTGGGTACAGCACGCGGCTGCCGCCGCCGGGGGCGGACCGGGCGGGAACGGCGTAGGCGGCGAGCAGGCCCCACAGGATCGCTTGAGAGCCGACGACGGCCGGGGCCGACGGCGCGGTGAAGGTGCCCGCTTCGACGTCGAAGGCCGCCGGAGCCGTCCGGTACGGCCGGACCACCCGCCCGAAGACCCACCAGGTCAGCCCGACGATCACCGCGAGCGGCAGCGCCTGGCCCAGCAGGAGGTCCACCGCGAGGTTCAGGCGTTCGAAGCGCGGCTGCCACCAGAACCGGTCGGCGGTGTGCAGCACGAACGCCAGCAGGGCCAGGGCGAACGCGGATCTGCGCAGGTGGGGGAGGGGCGACATGGCCGACAGGGTAGCGGCACCCGCCCAGCCCGTGTGGGACAGTGCAGATCATGGTGACGGCGCTGCACGTACGCGGAGTTGTGCTTCCCGAGGACGAGGTGCGGGACATCTGGCTGGTCGGCGACCGGGTGTCGCTCACCCCGGTGGCCGGTGCCCAGACCGTCAGCGACGGCGGGTTCGTCCTGCCGGGCCTGGTCGACGCACACTGCCACATCGGCATCGCGCCGGGCGGCGCCCCGGTGACCAGTCTCGCGCAGGCCAAAGAGCTGGCGCTGGTGGACCGGGACGCGGGGGTGCTGGCGCTGCGGGACGCGGGCTCGCCCTTCCCGTACCCGGTGCTGGACGACGACCCGGAGGTGCCGCGCCTGGCCCGCGCCGGGCGGCACGTGGCCCCGCCTCGCCGCTACCTGCCCGAGATCGGGGTCGAGGTGCCCGCCGACGAGGTCGTGGCCGAGGTCACCCGGCAGGCGGCCGCGGGCACGGGCTGGGTGAAGCTGGTCGGCGACTGGATCGACCGCGACCGCGGCGACCTCGCGCCCGCCTGGGACGACGCCACGCTGACGGCGGCGGTCGAGGCGGCGCACGCCGCCGGGGCCCGGATCACCGCGCACTGCTTCGAGGAGTCCAGCGTGGCGACGCTGGTCCGGGCCGGGATCGACTGCGTCGAGCACGGCACCGGCCTGTCGGTCGACCTGGTCGACGAGATGGCGCGGCGCGGCACGGCGCTCGTCCCAACGATGATCAACATTGAGACGTTCGGGGACATCGCGGCGCGGGCCGAGGCGAAGTATCCGGGCTACGCCAAGCACATGCGGGCGCTGCGCGACCGGTTCCCCGACGTCGTGCGCGCGGCGTACGAGGCGGGGGTGCCGCTGTTCGTCGGCTCCGACGCCGGCGGCGGCATCGCGCACGGCCTGGCCGCGCAGGAGATGCTGCGCCTGCACGCCGCCGGGATGGCCGCGCCGGACGTGCTCGCGGCGGGCTCGTGGCGGGCGCGGGAGTGGCTCGGCTTCCCCGGCCTGACCGAGGGCGGCTGGGCCGACCTGGTCGTGTACGACGCCGATCCGCGCAGGGAGATGCGCACCCTGCTCGCCCCGCGCCGGATCGTGCTACGCGGCCGGGTGGTCGCCTGACCCGGCCGGTAGGATTGCCCGCTATGGCGCGCGTGCTCACTCCCCGGGCGGAAGACTTCCCCCGCTGGTACCAGGATCTGATCTCCAAGGCCGAGCTGGCCGACAACGGGCCGGTCCGCGGCACCATGGTGATCCGACCGACGGCTTATGCCATCTGGGAACGGATGCAGGCCGACATGGACACCCGGATCAAGGCGGCGGGCGCCCAGAACGCGTACTTCCCGCTGTTCATCCCGGAGAGCTACCTCAAGCGCGAGGCCGAGCACGTCGAGGGCTTCTCGCCGGAGCTGGCCGTGGTCACCCACGGCGGTGGCAAGCAGCTGGCCGAGCCGGTCGTGGTGCGTCCCACCAGCGAGACCGTCATCGGCGAGTTCATGGCCAAGTGGATCGGCTCCTACCGGGACCTGCCGCTGCTGCTGAACCAGTGGGCCAACGTGGTCCGCTGGGAGATGCGCCCCCGGATCTTCCTGCGCACCTCGGAGTTCCTGTGGCAGGAGGGGCACACCGCCCACGCCACCGAGGCCGACGCCAAGGCGTACACCCTGAAGATCCACCACGAGGTGTACGAGCGCCACATGCGTGACCTGCTCGCCATCCCGGTGGTGCTCGGGCGCAAGACCAACCGCGAGCGCTTCGCGGGCGCCACCAGCACGTACACGCTGGAGGCGATGATGGGCGACGGCAAGGCGCTGCAGATGGGCACCTCGCACGAGCTCGGCCAGAACTTCGCCAAGGCGTTCGACATCGCCTTCTCCGGCGTCACCAACGAGCGCGAGTACGCGTGGACCACCTCGTGGGGCACCTCGACCCGCATGCTCGGCGGTCTGATCATGTGCCACGGCGACGACAACGGCCTGCGCATCCCGCCCGCGCTCGCGCCGGTCCAGGTCCTGGTCACCGTGGTCAAGGAGACCGACGGCTCGGTCACCACCGCCGCGCAGGCGCTGGCCGACGACCTGGCCGCCGTGGGCGTACGGGTCAAGCTGGACGACCGCGTGGACACCCCGTTCGGCCGCCGCGCGGTCGACGCCGAGCTCAAGGGCTACCCGATCCGGATCGAGGTCGGTCCGCGCGACCTGGCCGAGGGCCGGGTCGTGCTGGCGCGCCGCATCGACGGCTCGAAGACGCCGCTCTCGCTCGGCGAGACGGTCGGCGCGGTCACCGCCGCGCTGGAGGCCGACCAGAAGGCGCTCTACGACGAGGCGCTGGCCCGGCGTGAGGCCAACACCGTCGAGGTGGACAACCTCGCCGACGCGCTCGCCGCGACGGCGACCGGCTGGGCGAAGGTGCCGTGGTCGCAGGTCGGCGTCGAGGGCGAGGCCAAGGCCAACGAGCAGTCGATCACCGTACGCTGCCTGTTCCGCGCCGACGGCTCGGTGCCCGCCTCCCAGGACGAGCCCGACCTGACCGCGATCCTGGCCCGCTCGTACTGACGACGTGACGAAGGGCGGTCACCGGAATGCTCCGGCGACCGCCCTTCGTGCATGCTCAGGCCGTCCGCTGCTCCGGCAGCCTGGAGAGGATCACGGCCAGCGTCTGCTTCACGTCAGCCATGTCGGTCTTGAGCCCGGTGACGTCGTCTTCCAGGGTGAGGAAACGGGTCTCGACCACATGCCTGAACTCGGCGAGTTCGGTGCGGATGGCGGCCAGCTCGGTGCGGTGCTCGCGGTGGTAGACGGTGTGGCGCTCCAGCATCGCGGTGTGCTTGAGCTGGGTTTCGGCGATCTGGCCGACATGGTTCGACAGCGAGGTCATGTCTTCGTCGATCTTGGGCATGCGGCCGGGGTTGAAGGGCATGGACATCCCTTCCGCCTTCTGAGTTCGGTGAACAGGGTCGTTACTCAGGTCTGGTCAGCTCGTCGCCTCCGGCCCGGTCGCCCGGACGAGGACCAGCCAGTCCCGCCTTGGTGCCCGCGCCGGGATCCTCGGTCGCGGCCACCGGCGGGCCGGGAAAGGCCACTTCTTGCCTGTGACGGTCCGACTCTAATGTCAGCAACTTAATCAATCAAGCCGGATGATTAAGGTTGGCACATGCGCTTCGAACCCGGACGGGTGATCCTGCACCGGCACTTCCACGGCCACCGGATCGGCCTGCTCAAGACCGCTGTCGTCGTCGCCGACGACGAGCGCGGACTGCTGCTGTGGGTGCCGCGCGGCGCCCCGATGCTCGACCGCAAGACCGTGGACAACCGCGGCCTGCGCTCGCTGCCCTTCTCGGAGTGGCTGGTCACCGACACGAAACTCTGGGAGGTCGTCTGGAACGGCCCCAGCCTGCTCAAATGGCTGCCGCGCGGCGAGGACCACTCGGTCTGGTGGTTCCGCGACGAGCAGGGCCGTTTCACCCGGTGGTACGTGAACCTGGAGGAGTCCGGGGTGCGCTGGGACGACGGGCACGTAGCGGGGGTGGACATCGTCGACCAGGACCTCGACATCGTGGTCGCCCCCGACCTGTCCTGGCAGTGGAAGGACGAGGAGGAGTTCGTCGAGCGGCTGGCCTACCCGGACGGCTACTGGGTCGCCGACGAGGCCGCCGTACGGGCCGAGGGCGAGCGCGTGGTGAAGCTGATCGAGGCGGGGCGGTTCCCGTTCGACGGCACCTGGTGCGACTTCGCACCGGACCCGGCGTGGACGGTGCCGGACGCGGTGCCCGGGGGCTGGGACCGGCCGCGCGAGCGCTGAGCGGATACGCCGACGGCCGGGGCGCAGCCACGCCCCGGCCGTCGGAAAGTCTTACGGGTGCCGGACTCAGGCCGCCGCGACCGGGTCGACCGCGGGGGTCTCGTCGTCCTCGCGCTTGCCGCGCAGCAGGCCGACCACGATCCAGCCCGCGCCACCCAGCGCCGCCGCGCCGCCGAGGCCCATGGCGATCATCCCGCCGGTGTGCTGGCTGGACTTCTCCTCCTCGTAGGTGCTCTCGGTGGTGTGTCCCTTGCGCGTGGTCTGGCAGATGTCGCCGGGCGACATGACGTCGCTGCCGCAGGTGACGTCGGTCTGGTTGACCATGTAGAAGCCGGCGCCGAGCACCAGCAGACCCACGATCAGCAGGCCGTACTTGTTGGTGATGATCTTGCCGAGAATGCCGCCCATGAGCGGTGCCCTCCCCGTGGTTGATGATCGTCTGTGACCTCGCGCACGCTACTTTCAGCAACTTCACAGGAAAATCAGCCGTACGGACGAGCGGCATTGGCCCTGTTCAGGGCGTAAGCGCCACTCCCGGGTCGGGCGTTCGGCAGTGGATGGTCCGCGGCGACGTGTGCCGTCGCTGCTCAGGTGCCGGGGTGTGGCGAGCGGGTGGCCCAGGTCGCGGCTGGGAGCGTATCGGCGTACCGAAAAGTGTCGATCATGTGATGCGTGCCACTGTCTGGTCGGCCCGCGTGCCGCAGGTTACAACGCGCCCGCCCCGCCCGCGCGCGGTCGCGGCGTCGGGGTCTGGCAGAATGGTCAGCTGATATTCGATGCGTTTCCGGCTGCCCTCTAACTTCCGGGCGCCTCGATGTCTCGAGCAACGGAGCCCGGCAACCCCACGCGGGGCGATGGAGCTCACCTCAATCCCACAGGAGTAAAACCGTGGCCGTTCGTATCCGGCTTCTGCGGATGGGCAAGATCCGCAACCCGCAGTACCGCATCGTCGTCGCCGACTCGCGCACCAAGCGTGACGGCAAGGCGATCGAGTACATCGGCATCTACCAGCCGAAGGAAGACCCTTCGGTGATCGAGGTCAAGTCTGACCGCGTGCAGCACTGGCTGTCGGTCGGCGCCCAGCCGAGCGAGTCCGTGATCGCCATCCTCTCCAAGACCGGCGACTGGCAGAAGTTCAAGGGCCTGCCGGCCCCGCCGCCGCTGCTGGTGGCGGCGCCGAAGACCGACCGCAGGGCGACCTACGAGGCCGCCGCGCAGGCTGCCGCGGGCCTCGAGCCCGCCAAGGCCGCCCCGGCCAAGAAGGCGGCCAAGGCCGCCGAGAAGCCGGCCGAGCCGGTCGAGGCCAAGGCTGAGGAGCAGGCCGTTGCGGCCGGCGACGACCAGCAGAGCTGACTCGGCGCTCCGGCCCGCGCTGGAGCACCTGGTCAAGGGCATCGTGGACCACCCGGACGACGTCCGGGTGCGTCTGGTCGACAACCGCCGCGGGCCGCGGCTGGAGGTCCGGGTCAATCCCGAGGACCTCGGCACGGTCATCGGTCGGGGCGGCCGGACCGCGCGTGCCCTGCGCCAGGTGGTCGGCTCGGTCGGCGGCAAGGGCATCCGCGTCGACATCGTCGACACGTTCTGACCGGCGGCCAGCAGCAGATGCTTCTGATCGTCGGACACGTCGTGCGCGCGCACGGCATCCGGGGCGAGATCCTGGTCCAGCCGCGCACCGACGAGCCCGAGCAGCGCTTCGCGGTGGGCTCGACGTTGATCGTCGAGCCCGCCGTGGCGGGGCTGCCCGGCACGCTGACCGTGGAGTCGGTCCGCGCCCACCTGGGGCGCTACATCATCGTCTGCCCGGAGATCCCGGACCGGAACACGGCCGAACTGGCGAAGAGCGCCCTGCTCAACGTCGATTCCGCCGACGTCCCCGCGCCCGAGGACCCGGACGAGTTCCTCGACCACCACCTGGTCGGGCTGTCCGTGGTCACCGTGGGCGGCGAGCCGCTCGGCAAGGTGACCCGCATCGACCACGCTCCGTCGTCGGACCTGCTGGTGGTGCGGATGCCCGACGGCCGCACCGGCCTGATCCCGTTCGTGAGCGCGATCGTGCCCGAGGTGGACGTGGCGGGCGGCCGCATCGTGGTGGACCCGCCCGGCGGGCTCTTCGACCTGTAGAAGGGAAGACGGCATGCGGGTCGACGTCGTGACCATCTTCCCGGAGTACTTCGCCCCGCTGGAGCTGTCGCTCATCGGCAAGGCGCGGACCCAGGGCACGCTCGACCTCGGGCTGCACGACCTGCGCCGGTGGACCCACGACGTCCACCGCACCGTGGACGACACGCCGTACGGCGGCGGCCCCGGCATGGTGATGCGCCCGGAGCCGTGGGGTCAGGCCCTCGACGAGCTGGTGCCGGAGTCGACCGTCGCGCGGCTGGTCGTGCCGACCCCCGCCGGTGCCCCGTTCACCCAGGCGATGGCGTACGAGTTCGCCCACGAGCAGCACCTGGTCTTCGCCTGCGGCCGGTACGAGGGCATCGACCAGCGGGTGCTCGACCACGCCGCCGCCCGGATGCCGGTCAGCGAGGTGTCGCTCGGCGACTACGTGCTGTTCGGCGGCGAGGTCGCCGTGCTGGTGATGCTGGAGGCGGTCACCCGGCTGATACCGGGCGTGCTCGGCAACGCCGAGTCGCTGGCCGACGAGTCGCACGCGCACGGCCTGCTGGAGACCCCGGTCTACACCAAGCCCGCGAGCTGGCGCGGCCACGAGGTGCCGGAGATCCTGCGCTCCGGCGACCACGGGAAGATCGCCCGCTGGCGCCGGGACCAGGCGCTGCTGCGCACCGCGTCCCGGCGGCCGGACCTGCTGGCCGCCCTCGACCCGGCCACGCTGGACAAACGTGACCTCGCTCTACTCGACGGGGCCGGATTTCCGGCCCGACCGGCAGGTATGGCACAGTAGGGAGGTTGCCGTCTTCGGGCGGTGACTCTGCCGTGTGACGGTCACGCCGTGACCGACCACGAGGACCTCAGCCGACGCCCCGCAAGGTGCGCTCGCGCGCGGGTCAGAACCGCCCACACGCGCACCGGACAGGTGTGCTGAGAATCAAGGATGCAGCGATGAACACGCTGGACGTACTTGACGCCGCCTCTCTGCGGGCCGACGTCCCCTCCTTCCGCGCCGGTGACACCCTCAAGGTGCACGTCCGCGTCGTCGAGGGCAACCGGTCCCGTATCCAGGTCTTCCAGGGCGTCGTGATCCGCCGTCAGGGCTCCGGCCTGCGCGAGACCTTCACGGTCCGCAAGCTGAGCTTCGGCGTCGGGGTGGAGCGCACCTACCCGATCCACGGTCCCGCGATCGACCGGATCGAGATGGTCAGCCGCGGTGACGTGCGCCGGGCGAAGCTCTACTACCTGCGCGACCTTCGCGGCAAGAAGGCGAAGATCAAGGAGCTGCGCGAGGCCAAGGCCTCCTGAGGCCGAGACCTTCCGGCAGGCCGGTGACATCAGCGGATGTCACCGGCCTGCTGCGTTCCGGTGGCCGCCGTCCATCGTCAGATCGGGTCTCCCGAAAAAGCTTCTCGTCTCTTAGGCTGACGCCCTGACATTCCGGGTCGACTTTTGAGCGGCGGCAGTGGTGGCACTCATTCCCAGCGGCAGGGCAGCTAAGGACGAGTTCACGGGTGAGGAGTGGCCGAAGCGCCGCCGTCGCGGCCGGCGCAAGGGCATGCCCCTGTGGCAGGAGCTTCCGCTGCTGCTCGTCGTCGCCTTCTGCCTGGCCGTGCTCATCCGCACCTTCCTGATGCAGGCGTTCTACATCCCGTCGGGATCGATGGAGGACACCCTGCTCGTCGGTGACCGCGTGCTGGTCAACAAGGTGGTGTACGACTTCCGCGACCCCGAGCGCGGCGAGGTCATCGTCTTCCGCGGCCCCGACAACTGGGCGCCGGAGAACCGCACCGACCCCGACGCGGGCTTCTTCTCCAAGCTCGGCCGCACCGTCGGCGACCTGGTCGGCATCAGCCAGCCCGGCGAGAAGGACTTCATCAAGCGCGTCATCGGCGTGCCCGGCGACCGGGTCTCCTGCTGCAGCGTCGAGGGCTGGATCTACGTCAACGGGGTGCCGGTCGAGGAGCCGTACGTCATCCGCAACTCGCCGATCGACTCCGGAAACGACGCCAAGTCCTGCATCTCGCGCAAGTTCCCCGAGGTGACGGTCGAGCCCGGGATGCTGTTCGTGATGGGCGACCACCGGCTGGTCTCGCAGGACTCGCGCTGCCAGGGGCAGGTGCCGATCGACGACGTCATCGGCAAGGCGATGGTGGTGGCGCTGCCGTTCGACCGCTGGGGTTCGGTGGCGCACCAGGAGGTCTTCGACAAGGTGCCCGCGCCGGGTGCCAACGCGATCGGCGCGCCGGGCACGCAGCCCGCGTCGGGGCTGGCCGTAGTGGCGCCGCTGCTGCTGAGCCTGGCCGCGCTGCGGCGCGGCCGGATCGGGCGTCCGTCGCACGAGTGACGGTATTACGCCATCTTTTCGAGGTGACATCGGCGCGTGCCAGGACCGGCACGCGCCGTCACCATGTGCTGGACGGTGCGCCGTACTGGGGACACACCACCGGTGATCGTCGTTTTCAGTTTCGCCGCGTAGGCTCCGTGCGTGATTGACGAGCAGACCAAAAGCAGCAAGGGTTCGTTCTGGCGCGAACTGCCAATCTTGCTGGGCGTTGCCATCATCGTGGCGTTCCTGGTGCGCCAGTTCGTGGTGCAGACCTTCTTCATCCCCTCCGGGTCGATGGAGCAGACGCTGCTCATCGACGACCGGGTGCTGGTCAACAAGCTCGTCTACGACTTCCGCGACCCCGAGCGCGGCGAGATCATCGTCTTCGTCTCCCCGGACAGCTGGCGCAGCACGCCGGAGCACGAGGACTACATCAAGCGCGTCATCGGCATCCCCGGCGACCGGGTCGTCTGCTGCGACCCGCAGGGCCGCCTCCAGATCAACGGCCACCCGCTGGACGAGCCGTACGTCTACCCCGGCAACAAGATGGCGCCGCAGAAGTTCGACATCGTGGTGCCCGAGGGCCGGTTGTGGGTCATGGGCGACCACCGCGAGGCGTCGGGCGACTCGCTGGCCAACTACAGCAACTCCAACCAGGACATCATGCAGGCCACGATCCCGTTCGACTCGGTGATCGGGCGCGCGTTCGTGCTGTTCTGGCCGTTCGACCGGGGCACCTGGCTGTCGATCCCCAAGACGTTCGAGGACGTGCCGGCACCCGCGCCGGGCGGGTAGCGACCGGTCCGCCAGCTGAGCATTCCCCGAAGGGCGCGGCACGCTGCCGCGCCCTTCGGCGTGACGAACTAGGCTGCAAGGCATGTCCACCGAGCCGCGGCAGGAGCCCCGTCCCCGACGCGCAGGCCGGGTGCTGCTGGTCGATGCGCGCGAGCGGGTGCTGCTGTTCCACGGCACCGACCCGCACCAGCCCGGCGCGGCGTACTGGTTCACGCCCGGCGGCGGCCTCGACGACGGGGAGACCACCGCGCAGGCCGCGGCCCGCGAGCTGTTCGAGGAGACCGGCCTGTCCGTGCCCGTCGACCGGATCGGTCCGGCCGTGCACTCGGAGGTCGCGAACTTCTCCTTCGCCGGGGTCGCCTACCGCCAGGAGCAGGACTTCTATCTGGTACGGGTGGACAGCTGGCACGTCGACACCAGCCGCTTCGACGAGGTCGAGCAGGCGTCGGTGGACGGCCACCGCTGGTGGAGCGTGTCCGAGCTGCGCGAGACCGGCGAGGTCTACTTCCCGGCCGACCTGACCTCGGTGCTGGCCGCCGCGGGGGTGGCCGGATGCTGACTCCCACGCGTCCGGTGCTGCGCTCCGAGAGCGGCCTCTACGCCCTCGAACGCGCGTTGCAGCGGCGCGGCTTCGCCACCGTCGCGGGCGCCGACGAGGCCGGCCGGGGCGCGTGCGCGGGTCCGCTGGTGGCGGCGGCCGTGGTGCTGCCGCCCGGCCGCCGGGGCGAGATCGCGGGGCTGGCCGATTCGAAGCTGCTCACCGCGGCCGCCCGGGACCGGATCTTCGACGAGGTGGTCGCGGCGGCCTCGGCGTACGCGGTGATCGTGATCGAGGCGCCCGAGATCGACGCCCGAGGGCTGCACGTGTGCAACCTGGCGGCGATGCGCCGGGCGCTGGCCGCGCTGACCGAGCGCCCGTCGTACGTGCTGACCGACGGGTTCCCGGTGGACGGGGTGGGCGTGCCGGGGCTGGCGGTGTGGAAGGGCGACCAGGTCGCGGCCTGTGTGGCGGCGGCGAGCGTGCTCGCCAAGGTGTCCCGTGACCGGATCATGACTCAGCTCGATATGGTGTACCCCCAGTACGGCTTCGCGGTGCACAAGGGGTACAGCACGGCTGAACACACGGCCGCGCTGGAGGCCTACGGTCCCAGCGCCGTGCACCGGCACTCATACCAGAACGTCGCACGGGTGATGGAACGGGACGGTTCGGGCGCGCCGCGGTCGCGGCGCGCGGCGGGCGGCCCGGCCGTGCCGGTGTGACCCGGCTGACGTCCCACGGCCGCCGTCCGTGGCTAACGCGCGTGCCGTGCCGCGGCGGGGTACGGTTTCTCGGCAGGATGTGGCCGCAGGAGGGCGAACGATGAGCGCAGAGGATCTCGAGAAGTACGAGACCGACATGGAGCTGCAGCTCTACCGGGAGTATCGCGACATCGTGCGCCAGTTCTCCTACGTGGTGGAGACCGAGCGTCGGTTCTATCTGGCCAACCAGGTGGACCTGCACGTGCGCAACTCCGACGGCGAGGTCTACTTCGAGGTCGAGATGCACGACGCGTGGGTGTGGGACATGTACCGTCCCGCGCGCTTCGTGAAGAACGTCCGGGTCATGACGTTCAAGGATGTGAACGTCGAGGAGCTGGAGAAGCCCGACATCTCGGTGCCCTCGGAGGGCGGCTTCTGAGCGGTTAGCACACCGTACGCACGATCGGGCGGTCGTCCCCAAGGCGGGCGCCGTCCACAGGCCGCCGGGTGCGTCCGTCGCGCCCGGCCGCCTCGGCCCGGCAGCCTCGTCGGCATGACCTCGATCACCTCGGTCCGCTCCCACCGGGCCCGGACCGCCGCCGCCCTGCTGCTCTGCCTCGTCCCGCAGCTGGCCGCCGCGCCCGCCGCAGCAGCGACCAGCCCGCCCGCGCGGCCGGTGCCCGCGTTCCGCGCGGCCGTCCCGGCCGCCGCCCGCGCCGCCGCCGACCGCGTGCACCGAACCCGTCCGCCCCGACCGGCGGCGGCCCGCTCCGCCCTGCCGGGAACCTGGCGCTGGCCGCTGGACGGCACACCCCGGCCGGTACGCCGTTTCGACCCGCCACCGCAGCGGTGGCTGCCCGGCCACCGCGGCGTCGACCTCGCCGCCGGTCCCGGCGCGCCCGTGCTCGCCGCCGGGGCGGGAGTGGTCCGCTTCGCGGGCGTGATCGCCGGGCGCGGTGTCGTCAGCGTGGCCCATCCCGACGGCCTCATCACGACGTACGAGCCCGTACAGCCCTCGGTAGAGGTGGGACAGCACGTGGACGCGGGAAGCGTGCTGGGCGCCCTGTCGCCGGGCCACCCCGGCTGCCCGGCCGCCGCCTGCCTCCACTGGGGCCTGCGCCGCGCCGCCGCCTACCTGGACCCGCTCGCCGTCCTCGGCCTCGCCCGAGTCCGCCTCCTCCCCACCCCCTGACCCCGCGCGCCGGTCGCGGTCGGTGATGCAGTTCCGGGGAAAGTGCTGGAATCGCGGCCATGATTCGTGCACTTTCCCCGAAAGTGCACCGCCGCCGACCCGGGGCGCGTGCGGCGCGGGGGGGGTCGGCGGCGGGTGAGTGCGGGCGGGGCGGGTCAGCGGAGGAGGGCGGGGAGGGTCTCGGCGAGGCGGTCGTACTCGGCGGCGTCGTTGTAGATCTGGGCGCTGAGCCGGACGAACAGGCGGTCGCGCCACGACGTCACGTTGACCTCGGCCCGCAGCTCGTCGCTGATCCGGGCCCGCAGCCGGGAGCCCGCGGCGTGCCCCGCGGCCACGTGCGCGGGGACCGGCAGCACCCGCATGCTCACCCCGGGTCCGGGGTCGGCGAGTTCGGCGGGGTCGAGTCCGAGCGCCTGCCCGACCACGTGCTGGCCGTACGCGGCCAGCCGCACGTTGTGGTCGCGGACCGCGTCGGCGCCGTACCGGTCGAACAGGTCCAGGCCGGCCGGGGCGGCCAGCCAGATGCTGTGGTCGAGGGTGCCCTGCTGCTCGACGCAGGCCGGGAACCCGTCGGGCTGCCCGTGCGACACCACCAGCGGCACCATCCGGTCGCGCCACTGCTCGGCGATCTGGAGCACCGCCGTGCCGCCCGGCGCGAACGCCCACTTGTGCATGTTGCCGACCCAGAAGTCGGCGTCGACCCCGGCCGCGGGCCGGTCGAGCATGCCGGGGGCGTGCGCGGCGTCGACCAGCAGCGGGATCCCGAGCTCGCGCAGCCGCGCCGCGATCGCGGCGACCGGGTGCAGCTGCGCGGTCGCCGACGAGATCTGGTCCACGATCACCAGCCGGGTGCGCGGCCCGACCCGCGACAGCACCGCCTCGACCGCCTCGTCGTCGCTCGCCCCGAGCTCGACGGGCGCCGTCACGACGCGTACGCCGTGGCGGCGCCGCTGCTCGCCCAGCGCCAGCACGACCGCGTTGTAGCCGTGGTCGGTGACCACGATCTCGTCGTCGGCGCCGAGGCCGACCGCGGCCAGCGCCAGTGCGGTGCCCGCGGTCGCGTTGGGCACCAGGGCGCTGCGGTCGGGGTCGGCGCCGCAGAACTCCGCCAGCGGCCCGCGCACCGCGTCGACCCGGTCCAGCAGGACCGTGTTGATGAAGCGGGTCGGGTTGGCGTCGTGCTCGGCCTGGACGGCCCGCCGGGCGGCGGCGACCGCGCGCGGCACCGCCCCGAACGAACCATGGTTGAAGTGGGTGTACGCCGGGTCCAGCGCGAACAGGTCCCGCGCGCCCGCCAGCGGCTCCGGAGGGGTCGAAGCATCGATCATGTAGCCGGAGTCTACGACCCGGCCCCGTTCCGGGCACGGACGAAACCGCCCGCCTGCTCGCGCACGTGTCCGCGCAGGGCCAGCGACGGCAGCTTCGCCAGCGCCTCGCGCAGCGGCACCCCGGCCTCGTACGCGATCTGACCGGCCGCGGCGGCGCCCCGGCGCGGCACCGCGTCCACGAGCTGCCGCTCGACCGGGTCGAGCGCGTCGAGGGCCTGCTCGCGCCCGCGCGGCACCGGCGCCAGGTCGCCCACCCCGCCGACCTCCTCCAGCACGTGGCCGACCGAGGCCACCGCGCGCACCGGCTCGTGCGGTTCGCGGCGCAGCTCCTCATGGCAGCCGACCGAGTTCTCCGAGGTGACCGGGCCGGGCACGGCCATCGCGGCGCGGCCGAGCTGCCGGGCCCGCCGCAGCGTCTGCCGGGCGCCGCTGCGCGCGGCCGCCTCGACCAGCACGGTGCCGCGCGACAGGGCCGCGATGACCCGGTTGCGCACCAGGAACCGCACCTTGAACGGGGCGGTGCCCGGCGGCCACTCGCTGACCAGCAGGCCCTCCTCGGCGATCTGCTCGAACAGCGCGCTGTTGCTCAGCGGGTACGGCCGGTCGACCCCGCACGCCAGCACCGACACCGTCAGCCCGCCCGCCGCCAGCGCGGCCCGGTGCACCACCGCGTCGATGCCGTAGGCGCCGCCGGAGACCACGGTCCAGCCCCGGTCGGCCAGCCCGTAGCCCAGCTCTGCGCCCACGTGCGCGCCGTACACGGTGCTGCTGCGGGAACCGACGAGCGACACCGCGCGGGCCCCGGCCTCCCGCAGGTCGTGCGGGCCGCGCACCCACAGGCACTGCGGCGGGTACGTGTCCCGGTCGATGGTGTCGCGCCCCTCGACGCTGATGTGGCGCAGGTCGTCGAGCTGCTCGGGCCACTGCGCCGACTCCGGGGTCACGATCCGCACCCCCAGCCGCGCCCCGCGCTCCCACAGGGCCTGCGCCAGCCGGGCCGGGTCGCGCCCGTTCAGCCGGACCGCCGCCGCCTCGGCCAGCGCCCCGGTGGCGGCCCCGGCGGTCAGGCGCGCCAGCGCCTCCACCGGGCCGTGCGCCCGCACCAGCTCGTACAGCTGCTTGCTGCCCGGTTCCACCAGCCAGCCCAGCACCAGCCGCGCGTCGCGCACCTGCTGCTCGTCGGCGCCCGCGGCGCCTTCGGTCGTCGTCACTGCCAGCTCCCTCTGCGTAGTTCGAGCGCGATGTTGAGTTCCGCTTCGCCGGGCCGCTCCAACCCGGACAGATCCGCCACGGTCCAGGCCATCCGCAGCACGCGGTCGAAGCCGCGGGCGGACAGCTCGCCCCGGTCCAGCCGCACCCGCAGGCCGGCGGTGACCGGGTCCGGCAGCTTCCAGCGCCGCCGCCGCAGCACCGTGCCCGGCACCTCGGCGTTGGTGCGCACCTCCAGCTCCCCGGCCCAGCGCGCGACCGCCGCCCCGCGCGCCGCGGCGACCCGGGCGGCGACCACGCGCGACGGCTCGCGCGACGCGGTATCGGTGAACAGGTGCGCGGCCTTGAGTGGCAGCAGTTCCAGCTGGATGTCGATCCGGTCCAGCAGCGGCCCCGAGATGCGCCCCCGGTAGCGGCGCTTGACGTGCGGGGTGCAGCCGCAGGCGACGTCCCCGGCGGGGCGGGCGCACGGGCACGGGTTGGCGGCGAGCACCAGCTGCACGCGCGCCGGATACACCACGACGCCCCGGGACCGGCTCAGCGTGACGATCCCGTCCTCCAGCGGCTGCCGCAGCGTGTCCAGGGCGTGGCGCGAATATTCGGGCGCCTCGTCCAGGAACAGCACGCCCGGTGGGCCAGCGACAGCGCGCCCGGCCGGGGCAGCCCGCTGCCGCCGCCGACCAGCGCCGCCACCGAGGCGGTGTGGTGCGGTGCCCGGAACGGCGGCCGCCGCACCAGCGGCGCCCCGGGCGCGAGCACCCCGGCGATCGAGTGCAGCGCGGTCACCTCCAGCGCCGCCTCGTCGTCCAGGCCCGGCAGCAGCGACGGCAGCCGCTGCGCCAGCATCGTCTTGCCCGCGCCGGGCGCGCCGAACAGCGCCATGTGGTGGCCGCCCGCGGCGGCGACCTCGACCGCGTACCGCCCGAGGTCCTGACCGGCCACGTCGGACAGGTCGAGTTCGCCGGCGACCGGCGGCGGGGGCACCGGCGGCGGGTCCGGCAGCCCGGTGATGCCCCGGATGTGGGCGGTCACGGCGGCCAGGCTGCTCGCGGCGTACACCCGGATGCCCGGGACCAGCGCGGCCTCCGCCGCGTTCGCCGCCGGGACCACCGCTTCCACCGCGCCCGCGCGTGCGGCGGCCGCGACCATGGGCAGCACCCCGCGCACCGGCCGCACCTGCCCGTCCAGGCCCAGCTCGCCCAGCACGAGCACGCCGTCCAGGGCCGCCAGCGGCAGCGTCCCGGTGCCGCCGAGGATCGCCAGTGCGATGCCGAGATCGAAGCTCGATCCGCGTTTCGGCAGGTCCGCCGGGTACAGGTTGACGGTGATCCGCCGCATCGGCCAGGTCTCACCGGAGTTGGCGATCGCGGCGCGGACCCGCTCGCGGGCCTCGTTCAGCGCGGAGTCGGGCAGCCCGGTGACGGTGATGCCGGGCAGGCCGTCGGCGAGCATCGCCTCGATCTCCACCAGTTCCCCGGTGACGCCGAGCAGCCCGGCGCAGCGCACCCTCGCGTAGCTCATGCCGAAACCCCGCTTCGCGGCGTTTCCGCATGAGGCTCGGTCGCGCGGTGCCTCTTGATTCGCAAGCTCATGCGCCCGCCTCAGAACGCGCCGCGGATGTGGTCGACGACCGGGTCGGCGTCGCGCTGGGCGCGCACGCTGACCACGTCGAACCGCACCTCCGACGGGCGTACGCCGCTGACGGCGAGCCACTGCGTGGCCAGGTGCCGCACCTTGCGGACCTTCGCCCAGCCGACCGCCTCGGCGGGTGTGCCGTACACGGTGCCGCGCCTGGTCTTGACCTCGCAGAACACCACCGCGTCACCGTCGCGGGCGATGATGTCGATCTCGCCGCCCGCGCCGCGCCAGTTGCGGTCGAGCACCACCATGCCCGCCGCCACCAGGTGTGCGGCCGCGAGCCGCTCGCCCCAGGCGCCGAGCGCCTGCCTCACCTTCGTCATGCCCGGAACCCTGCGGCCGGGCGGCGGCCGCCGCACCCGGGTCACGGCGAGCGTTGTGGACACCGGGCCGGTTGGGGACGACCGCCCGATCATGCTCGCGGTCTGCTACCGCGCGGCCGGTGTCGCGCGTCGACGCGGCCCGCGACACCGGACGGCGGAACGGTCCGCGACGTCCGAACCGACCGGCCGATGGAACCGGCGGAAGAACTCTGCCTGTCGGTGTGATTGATCTTTCAAGGCCGCTGTGCATTGGCGCTGACGCGAGTTCTCCTCTACGGTTTGCGCCCGTGGACGGACGTGACGATTTCGCCGACTGGAGTTCCTTCCGCGAGCCGCGCGGCGGCCGGGACGACCGCGGCGGCCGCGACGAGCGGCGGGGAGCCGACCAGTACGGCTTCGACTTCGACCTCGACGGCGACGCCCGGGTGCCCGCACCCCGGTCGGGTGACTCCCGCTACGCGTCGCTGGCCGAGCTGAGCGAGCGCGGCGCCGAACGAGGTGCCGAGCGTGGCGGTGCCGAGCGTGGCAGTGCCGAGCGTGGGGCCGAGCGCCCGCGCGGGCGCGAGCGGGACCGGGAGCGGGACCGCGGTCAGGACCGCGAAGCTCGCGGCCAGGACCGCTTCCCGATTCCGGTGGATCCCGACTTCGCCCCCCGCGGCCAGCGGTCGGGCGAGCCGCTGCCGCCGCTGCCCGGTCCGGTGCCCGGCAGCGCGATGCCCGGCTCGCCGATGCCGGGTCCGCCGATGGGCGGGCAGGTCTACCCGGAGCCGGAGCCGCTGCGGCAGCGTACGGAGACCGTCGACGCCGCCGCGGTGCGGCGCTCGGTGGCCGAGTCCGACGGCGTCTACCGCAGCAAGCGCCCGGCGCTGGCGGCGGCTTTCGGCATCTTCGCCGGTCTCGGCGAGCTGATGATGCTGCGTCCGCTGCTGGCCGGGCTGTTCGCGCTCGAAGCCGGCAAGGCGCTCGCGCCGCTGCTGGCGATGGTGGCCTTCCCGTTCCTGGCCCTCGGCCTGTACGCGGTGACCACCGGCGCGGCGACCGCGGTCCAGTTCCAGGGCCCCCGGGTCTGGCTGCGTACGCCGCTGGTCTACCTGGTCATCGGCGCGGCCCTCATGATGGCCGCCGCGTCGGCGGCCTAGCCGCGGGCGGTGTCCCGGGGGAGAGTGACCCGGGGCACCGCGTACACTTGATAACCGCGACCACCTCGGTGGTCGACTTCGCGCGCCCTCCCGCCTGTCACAGGTAGGGCGTCGGCCTCCCTGGTCCCCGTGGTGGGTTCCATCCTGGCCGACGACCGGGCGCCAGGCGGCGGCCGCCGGCCGCCGGCACAACCAGGGATCGCACGGGCCTTCGCCCGTGCCGAGAGACAGGCAGACACATGGCTGTTGTCAGCATGCGCCAGCTGCTCGAAAGCGGCGTTCACTTCGGGCACCAGACCCGTCGCTGGAACCCGAAGATGAAGCGCTTCATCTTCACCGAGCGCAACGGCATCTACATCATCGACCTGCGCCAGACCCTCGACTACATCGAGAAGGCGTACAGCTTCGTCCGCAACACCGTCGCCGAGGGCGGCACCGTGCTGTTCGTCGGCACGAAGAAGCAGGCCCAGGAGGCCGTGGCCGAGCAGGCCGCGCGCGTGGGCATGCCGTACGTGAACCACCGCTGGCTGGGTGGCATGCTCACCAACTTCCAGACGGTGTACAAGCGGCTGCAGCGGATGAAGGAGCTGGAGTCGATCGACCTGACCGGCACCGCCGCGGGGTACACCAAGAAGGAGACCCTGCAGCTGTCGCGGGAGAAGACCAAGCTCACCAAGACCCTCGGTGGTCTGCGGGACATGCAGAAGCTGCCGTCCGCGGTCTGGATCGTCGACACCAAGAAGGAGCACATCGCCGTCGACGAGGCCCGCAAGCTGGGCATCCCGGTGATCGCGATCCTGGACACCAACTGCGACCCGGACGAGGTCGACTTCCCGATCCCGGGCAACGACGACGCGATCCGCTCGGCCGAGCTGCTGACCAAGGTCATCGCGACCGCGGTGGCCGACGGTCTGATCGCCCGCTCGGGCAAGGCCTCCCGTGGCGGCGCCGACGTGAAGCCGGAGCCCGGCACCGTCGCGGCCGACGAGCCGCTGGCCGAGTGGGAGCAGGAGCTGCTGACCGGTGACAAGCCGGCCGAGGCCGCCCCCGCCGAGGCCGCCGACGCCGCCCCCGCCGCGACCGCCGCTGAGTGACCCGCTGCCACGCGGTGCGGGTGAGCAGCCCGCACCGCGTGGTACGACTTGCGAAGTCTTCTACCAAAGAGGGAACTGATGTCCACTATCTCCGCCGCAGACGTCAAGCGGCTCCGTGAGCTCACCGGCTCCGGCATGATGGACTGCAAGAAGGCGCTCGAGGAGGCCGAGGGCGACTTCGACAAGGCCGTCGAGATCCTGCGCGTCAAGGGCGCCAAGGATGTCGGCAAGCGTGCCGGTCGCTCGACCGCCAACGGCCTGGTCGCCCACTCGGGCAGCGCGCTGCTGGAGCTGAACTGCGAGACCGACTTCGTCGCCAAGAACGACGCGTTCGTCGCGCTGGCCGAGCAGCTGGTGGCGCACATCGCCGCCGCCAAGCCGGCCGACCTGGACGCGCTGCTCGCGACCAAGCTCGACAACCAGACGGTGGCCGACCTGATCCAGGAGCAGTCCGCCAAGATCGGTGAGAAGCTGGCGATCGGCCGCTTCGCGGTGCTCGACGGCGACATCGCCGTCTACCTGCACCGCAAGAGCGCCGACCTGCCCCCGCAGGTGGGTGTGGCCGTGCAGTACGCCGGCAAGAACGACGAGGCCGCCGAGGCCGACGCCCGCGCCGTCGCGATGCAGATCGCGGCCATGCGGCCGAAGTTCCTCACCCGCGAGCAGGTGCCCGCGGAGGTCGTCGAGTCGGAGCGCCGCATCGCCGAGCAGACCGCGATCGAGGAGGGCAAGCCGGCCGCGGCCCTGCCCAAGATCATCGAGGGCCGCGTGAACTCGTTCTTCAAGGACTTCGTCCTGGTCGAGCAGTCGTCGGTGACCGACCAGAAGAAGACCGTCAAGCAGGTGCTGGCCGAGGCCGGCATCGAGGTCACCCGCTTCGAGCGGTTCGAGGTCGGCCAGGCCTGATCTCGCCGCGGCGGGCCTCGTGCCCGCCTGGGGTGAAACGCACGAACACGGGGAGGTTGCTGGTGTCCGCCACGACCTCCCCGTGCCATATCGTCTGCCGGTAGCGGGCAGGCGACCGCAGCAGAAGGGGCGCTGATGTCGGGTCACCAGTTCAACCGGGTGGTGCTGAAGCTTTCGGGCGAGGTCTTCGGCGGAGGCGAGGTCGGCGTCGATCCTGACGTCGTGGCCGGGATCGCCCGCCAGATCGCGGTGGTGGTCCGCCGCGGCATCCAGGTCGCCGTGGTGGTCGGCGGCGGCAACTTCTTCCGCGGCGCCGAGTTGCAGCGGCGCGGCATGGACCGGGCCCGCGCGGACTACATGGGCATGCTCGGCACGGTCATGAACTGCCTGGCCCTGCAGGACTTCCTGGAGAAGGAAGGCATCGAGACGCGGGTGCAGACCGCGATCACCATGGCCCAGGTGGCCGAGCAGTACATCCCGCTGCGGGCGATCCGGCACCTGGAGAAGGGCCGCGTGGTCATCTTCGGCGCGGGCGCCGGCATGCCGTACTTCACCACCGACACCGTCTCGGCGCAGCGCGCGCTGGAGATCCGTGCCGACGTGGTGCTGCTGAGCAAGAACGGGGTGGACGGGGTCTACACCGCCGACCCGCGCACCGACCCCGGGGCGGTCAAGCTCGACACGGTCACCTTCGCCGAGGTGCTGCGGCAGAACCTGCGGGTCGCCGACGCCGCGGCGTTCAGCCTGTGCCACGACAACGGGCTGCCGATGCTCGTGTTCGGCGCGGAGGGCGACGACACGATCGTGCGCGCGGTCGCGGGGGACAAGATCGGTACCCTGATCACGGCGGACTAGGCCGGCCGGCCCCGCGCGGGGCCGACCTTCCGCACGCCTTCCGGGTGCGGGCGGTACCCTATGGCCGCGCGACGACGTGCCCGGTAACGGCGGGTTGCGCCGCTGAATGAACGTTACGCCGCCGGCAGGCGGATGATCGAAGACAGAGCACCGAGACGAGACGGAGAAGCCCGTGATCGACGACACGCTCCTTGAGGCCGAGGAGAAGATGGACCGGGCGGTCGACCACGCCAAGGAGGAGTTCGCGGCGATCCGGACCGGCCGGGCCAACGCGGCGATGTTCTCCAAGATCGTGATCGACTACTACGGCACGCCCACGCCGCTGCCGCAGATGGCTTCGATCGGCGTGCCGGAGCCGCGCATGGTGATCATCAAGCCGTACGACACCTCGCAGATCGGCGCCATGGAGCGGGCGATCCGTGACTCCGACCTGGGGGTGAACCCCGGTAACGAGGGCACCCAGCTGCGGATCATGGTCCCGCCGATGACCGAGGAGCGCCGCCGCGACATGACCAAGATCGCGCGGAGCAAGGGCGAGGACGCGAAGGTCGCCATCCGCAACGTGCGCCGCAAGGCCAAGGAGGAGCTCGACCGCATCGTCAAGGACGGCGAGGCGGGCGAGGACGACGGGCGCCGCGCGGAGAAGGAGCTCGACGACCTGACCGCCAAGTACGTGGCGCACATCGACGAGCTCATCAAGCACAAGGAAGCCGAGCTGCTCGAAGTCTGATGAGCCACTCCTACGACCCGGACCCTCGCCGGTCCGACGCCACCCGGGCGCGGCGCCCCTACGATGCCGCGCCCGACGCGTATACCGCCTCCTCCGACGGCCACGGCCCTGCCGACCGCGACTACGGCTCGCCGGACCGCGACTACGGCTCCGGCGACCGCGACTACGGCTCGCCGGACCGTGACTTCGGCTCCGGTGAGCGGGGCCACGGCTCCGGCGAACACGGCCAGGGTTCCCCGGACCAGGGCTACTACTCCGCCGACCCCGACTTCCGTTACGCCGGCCGTGACTACGAACCGGCCGACCGGGAGGACGAGCTGTCGGGAGGCCGCCGGCACCGCCGGGAGGAGCCCGTCGGGGCACCCGCGGCGTCCGCCGAGGAGCCCAAGCGTGACTACGGCCGGGCCGGGCGCAACGTGCCGGTCTCCATCGCCGTGGCCGTCGGCCTGCTCGTGGTCATCCTGGCCCCGCTGTTCTTCGCCAAGCCGCTGTTCCTGGCCGTACTGGTGGCGGCGGGCGGGCTCGGCATCTGGGAGATGACCCGCGCCCTGGCCACCTCCGGCGCCAAGCCGCCGCTGATCCCGCTGGTCGCCGGCGGTGCCGCGATGATCGGGCTGGCCTGGTTCTCCGGCGTCGAGGCGCTCAGCATCGGCCTGCTGGTCACGGTCCTGGCCACCATGGTCTGGCGGATGGGCGACGGCCCGGCGGGCTACCAGCGCGACATCGGCGCCGCGGCGCTGATCATCGTGTACGTCCCGTTCCTGCTCGCCTTCGCGGCGCCGCTGACCACCCCGGCCGACGGCAAGTGGCGGATCGTGGCGACGCTGGCGGCGGTGGTGCTCTCCGACACCGGCGGGTTCGTGGCGGGTGTGCTGTTCGGCAAGCACCCGATGGCCCCGACGATCAGCCCGAAGAAGTCCTGGGAGGGCTTCGCCGGCTCGATCGTGGCGACCGCGGCGGGCAGCGCCGCGATCCTGTGGGGGCTGCTGGACGTGGCGCCCTGGTGGGGTGCGTTGTTCGGGGTGCTGGTCTCGATCGCGGCGGTGCTGGGCGACCTGGCCGAGTCCCTGCTCAAGCGGGACCTCGGCATCAAGGACATGAGCAACATCCTGCCCGGCCACGGCGGCATCATGGACCGGCTCGACTCGATCGTGTTCGCCGTGCCCACGGCGTATCTGCTCCTGTCGGTCATCGCGCCGACGTCCTGAGCGCGGATCCGCACCCGCGGTCCACCGCGGTATTGCTCCGCACCACCCTGGCGCCGTGAGGGTGGTGCTGAGCGGCCGCTACTGCGGGTGACGGAACCCCGACAGGGGTGAGGTCGACCACAGGGAACGCCTGGTGAACACCGCTAGCAGCGCGGTTGGCACCCTCGGGGGCTGTCGACCCGGTACGGACGTGGGACACTGGCTAGGTCATGACGAGCCTGCCCTTGATCTCAGTTACCGACGGTGACGCCGCGAATGCACGCCGCGCGTCCATGCCGCCGCGCCACCTGGCCGACCTCGACCTGTCCGAACGGCGGACCGCCGTCGCCGAGCTCGGCGAGCAGCCGTTCCGCGCCGGCCAGTTGTCGACCCACTACTTCGGGCGGCTCGAACGCGACCCCGCGGGGATGACCGACATCCCGGCCGCCGCCCGCGAGCGGCTGACCGGTGGTCTGCTGCCCCGCCTGCTCACCCCTGTCCGCGAGATGACCTGCGACGACGGCGACACCCGCAAGGCGCTGTGGCGGCTGCACGACGGCTCCCTGGTGGAGAGCGTGCTGATGGGGTATAGCGACCGGGTGACCGTCTGCATCTCCAGCCAGGCCGGGTGCGGCATGGCCTGCCCGTTCTGCGCGACCGGACAGGCCGGGCTGACCCGCAACCTGTCCACCGCGGAGATCGTGGACCAGGTCGTCTACCTGGCGGGCGTGGCCGCCTCGGGCGTCATGCACGGGACCCCGCGTCGGCTGAGCCATGTCGTCTTCATGGGCATGGGCGAGCCGCTGGCGAACTACAACCGGGTCATCGCGGCGGTGCGCCGCCTGACCAGCCCCGCGCCGGAGGGCCTGGGGCTGTCCCAGCGCCACATCACGGTGTCGACGGTCGGCCTGGTGCCCGCGATGCGCAAGCTGGCCGAGGAGGATCTCTCCGTCACCCTTGCGCTCTCGCTGCACGCGCCCGATGATGACCTTCGCGATGAACTGGTGCCGGTGAACCAGCGCTGGAAGGTGTCCGAGGTGCTCGATGCGGCCTGGTCGTACGCGGCGCGCACGGGCCGCCGGGTGAGCATCGAGTACGCCATGATCAGAGATGTGAACGATCAGCCGTGGCGGGCCGACCTGCTGGGTCGCCTGCTATCGGGGCGGCTGGCACACGTCAATCTCATTCCGCTCAACCCCACGCCGGGCAGCAAGTGGGACGCCAGTCCCAAGCCGGTGGAGCGGGAGTTCGTCCGGCGGTTGCGCGCCGCCGGAGTGCCGACTACGGTGCGTGACACCCGTGGTCGTGAGATCGACGGCGCATGTGGGCAGTTGGCTGCGAGCGAGGTTGAGGCATGAGCACGGAGCACGGCATGAGTGGTGAGGGTCCGGCATGAGTTCTCATGGTCAGCGGTTCCGCCGACGCGCGGTGCGGCGCGGATACAAGGTCGACGAGGTCGACGTCTTCCTGGACCGGGTCGAGGCGACCCTCAACGGCGCCCCGACGGGCCCTGAGGTGCGCTCGCACGAGGTCCGCGACGTCGTCTTCCGGGTCCGCTTCGGCGGTTACGACGAGTGGCAGGTCGACCTGCACCTCGACCGGGTCGAGCGGCAGCTCGCCGAGATCGAGGAGCGGGTGTCGTCCAGCCCCGGGCGCGGCGCCGAGCTGCGCGCGACCATGAACCCTGCTCCACCTCCGCCTCCGCCGCCGCAGCCGGTGGCGACGCCGGGCGGCCCGCCCGGCCCGATGAACGCGCCGCCGCCGCTGCCGACGCGCACGCCCAACGCGAACGTGCCCACGGGCGCGATGCCGCGTTTCGACCAGCGCTTCGAGGAGCCGCAGCCGCAGTTCGCCGGGCCCCCGCCCGGTCCGCAGAACGGGTTCGACGGCTTCAACGGCGGCCACGGCCGTCCCGACATGACTAGCGAGATCCGGATGGAGCGGCCGCAGCCGCCCCGGATGCCGGAGCCGCCGCGCAACGAGCCCCCGCGCATCGACCCGTACGGGCCGAGTGCCGGGTTCAGCTCGCAGACCGGGCAGCAGCCCGTCTACGGGGGCGGCCTGCCGCAGCGCGGCGGGTTCGACAACGAGGCCACGGGCACGTTCAGCGCCCCGCGCGGCGGGTTCGACAACGACGCGACCGGCACGTTCAACGCGCCGCGCGGCGGCTACGACAACGAGGCCACGGGCACGTTCAGCGCCCCGCGCGGCGGGTTCGACAACGACGCGACCGGCACGTTCAACGCACCGCGCGGCGGCTACGACAGCGACGCGACCGGCACGTTCGGGGCGGTGCCCCCGGCGCCGGCGGTGTCGTCGTACGGCGGTGGCGGTTTCACGACGCCCCCGCCGCCGCCTCCGCCCGCCCCGGCGGGCCCGGCCTACACCGGCGAGCTCCAGCGCGTGGACCAGCTGCGGCGCACGTTCCAGCTGCGCCGGTTCGGCAGCGGCTACGACCCGCAGCAGGTGGACCGGCTG
The DNA here is from genome assembly GCF_018327705.1 of Catellatospora sp. TT07R-123. NCBI lineage: Bacteria > Bacillati > Actinomycetota > Actinomycetes > Micromonosporales > Micromonosporaceae > Catellatospora > Catellatospora sp. TT07R-123. The sequence continues at coordinate 3,494,780 of NZ_BNEM01000002.1, read as the reverse complement.
TTCGAGAGCCTGCTCGGCTCGCTGTCCGGCCGCAGCGGCGGCCCGGTCAGCGATGGCGAGCTGGACCCGTCGCGGCTCAGCCTGGTGCCCGGCGGCTACTACGAGGCCGAGGTCGAGCAGGCGCTGCGCGAGATCCGTGAGATCGTCGGCCGCCGCTGACCTGGTAGACACGACGGCCCCGGTCCGCTGACCCAGTCAGCGGCCGGGGCCGTTCCACGTGCTCAGCTCACTCGCGCAGGCCGTTGCGGCGCAGCACCGCGTCGATGATCATGATGGCGGCGAGGATGCCGGCCACGAGGATCAGCCAGATGTTCTCCACGTTGCCCCGGTGGTTACCGGCGAGCATCAGCAGCAGCATCACGATGACGACGACGCCCGCGATCCGGGCGGCCTTGACCGGGGTCTTCGCGTGCTGGTCAGGTGAGGTTACCGGCTCTTGTGCGGCCACGGTCTGCTTCCTTGTCTCTCGGTCCGCGCGCTCGCCACGGCGCTGGCCACGGCGGCGACAAGCACAGTCTGGCATGAGCGAGCGGAGCGAGCTCATCATGGGGCACAGTTCGGCTGGTGCCTCGTGTCGGTCGTCCGCGCAGCGGGCGACCGACACGAGCTGGTGCTGGGCGGTCGCGTCGGGGCGGATACGGCTCCGGTAGCGTCTAAGGCTGCACCACCAGCAGCGAGAGGGGAACGAGCAGTGCGGATCACCGGTACGGGTCACGCCAGCATGCGCATCGACACGGCGGCGGGCTCCATCCTGTGCGACCCCTGGGTGAACCCGGCCTACTTCGCCTCGTGGTTCCCGTTCCCGGACAACTCGCAGCTGGACTGGGACGTCCTCGGTGACGTCGACTACCTGTACGTCTCCCACCTGCACCGCGACCACTTCGACGCCAAGCACCTCAAGCGCTTCGTGTCGAAGAAGGCGACCGTGCTGCTGCCGGAGTACCCGACCTCGCAGCTGGAGGACGAGCTGCGGGAGCTGGGCTTCACCAGATTCTTCAAGACGGTGTCGGACGAGGTGCACGAGCTCGACGGCGGCCTGAAGGTCATGATCCAGGCGCTGATCTCGCCCACCGACGGCCCGATCGGCGACTCCTCGCTGTGGGTCGAGCACGAGGGCGTCCGCGTGCTGAACCAGAACGACGCCCGCCCGACCGACCTGGTCCGCTTCGCCGAGCTCGGCCACGTGCACGCGCACATGCTCCAGTTCTCCGGCGCGATCTGGTACCCGATGGTGTACGAGCTGCCCCAGGCGGCCAAGACCGCGTTCGGCAAGCAGAAGCGCGAGCGGCAGTACGACCGCACCTGGCGCTACATCGACGACCTGAAGGCCGACTTCGTCTTCCCGATCGCGGGCCCGCCCTGCTTCCTCGACGACGAGCTGTGGCAGTTCAACGACATCCACGGCGACGAGGGCAACATCTTCCCCGACCAGTGGGACTTCGTCGCCGAGTACGCCAAGGTCGGCGGGACCAACGGCGTGGTGCTGCTGCCCGGCTCGGTCTCCGAGATCACCGTCGCGGGCTGCGAGACCGCCCACCCGGTGCCGGACCTGGCCGAGTTCTTCGCGGCCAAGGAGGAGCACCTCAAGGCGTACCGGGAGCGGCAGCGTGTGGTGATCGAGCACGAGAAGGCGTCCTGGTCGCACCCCGAGATCGACGTGCTGGCGGGCATGCGGGCCCGGATCGAGCCGCTGTTGGAGGAGTCGGTGCGGCTCGCGCAGGGCGTGGGCGGCCCGGTCCGCTTCGACCTGACCGCGCCGGTCGAGGGCCAGGACGTGCCCGAGGTGCTCGAGTCCATCATGATCGACTTCCCGAACAAGGTGGTCCGGCGGCCGGAGCTGGTCGAAGGGGCGCCGGAGAAGGTCCGCTACCGGTTCCGGACCGAGCGGCGGCTGGTCGAGCACCTGCTGCACATCGACGAGGGCGACTGGGTCAACTCGCTGTTCCTGTCCTGCCGGTTCTCCGCCGCGCGCATCGGGCAGTACAACGAGTTCGTGTACGCGTTCTTCAAGTGCCTGTCCGAGGAGCGCCTCCAGTACGCCGAGGGCTGGTACGAGTCGCAGCGGCCCGACGCCGAGGACATCACCGTCGGCGACTGGTCCTTCCAGCGCCGCTGCCCGCACCTCAAGGCCGACCTGACCCGCTTCGGCATCGTCGAGGGCAACCAGTTGACCTGCCAGCTGCACGGCTGGAAGTGGGACCTCAAGAGCGGCCGCTGCCTGACCAGCGTCGGCCACGAGATCCGCTCCGAACCCGCCGGCCAGTCGGCCGCCCAGCAGACCGCGGTCTGACCCGGCCGCCGGGCTGGTGATCGCTGTCTCCGGCCAAAAAGTAGCTCCGGAGTGCACTGAATGACCGCCGACGCTGATCTCCGTGATGGAGATCGACGTCGGCGGTCGGCGCGTCGTCGCAGGTCAAGGGCTGTTTGCGGCTTCACTGTGGGTTGAGGTGGGGCGGCGGCTCAGTCTTTCGGGTGAACCGCGGCAATCGAAAAACTGAAGTCTTTTTATATTTACGATCGTTGTATACGTTCCTCCTCATATCAGCAGCCGGTCGGCCCAGCGGCCAGCAGCCGCCCGGTCGGCCGGTCCGGCAGGGGAGGAACCGATGAGTCGTACCAGGATGCTCGTGCTGGCCGCCGCGCTCGCCGTCGCCGGCGTCACGGCCGTGCCCGCCGCGGCCGCCGCCGCACCGCCCGAGGCGCCGCTGCTCGCGGTCGGGGGCGAGGCCGTGCCCGGCAGCTACCTCGTCGTCTTCAAGGACGGCAGCAAGGCCGACGCGGCCGCGGTGGCCGGCCGCCACGGCGCCACGGTGCGCCGCAGCTTCGCCGCCGGGCTCAAGGGCTTCTCGTTCAACGGCAGCGAGCGGGCCGCCCGGCGCATCGCCGCCGACCCGAGCGTGGCGTACGTCCAGGCGAACCTGATCCACCGGATCGCCGCCACGCAGTCGCCCGCCACCTGGGGCATCGACCGCATCGACCAGCACAGCCTGCCGCTGAGCAACTCGTACACGTACGGCAACACCGCCTCGTCGGTGCGTGCCTACATCATCGACACGGGCATCCGGTTCTCGCACAGCGAGTTCGGCGGGCGTGCCGTCTCCGGCTTCGACGCCATCGACGGCGGCAGCGCCGACGACGCCAACGGGCACGGCACCCACGTCGCGGGCACCGTCGGCGGCGCCACGTACGGCGTGGCCAAGGGCGTGACCCTGGTCGGCGTACGGGTGCTCGACGCCGAGGGCAGCGGCACCACCGAGCAGGTCGTCGCGGGCATCGACTGGGTCACCGCCGACCACGACCCGGGCGAGCCCGCCGTCGCGAACATGAGCCTCGGCGGCAGCGCCGACACGGTGCTGGACAACGCGGTCAAGGCGTCGATCGCCGACGGGGTCACCTACGCCATCGCGGCGGGCAACGGCATCCTGGGCATCTTCGCGGCCAACGCGTGCAACTACTCGCCCGCCCGGGTGCCCGAGGCGATCACGGTGTCGGCGACGCAGAGCAACGACGCCAAGCCGAGCTGGGCCAACCGGGGCACCTGCGTCGACATCTTCGCCCCCGGGGTGGACATCACGTCGTCGTGGCTGGGCAGCGACACCGCGACCAACACCATCAGCGGCACGTCCATGGCCACCCCGCACGTCACGGGGGCGGCGGCGCTGTACCTGCAGAACAACCCGACGGCGACACCCGCGCAGGTCCAGGCGGCGCTGATCGCCAACGCGACCACGGGCGTGGTCGGCTCCCCGGGCAGCGGCTCCCCGAACCGCCTCCTGTACACCGCCAACTTCTAACCACCCCGCCCCGCGCCGCCGGGACGCCCCGCGCCGCCGAGCGCGCCCCGCCCCCACCCCGTTTTGAATAGACGTTGGCCTATCACGTCGACTGGAACAAGATCGAAGTCGATGTGATAGGCCAACGTCTATGAAAGGGCGGGACGGTGACGGCCCGGGCGGGGCCGCCGGCCGGTCAAGGGCTACTGCTTGATGCGGTCGTTCTTCGGGTCGTACAGGGGTCGCAGGCTGGCTGTCGCGGGCCACTGGCGGTCGGCGATCTCCACCGTCCACCTGCCCGAGTCGATCCACGCCTGGTCCAGCGGCTGCCCGGCCTCGATCATCGCCAGCCCGACCGCCCCGCCGAGCGTGTGCCCGTACGACGCGGCCCGGATGTAGCCGACCTCCACGCCGTCGCGCCGCACCACCTCGGCGTGGTACATCAGCGGCTCCGGGTCGGTGACCAGGATCTGCAGCAGCCGCCGGGTCAGCGGCCCCGAGGCCTTCTTCGCCAGCACCGCCTCGCGCCCGATGAACCCGCCCGGCTTGTCCGGCGCGACCGCGAACCCGAGTCCCGCCTCCAGCACCGAGTCGGTGTTGTCGATGTCGTGCCCGTAGTCGCGGTACCCCTTCTCCATCCGCAGGCTGGACAGCGCCTTGAGCCCGGCGTGGCGCAGTCCGAGCGGCGCACCGGCGGCGACCAGCCGGTCGTACACGTACACGGCCTGCTCGGCGGGGATGTAGAGCTCGTAGCCGAGCTCGCCCAGGTAGGTGATGCGGATGCACAGGGCGCGGGCGAACCCGAGGTCGATCTCGCGCGCGTGCCGGAACGGGAAGGCCTCGTTGCCCATGTCCGTCGTGGTCACGGCGGCGAGCAGCTCGCGCGAGCGGGGCCCCTGGATGTTGATCTGGGCGTACGCCCCGGTGACGTCGGTCGCGAACGCGTGCGCCCCGGTCGCTTCGAAGTGCCGTCGCATCCGCGTCTCGACGTGCCGGTGCGCGGTGTCGGAGGCGACCACCCAGAACTTCTCGTCGTCGAGCCTGGTCACGGTCAGGTCGGCCTCCAGCAGGCCGTGCTTGTTCAACCACTGGGTGTACGTGATCTGCCCGGTCTCCCCGGCGACCCGGTTGCCCGACAGCCGATCGAGCGCCGCGGCGGCGTCGCGTCCCTGCACCAGGAACTTCGCCATGAACGACATGTCCATGAGGATGACGCCCTCACGGGCGGCCCGGTGCTCCTGCGCCCAGTTCTCGAACCAGTTCTGCCGGCCCCAGGACAGCTGCTCCACCTTCGGCTCGGCGCCCTCCGAGGCGTACCAGTCGGGGCTCTCCCAGCCGCTGACGTCCTTGAAGTAGGCGCGCTGCGCGGCCAGGCGCTCGTGGATGGGGGACAGCTTCGCCCCGCGCGCGGTGTGCATGGCCCGGCCGGGGTAGTGCGGCTCGTAGACCAGGCCCAGCGACTCGACGGTGCGCACGGCCCGGTATTCGGGGTTGCTCTGGTACCGGTGCAGCCGGTCGATGTTCATGCCGGTGACGTCGATGTCGGGGGAGCCGTCGAGGATCCAGTGCGCCAGGGCCCGGCCGATGCCGCCGCCGGTGAGGATGCCGATCGAGTTGAGCCCGGCCGCGACGAAGTAGTTCTTCAGCTCGGGTGCCTCGCCGAAGACCGGGGCCAGGTCGGGGGTGAAGCTCTCCGGTCCGCAGAAGAACTTGCGCACGCCGACCTCGGCCGAGATCGGGATGCGGGCCATCGCCTTCTCCAGGTAGGGCGCCATCCGGTCCCAGTCCGGGGGCAGCTCGCCGAAGGAGAACGTGTCCGGGATGCCGTCGACCTTCCAGGGCGCGCACAGCGTCTCGAACAGGCCGATCATGAGCCCGGCGCCCTCCTCGCGGAAGTAGCCGTACGACGACGGGTCCTCCAGCACCGGCAGGTCGCCGTGCATGCCCTCGATGGGCTCGGTGATCAGGTAGTAGTGCTCGGCGGCCTGGAGCGGGATGCTGACCCCGGCCTGCTCGCCGAGCTGGCGGGCCCACATGCCGGCGCAGTTGACCACGACGTCGGCCTCGATGTCGCCGTACGCGGTGCGTACGCCGGTGACGGTGCTGCCGCGCTTGAGCACGCCGGTGACGGCCACGCCCTCGATGATCCGTACGCCCTGGAGCCGCGCGCCCTTGGCCAGTGACATCGTGACGTCGACGGGGTTGGCCCGGCCGTCCTCGGCCACGTAGAACCCGGCGAGCACGTCGTCGGTGTTCGCGAGCGGGAACAGGCCCTTGACCTCGCCGGGCGAGATCTCCTGCACGTTCACGCCGCAGTGCCGGTTGAACGCCGACACGCGCCGGTACTCCTCCAGCCGGTCGCGGTCGGTGGCGACCTGCACGAAGCCGACCTGCTTGAGCCCGGTGGCCAGGCCGGTCTCGGCCTCCAGCCGGCTGTACAGGTCGCGGGTGTATTTGCGCATCTCGGTCGAGGTCTCCGACAGCGAGCCGAAGGTGACCATGAGCCCGGCCGCGTGCCAGGTGGTGCCGGAGGTCAGCCGGTCGCGTTCGAGCAGCACGACGTCCTTGCAGCCCATGTGCGCCAGGTGGTACGCGACCGAGGTGCCGATGACCCCGCCGCCGACGACCACCACGCGGGCGCGGTCGGGCAGGTGGGGGGCGAGTGTGTTGCTCGTCATAGCGGGCGAGCCTACCTTCCTGAGCCGTCAATCAGGCAACGGGCCGCTTACAGCGGCTTGACCTGCGCCGAGAAGAACGCGATCTCCGCTTCGAACAGCGGTTCGGTATCCACGCCGGTCCAGCTCAGCTGGTCGAACAGCTCGGCCGCGATCACGCCGTAGAGCCGGGTCCAGGAGGTCAGGAAGACGGCGGCGACCTCGACCGGCAGCTCGGGGAGATTGGGCAGGGCCTGGCCCAGGTGCGACAGGTCGACGTGGTCGAGGGCCGGCAGGCGGCCGTCGCGCCACAGCTCCACCATCGGCTCGATGAAGATGATCCCGAAGCGGGCGCCGGCGTGCTCCAGGTCGACGCACAGCTCGTGGAACTGCCCCACCCCCGGCAGCGGCGGCCCGAAGATCAGCGTCGCCTCGGGGCGGTGCGCCAGCGCCCACCGGCGCAGCTCGCGGGCCATCGCGATCAGGCGGGGGACCGCGTCGGCGGCGGGGCCGAGCGCGTCGCGGGCGGCCTCGCAGGCCTGGCGCAGTTCGCCGTAGAGGTCCGTGCACAGGTCGATGACCAGGGCGTCCAGGGCGGGGAAGTAGCGGTAGAGCGCGGCGGCGGTCATACCCATGTCGCGGGCGATGGCCCGCAGGGAGACGGCTGCCGGACCGCCCGCCACCAGCTGTGCCCGCGCCAGCTCCTTGATCTCGGCCAGGGTGCGCTCGCGCAGGCGTTCGCGCCGGTGTGAGGTGTCCGACATGAGGCTCCCTTGACTGAAGTGAACGTCGTCCGCGAAAGTAAACGGCGTTCACTCAACTGAGTGGCGTAAACAGCATACCGAACGTTCCGGGGAGGAACTGATGTTCGCGTGGTGGGGGCGCGCCGTCGTACGGCTGCGCTGGTGGGTGCTGATCGCCGCGGCCGTGGTCGTCGGCCTCGGCGCGACCTGGGGCGGGGCCGTCTTCAACGACCTGACCAGCGGCGGGTTCAACGATCCCGGCAGCCCGTCCAGCAGGGCGCAGGAGCAGATCACCGCGGCGCTCGGGCGCCAGAACATCGACGTGCTCGCGCTGTACAGCTCCGGCACGCTCACCGTCGACGACCCCGCCTTCAGTCAGGCCGTCGGCGCCGTCGCCACCGGCCTGACCGGCCGCACCGAGGTCACCAGCATCGTCACCGGCTACGCCCCGGGCGCACCGCCGGTCTTCTTCTCCACCGACCGGCACGCCACGTACGTCGCGATCCAGCTGCGGGACGGGGACGAGAACCACAAGCTCGACGACCTCGCGGCGATCGAGTCGGCGCTGCGGGCCGGCGGCGGGCTCACCACCGAGGTCGGCGGGCTCATCCCGTTCCTCGACGACGCCAACGAGCAGATCAGCCAGGACATCACCAAGGCCGAGCTGATCAGCATGCCGATCCTGCTGCTCCTGCTGGTGTTCATCTTCCGCGGCCTGGTCGCCGCCGCGACCCCGCTGTTCGTCGGCATCCTCGCCGTGCTCGGCGCGTTCACCGCGGTACGGCTGATCGCCCAGGTCACCGAGGTCTCCGTGTTCGCCGTCAACATCATCACGATGCTGGGGCTGGGCATGGCGATCGACTACGCACTGTTCGTGGTGAACAGGTTCCGGGAGGAGCTCGCCGCGGGGCGGACCTCCGCCGAGGCCGTGGCCGCGACGATCACCACCGCCGGGCGTACCGTCGCGGTCTCCGGACTCACCGTGGCGCTCGCGCTGGCCAGCCTGCTGATCTTCCCGATGGCCTTCCTCAAGTCCATGGCCTGGGGCGGCATGGCCGCGGTCCTCGTGGCCATGGTCGCCGCGCTCACCGCCCTGCCCGCCCTGCTCGCGGTCCTCGGCCCGAAGGTCAACGCGCTGCGCGTGCCGCTGCCGCGCCTGTTCCGCCCCAGGCCGCAGGCCGAAGGCGGCTGGGCCCGCATCGCGCGCAGCGTCATGCGCCGCCCGGTGCTGTACGCGCTCGGCGTCGCCGCCGTGCTGCTGCTCACCGCCACGCCGTTCCTGCGCGCCCAGTTCGGCGGGTTCGACGAGCGGGTGCTGCCCGAGGGCACCGAGTCGCGCACCGTCACCGCGCGGCTGGCCGACGAGTTCCCCGGCGGCAGCGCGGCCCCGATCAGCGTCCTGGTCACCGGCCCCGGCGCCGACGGCCTCGCCGTCACGATCAAGACGATCCCCGACGTGACCGACGCGCGGATCACCGCCCAGCGCGGCGACAGCACGCTGATCTCGGTCGCGTACCCGGGCGAGGCCGCGTCGCCGCTCGCCCGCGACGTGGTCAGGGCCATCCGCGACCTGCCCGCACCCGCCGGGGCCACCGTCATGGTCGGCGGGCGGCCCGCAGCCGACCTCGACCAGCTCGACACCATCGGGCAGCGGCTGCCGTGGATGCTCGGCATGGTCGCGCTCAGCACGTTCCTGCTGCTCTTCCTGGCCTTCGGGTCGGTGGTGCTGCCGCTCAAGGCGATCGTCATGAACGTGATCTCGATCGGCGCGTCGTTCGGCATCGTCGTGTGGATCTTCCAGGACGGGCACCTGTCCGACTGGCTCGGCTTCACCGTCACCGGGTTCCTGGAACCCGGCAACCAGGTGCTGATGCTCGCGGTGCTGTTCGGGCTCGCCACCGACTACGAGGTGTTCCTGCTGTCGCGGATCCGCGAGGAGTGGGACGCCACCGGCGACAACACCCAGGCGGTGGCGTCGGGGCTGCAGCGGACCGGCGGGATCATCACCGCGGCCGCACTGCTGCTGATGGTCGTGCTGGGCGGCTTCGCCACCGGGGGTACGACCACGATCAAGGTGCTCGGGGTCGGCATGGTCGTGGCCGTGGCCATCGACGCGGCACTGGTGCGCGCGGTGCTGGTGCCCGCGACGATGCGGCTGCTGGGCCGCTGGAACTGGTGGGCGCCCGGCCGCCTGGGCGCCGTCTACCGCCGCTACGGCCTCAAGGAGGCCTGACCGGCGCCGGTGATCGCTGTCTCCGGTCAGAACCCGCGCTCGCAACGCAGCTTCCGACCGCTGACAGCGATCACCACGCCCGAGCGGCGACTTGATCGGCGTTTCGGGTCATGAACTGGCGCTGGGGTGCAGGGAACGACCGCGAACAGCGATCACCGTGTTGCGCGGACCTGGCACCGGTGCGCGAGCCCGTTGGCATAGCGCGGCGGCGTGGCGATACTGCCCGGATGCGGGAAGAGGATGAAGGCGGGCGCGGCGGCGCCGTCGCGGAGACCGAGCGGCTGATCGTCCGGGAGTGGGCGGACACGCCTGCCGATGTCGACCGGACGTTCGACATCTACCGGCGGGACGAGGTCACCCGCTGGCTCGGCATGCCGGTCCCGCTGGCGACGCGCGAGCAGGCACAGGCCGCGGTCGTACGGCGCGTCGAGGGGTACGCGGCCCAGCCCGGCTACGGCCTGTGGGCGGTGCAGGTGCGCGGGTCCGGCCTCGTCGCCGGTTCCGTGGCGCTCAAGCCGCTGCCCGAGCCCGACGACGGCGTCCCCGGTGCGGGGGAGGTGGAGATCGCGTGGCATCTCCACCCCGACTCGTGGGGGCGCGGCTACGCCACCGAGGCGGCGCGGGCCCTGCTCGGGTACGCGTTCACCCGCCTGGCCCTGCCCGAGGTCCACGCCATCGCGAAGCCCGACAACGCCCCGTCCCTGGCCGTGATGCGCCGCCTGGGCATGACCCACCTCGGCCGCACCGCCCGCTGGTACGCCATGCCCGCCGAGCACTACGTCGCCCACCCGGCCGCCCTTACACCGTAGGCCGTAGGTAGTTCGTGCAGTTTCGGGGAAAGTGCACGAATGCGGCTCAAGATTCCCGCACTTTCCCCGAAACTGCACCAGCCGCTCTGGGCGAGCGCGCCAAGATCAGTGGTTTCGGTCAGAAGCTGCTGTTTTGGTGTCCGATGGGTGACAAATGACGGGTCGTAGTGAGCGCGGTTAGGCTGTGGGCAGCAGACTCTCCCGGCGGAAGGGGGTGGATTCGCCATGGCGGCACCGATACGGCTGCGCTTGGACCGCATCGAAGAACTGACCGAGGTCCAGGAATGGACCGGTGAACTGGCGCTGCGTCTGCTCCCGGAAACGAACGGCCCCAAAGTCGAGGTCTTCCACGGGAGTGTGATCGTGTCCCCGCACGCCAACATGGACCACCAGTCGATCATGCGCGAGATCGTCTACCGCCTTCATGCGGCGGCCCGCGCAGTCGGCTACTGGGCATATCCGGAGAACAACCTGCTTTCCGGAGATGACCTGTTCATACCCGACTTCGGGGTCTACAGGGTGTCGGGCGCGGGCCGGGTGTCGATGGACATCGCGGATGCGGTGCTGCTGGGGGAGATCGTGTCGCCGGGGAACCGGCGCAAGGACATCATCGACCGGCCCAAGCAGTACGCCGACGCCGGAGTGCCGTGGTTCCTGCGGGTCGAGTGCCACAACCGGGTGCCGTCGCTCGTGCTGCACGAGCTGATCGACGGCGCGTACCGGACGGTGGCCTCGGCTACCGCTGGATCGACGTTCGTGATGCGCGAGCCGTTCGCGTTCGAGATCGACCCCGCGGTGCTGCTCGACGAGTAGCCCGGCAGGGGGAGCGGCGGGCGGCTCGGCGAGAATGGGCTGATGGACCCCCGCGAGATAGTGCTGCTCGGCTCGACCGGCTCGATCGGCACGCAGGCGATCGACATCGTGCGCCGCAACCCGGACCGGTTCCGCGTCGTGGCCCTCGGGGCCGGCGGCGGCAACGTGGAGCTGCTCGCCGCGCAGGCGCTGGAGCTGGGCGTCGAAGCGGTCGGCGTGGCGAAGGCGACCGCGGCGCAGGATCTCCAGCTGGCGTTCTACGCCGAGGCGCAGCGGCGCGGCTGGTCGTCCGGGGACTTCAAGCTTCCGAAGATCATGGCTGGCCCGCAGGCGATGACCGAGCTCGCCGAGTGGCCCGCGGATCTGGTGCTCAACGGGGTGGTCGGCTCACTGGGCCTGGCGCCGACGCTGGCCGCGCTGAAGGCCGGGCGGCTGCTCGCCCTGGCCAACAAGGAGTCGCTGGTCGCGGGTGGCCCGCTGGTGCGCGCGGCGGCGGCGCCGGGGCAGATCATCCCGGTCGACAGCGAGCACTCGGCGCTGGCGCAGTGCCTGCGCGGCGGCTCGCGGGCCGAGGTGCGGCGGCTGATCCTGACCGCGTCCGGCGGCGCGTTCCGGGGTCGGCGGCGCGAGGAGCTGACCGGGGTCACGGTCGAGGAGGCGCTCAAGCACCCGACCTGGGACATGGGCCCGGTGGTGACGATCAACTCGGCCACGCTGGTGAACAAGGGCCTTGAGGTGATCGAGGCGCACGAGCTTTTCGGGATCTCGTACGACGACATCGAGGTGATGGTGCACCCGCAGTCGGTGCTGCACTCCCTGGTCGAGTTCACCGACGGGTCGACGCTGGCGCAGGCCAGCCCGCCGGACATGCGGCTGCCGATCGCGCTGGGCCTGGGCTGGCCGGAGCGGGTGCCGGGAGCGGCCGCGCCGGTCGACTGGACCCTGGCGCACAACTGGGAGCTGCGCCCGCTGGACACCGAGGCCTTCCCGGCCGTCGAGCTGGCCAAGGCCGCGGGCCGGGCCGGGCGGTGCCGTCCGGCGATCTACAACGCGGCCAACGAGGAGTGTGTGGCGGCTTTCACAGCCGGGCGGCTGCCGTTCCTGGCGATCGTCGACACCGTGGCGGAGATCCTCTCCGGTGCGCCGGACTACGACGAACCGGGTACGGTCGATGACGTGCTCGCCGCCGAGCACTGGGCGCGTACCCGGGCTCACGAACTGATCAAGGAGAAAGGTGCCTGATGACCTACCTCGTCGGGTTGCTCCTGTTCGCGCTGGCGATCCTGATCTCGGTCAGTCTCCACGAGGCCGGGCACATGAGCACCGCCAAGGCCTTCGGCATGAAGGTCACGCGCTATTTCGTCGGCTTCGGGCCGACGCTCTGGTCGTTCAAGCGCGGTGAGACCGAGTACGGCGTCAAGGGCATCCCCCTCGGCGGCTTCGTGCGGATCACGGGCATGACCCCGCAGGACGAGGACGCCGACGACGAGCGCGCCATGTGGCGCTACCCGGTGTGGAAGCGGACGATCGTGATGTCGGCCGGGTCGATGGTGCACTTCATCCTCGCCGCGGTCGCCCTGTTCTTCGTGGCGATCTTCTCCGGCCTGCCGAACCCGGCGCTGCCGCGCGGCAACGAGATCAACGCCCAGCCCGCCGTGCTGGACGTGCAGCCGTGCGTCGTACCGGCGCTGCCCCTGCGCGACTGCGCCGCCGGTGACCCCCAGAGCCCGGCCACCACGGCGGGCCTGCGCAACGGCGACCGCATCACCGCGGTGAACGGGACCGAGGTCGGCACCTGGGAGCAGGCGGTCGCGAAGATCCGGCCGCTGGAGGCGGGCAAGCCCGCGACCCTGACCGTCGTCCGCGACGGCGCGGTGCAGCAGGTGACGGTGACCCCGGCGGCGGTCGAGCGGAAGATGACCGACGGCAGCACCAAGAAGGTGTCGGCCATCGGTGTGGGCCTGACCCCGACCATCCCGTTCACGGTCCGCTACTCGCCCGGTGCGGCCATCGGCGCCTCGGCCGACTTCGCCGGGGTGATGGCGAAGGGCACCTTCGAGGCGATGAAGGAGTTCCCGCAGCGGATCCCGAACCTGTTCTCGGCCATCGCGGGCGAGGAGCGGGACCCGAACACCCCGATCAGCGTGGTCGGCGCGAGCCGGCTGGGCGGCGAGGCCGTCGAGAAGGGCCTCTGGGACGTCTTCTGGATGCTGTTCATCTCGCTGAACCTGTTCGTGGGCGTGTTCAACCTGCTGCCGCTGCTTCCCCTTGACGGGGGACATATCGCGATCGCCTGGTTCGAGAGAATCAGGTCATGGGTCTACGCTCGGTTGCGCAAGCCCGACCCGGGCCGGGTCGACTACTTCAAGCTCATGCCCCTGACCTACACGGTCATCCTGATCTTCGGTGCGTTCACGCTACTGACCGTCACCGCGGACCTCGTCAACCCCATCACGATCAAGTGAGAGAACTGTGACTGCGATCAACCTGGGTATGCCGGCCGCTCCTCCCGCGCCGCTCTCGCCCCGGCGCCAGAGCCGGCAGATCATGGTCGGCTCGGTGCCGGTCGGCGGCGGTGCGCCGATCAGCGTCCAGTCGATGACGACCACGCTGACCTCGGACGTGAACGCGACCCTGCAGCAGATCGCGGAGCTGACCGCGTCCGGCTGCCAGATCGTGCGCGTGGCCGTGCCGTCCCAGGACGACGTGGAGGCGCTGCCCGCGATCGCGAGGAAGTCGCCGATCCCCGTGATCGCCGACATCCACTTCCAGCCGAAGTACGTCTTCGCGGCGATCGACGCGGGCTGCGCGGCCGTACGGGTCAACCCGGGCAACATCCGGCAGTTCGACGACAAGGTCAAGGAGATCGCGGCGGCCGCCTCGGCGGCCGGGACGCCGATCCGCATCGGCGTCAACGCCGGTTCGCTGGACAAGCGCCTGCTGGAGAAGTACGGCAAGGCCACGCCGGAGGCGCTGGTGGAGTCGGCGCTGTGGGAGTGCTCGCTGTTCGAGGAGCACGGGTTCCGTGACATCAAGATCAGCGTCAAGCACAACGACCCGGTCGTGATGGTCAAGGCCTACCGGCTGCTGGCGCAGAAGTGCGACTACCCGCTGCACCTCGGCGTCACCGAGGCGGGCCCGGCGTTCCAGGGCACCGTCAAGTCGGCGGTGGCGTTCGGCTCGCTGCTGGCCGACGGCATCGGCGACACCATCCGGGTGTCGCTGTCGGCCCCGCCGGTCGAGGAGATCAAGGTCGGCACCGCGATCCTGGAGGCGCTGGGCCTGAAGGAGCGCGGCCTGGAGATCGTCTCCTGCCCGTCCTGCGGCCGCGCCCAGGTCGACGTGTACACGCTGGCCGAGCAGGTCACCGCCGCGCTGGAGGGCTTCCCGGCCCCGCTGCGGGTCGCGGTCATGGGCTGCGTCGTGAACGGTCCGGGCGAGGCGCGCGAGGCCGACCTCGGGGTCGCCTCGGGCAACGGCAAGGGCCAGATCTTCGTCAAGGGCGTGGTCATCAAGACCGTGCCCGAGTCGATGATCGTGGAGACGCTGGTCGAGGAGGCGATGAAGATCGCCGAGGAGCTGGGCATCGACCCGCTGGGCGACGGCGAGCCCGCCAGCCCGCTGGTGACCGTGCACTGAAGTCACGCGCATACGGCTGAGGCCGCTGGATCCGAGCTCGGATCCAGCGGCCTCAGCCGTATCGGAACCGGCCGGCGCGGTAGGCCGCAGCTGTCGTCACGCCTGGGCCGCCCCGCTCGCACCTAGCATTGACGCTGGCCTATCTAGAAGACAGATCTTGGAGAATCGTCTTCTAGATAGGCCAGCGTCAATGAAAAAACGGGTGACGGTGGGCGCGCGTGCCGTGGGGGCGCGCGGCCCGGGTCACGTGGTCACTCGGCGAGGATGCCGTACAGGCGGCGGCGGGCGTCGACCAGGACCTCCAGGGCCTGCTGGCGCTGGGCCTCGGTGCCGCTGACGCCGATCTGCCGCAGCGCCTCCATCAGCGCCACGCCCGCCTGACGGAACTCCTGGGCCTGGGCGATGTGGTCGGCGTCGAACTGCTGCCAGGGCTGGCGGCCGCCGTTGTCGGCGGTCTGCGCCGCCTCGGTCTGGCCGGCCTCGGTGAGCGAGAACCGCTTGCGGCCGCCGCTCTCCTCGCTGACGATCAGGCCCTCGTCCTCCAGCAGCTGGAGGGTGGGGTAGATCGAGCCGGGGCTGGGGCGCCATACGCCGCCGGTGCGGTTCTCCAGCTCGGAGATCATCTCGTACCCGTGCATGGGCCTTTCCTTGAGCAGGCCCAGGACCGCCGCGCGGACATTGCCGCGCCGTCCCCGGCCCCCGCCCCGCCCGTGGCCGCGCCCGCCGGGACCGAAGCCGCCGCCGAACGGCGGGCGCATCGGGCCGAAGGCGAACAGCCGGGGGTCGTGGTGGCCGTGGCGGTGGCCGTCGTGGCCGTGCTCATGGCGGTCGTGGTGGCGCATCCGGCGCTCGTGGTGGTGTCGCAACATGTCGTACCCCTATCGGTGATGTGTCGGCGATACGTTAACGATATATCGGCAACGTATCGGAACGCAAGCACTCTCAGGGTTACCCCTGGCATGGCGCGAAGATCTCACTAGGCTGTGGTCATGCTCACCCTCCCGGTGCGGCAGTTGGCCGAGGCTGACCGCGCCGCAGTGGAACGTCTCCTCGCGGCGAATCCGATCGCGGCGGCGCAGGTGGCTGAGCGGGTGGCCGTGCGCGGTCTGGGCTGGCGCGCAGACGGGCGGCTGTACGGGTACGGCGGCCGCCGCCAGCCCGAGGCGGTGCTCTGGTCGGGCGGCCAGGTGTCCCCGGTCGGCGCGAACGCCGCCGCGGTCGACGCGTTCGCCGACATGATCAGCGTGCAGCCGCGCGTGTGCGCGTCGCTGGTCGGCGAGGCCGAGTCGGTGCTCGCCATGTGGGAGCGGCTGCGCCCGAGCTGGGGGCCGGAACGGACGGTCCGCACCTGCCAGCCGCTGCTGGTGCTGGACACCATCCCGTCGGTCAAGCCCGACCCGCTGGTGCGCCCGGTGCGGCCCGACGAGGTGGACCTGGTCTTCCCGGCGTCGGTGGCGATGTACACAGAGGAGGTCGGGGTGTCGCCGCTGGGCGAGGACGGCGGGCGCGGGTACCGGGGGCGGGTCGCGGAGCTGGCGCGCGCCGGCCGGTCGTACGCCCGGATCGTCGACGGCCAGGTGGTCTTCAAGGCCGAGCTGGCCGTCGTGACCCGGCACACCGCGCAGATCCAGGGGGTATGGGTCGCGCCCGGACACCGCGGGCACGGCTACGCCGCCGCCGGGATGGCCGCGGTGGTGCGCGACGCGCTGCGCCGGGTCGCCCCGACGGTCAGCCTGTACGTCAACGACTACAACGCCCCGGCCCGCCGCGTGTACGACCGCCTCGGGTTCCGCCAGGTCGGCGTCTTCGCGACCGTCCTGTTCTGACACCGCCCCGATCATGGCGCCGCGGTTGCGGCGATGGAACTTCCACGCGCGCCACGCCGCAGTCACGACCCCGGGTATCGTGACTTTCGGCACTTCGGTAACTACTTTGGGTAACGATTGGTGCTGACCACATGTGACGGGCCGGCGAGGTGACAACCCCGATGGGGCGGATCGTTAAACAACTCTCTGAAACCACCACGAAGTACTACTGGTATCCCGGAGAGAAGCAGGAGTGGATCCGCGCCGTCATCGCCGTCGGCAGCGGCGGCGCCGCCGGAGCGCTGATGATGCTGCTCACCCGCGACAGCCTCGTCGCCGTGACCGTGGGCTGCTCGGTCTGCCTGGCCGTGGCCGGGTTCAACTTCGGGCGGCGCGACGCCAAGGCGCTCGGCGGGTTCCCGGACCTCAACGACAAGGCGGCCCGGCGGGCGGCGGTGGCGCACACGGGCCGGGCGGTGTGGCGGGCGAGCGTGCACGGGCTGGGCGGGGCGGTCGCGGCGATCGTGGTGCTGAACCTGCCGCACACCGGCTGGCTGGCCGACTGGCTGCTGCCCGTCGTGCCCGCCGTGGTCGGCGCGCTGGCCCACCAGACCGGCATGATCTGGTCCCAGCTCGCCAGCACCGTCGAGACCACCGGCCCCGCCGCCGCCCCCACCCCCAAACCCTCCACCGACTGACCGCGCGCTTTGGTGGCCAAGTTGCCGGGCAATCGGGGGAAGACGGCCCGTCTTTCCCCTGATTGCCCGGCAACTTGCGCGAGGGCCGGGGCGGCCGGCTCGCCGCCGCGATGGTGATCACGGTGGTGGGGTGGGGACACGCCGTCGAACACGGCCATAAGTTCATGATCGACGGGGTAGAGCGGGGCCGGGCCGGGGGCCGGGGTCAGGCGCGGCGGAGGGTGTCGAGGGCGCGGGTGGTGAGCCAGTCGCGGGTGGCGGCGGGTGGGCCGAAACGGTCGGGGAGCAGGGCGGCCAGGTCCCAGGTGGAGGTGCCGGTGGTGATCCATTCGGCCAGGTGGCGGCCGAGGCCGCCCGCGAGGGCCATGCCGTGGAGGCCGCCGCCGGCCGCGATCCAGAGGCCGGGCACGGTGGTCGGGCCGGCCACGGGGGCGCCGTCGGGGGTGTAGGCCTCGACTCCGTGCATGATCTTCGCCAGCCGTACCCGGGCCAGTTCGGGCATCCGGCGCTGGGCCAGCTCCCACAGCGGCGCGAACGCCGCCTCGTCCGGCTCGGCCAGCTCGCGCGCCTTGGCCAGGGGTTCGGCATCCCCGGCGGGCCAAACCGCGCGCGGGTCGGGGCGGCTGCCGCCCACGATCACGGCGCCGTTGGCGGCGCGCAGGTAGAACTGCTGCTCGGGCACCCGGCAGGTGGGGGTGCGGTCGGCGTCGAGCGCGGGATGCAGCACCTCGGTCACGCCGTACTGGTGCAGGACCGGCACCACGGGCACCCCGATCCCGGCCAGCGCGCCGATCGCGCCCGCCGCCGCCCCGGCCGCGTTGACCACGACCGGGGTCTCGATCACGCCGTCGCTGGTATGGACGGCGCGCACCGCCCCGCCGGTGGTGTCGAGGCCGGTGACCCGTACCCCCGTGCGGATGTGCACGCCGTGCGTCCGGGCGCCCGCGGTCAGCGCGTTGACGAAGTCCTTGGGCCGGACGAACCCTTCGCCGGGCAGCCACGCCGCCGCCTGCACGTCGGCCAGGTCCAGCCGCGGGGCCAGGCCCATGGTGGCCGAGGCGCCGCGCAGCTCCAGCGGCACGCCGAGTTCGTCGGCGCGGCGGGCCAGCCGCCGCAGCTCGTCGACGTGGGCGTGCGTCAGGGCCAGCCGCAGCCCGCCGACCGGCCGCCAGCCCGGGTCCTGCCCCGTCTCGGCGCGCAGCGTCGCGGCCAGCGCGGGCAGGTAGCCGGCCAGCCGGGTGTGCCAGGCCGGGCCGTCGGGGCCGCGCATCGCGGTGACGAACCCGGCGGTGTGCCAGGTCGTCCCCTCGGTCAGTTCGTGCTGCTCCAGCAGCACCGTGTCGCGCCAGCCGGCCCGGCCGAGATGGTAGGCCAGCGAGCAGCCGATGACGCCGCCCCCGATGATGACCGCCGGTGCACTCGCTCCCATTCGGTCAGTGGTAATCGATCGGCCCGCATAACGGAAGGGCTCGGTCACGATTTTGCACCGAGTGGGGTCCGCGGATGACGGCGCGGAGAACGAATCATGCAAGTGGTTGACGCCGGTCAGCCGTGCCGGTAGACCTGGGAGGCATGTGGTCGGTGGAGCGCCTGCGCGCGCTGGTCGAGGCGGGCGACATCGACACGGTGCTGCTCGCGATGACGGACATGCAGGGGCGCCTGCAGGGCAAGCGCCTGCACGCGTCCTACTTCCTGGACGAGGTGGTGGGGCACGGCAGCGAGGCGTGCAACTACCTGCTCGCGGTCGACGTCGAGATGACCCCGGTCGACGGCTACGCCGTCTCCGGCTGGTCGCAGGGGTATGGCGACTTCGTGCTCGCCCCCGACTTCGACACCCTGCGCCCGCTGCCCTGGCTGCCCGGCACCGCGCTGGTGCTGGCCGACGTGACGTGGCTGGACGGCAGCCCGGTGGTGCAGTCGCCCCGGCAGATCCTGCGCCGCCAGCTCGACCGCCTGGCCGAGCGCGGCCTCACCGCGTACGTGGGGACGGAGCTGGAGTTCGTCGTCTACGCCGACACGTACGAGCAGGCGGCCGCGAAGCGCTACCAGGGGCTGACCCCCGCCAACGGGTACAACGTGGACTACTCGCTGCTGGGCACCACGAAGGTGGAGCCGCTGCTGCGGGGCATCCGGCTGGCGATGGCCGGGGCGGGGCTGGCGCCGGAGAGCGCCAAGGGCGAGTGCAACCTCGGCCAGCACGAGATCGCCTTCCGCTACGCCGAGGCGCTCAAGACCGCCGATCAGCACAGCATCTACAAGCACGGGGCCAAGGAGATCGCCGCCGCGCAGGGCATGTCGCTGACCTTCATGGCCAAGCCGAACCAGCGCGAGGGCAACTCGTGCCACATCCACTTCTCGCTGCGCGATGAGGACGGCCGGCCCGTGATGGCCGACGGGCACTCGCTGAGCACGCTGGGGGAGCGGGTGCTGGCCGGGCTGCTGGCGACCACGACCGAGCTGAGCGTGCTGTACGCGCCGAACATCAACTCGTACAAGCGCTACCAGGCGGGCTCGTTCGCGCCGACGGCGCTGCGCTGGGGCCGCGACAACCGCACCTGCGCGCTGCGCCTGGTCGGGCACGACCACTCGCTGCGGGTGGAGCACCGCTCGCCGGGCGGCGACGTGAACCCGTACCTGGCGATCGCGGCGCTGGTCGCGGGCGCGCTGCACGGCATCGACCGGGAGCTGGAGCTGGAGCCGGAGTTCCGCGGCAACGCGTACGGCGACCCCGGCGCGCCCCGGATGCCCGCCACGCTGCGCGACGCGCTGATGCGCTGGGAGTCCTCGGCGGTGGCCCGGGACGCGTTCGGCGACGAGGTGGTCGAGCACTACGGCCACGCCGCCAAGGTCGAGCTGGCCGCCTTCGACGCGGCCGTGACGGACTGGGAACTGGTACGGGGGTTCGAGCGCCTGTGAAGATCGTCAATCCGGTCACCGAGGAACTGATCACCTCGGTCGAGCCGGTCGATGCGGCGGGCGTGGACGCGGCGGTGCGCCGCGCGGCCAAGGCCTTCGAGAGCTGGCGGCACGTGTCTCCGGGCGACCGGGCGCGGCTGCTGCGCCGCTTCGCGGCCGTGGTCGACGCGCACGTCGAGGAGCTGGCCCAGCTGGAGATCGACAACGCGGGGCACACGGTCGGCAACGCCCGCTGGGAGGCGGGCAACGTCCGCGACCTGCTGGACTACTACGCGGGCGCGCCGGAGCGGCTGTGCGGGCGGCAGATCCCGGTGGCGGGCGGCTGGGACGTGACGTTCCACGAGCCGCTGGGCGTGGTCGGCGTGATCGTGCCGTGGAACTTCCCGATGCCGATCGCGGCCTGGGGCTTCGCGCCCGCGCTGGCCGCGGGCAACACCGTGATCGTGAAACCGGCCGAGGCGACCCCGCTGACCGCGCTGCGCCTGGCCGAGCTGGCGCTGGCGGCCGGACTGCCCGAGGGCGTGCTCCAGGTGCTGCCGGGGCACGGCGAGGTGACCGGGCACGCGCTGGTGACCCATCCGGGCGTACGCAAGATCTGCTTCACCGGCTCGCTGGAGGTCGGCCGCCAGATCATGGCCGACTGCGCCGCCGACCTGACCCGGGTGACCCTGGAACTGGGCGGCAAGAGCAGCACCCTGCTGTTCGCCGACGCGGACCTGCCGGCGGCCGCCGCCGCACTGCCCGGGGCCGTCTTCGACAACGCCGGACAGGACTGCTGCGCCCGCTCCCGCCTGCTCGTCCAGCGCTCGGTGTACGACGAGTTCCTGTCCCTGCTGGAGCCCGTCGTGGCGGCCTGGCGCTGCGGCGACCCGCGCGACCCGGCGACCGGCATGGGGCCGCTGATCACCGCCGAGCACCGCGAGCGGGTCCGGGCCGGGGTGGGCGACGCCCGGGTGCTGATGCGCGGCGAGGCGCCGCACGGTCCCGGCTGGTGGCACCCGGCCACGGTGCTGGCCGCGGGCGCCCCCGGCGAGCCGCACTGGCAGCAGGAGATCTTCGGGCCGGTGCTGTCGGTGCTGCCGTTCGACGACGAGGCCGAGGCGGTCCGGCTGGCCAACGACACGCCGTACGGGCTGTCGGGCTCGATCTGGACCCGGGATGTGGGTCGGGCGCTGCGGTTGGCGCGCGCGGTCGAGGCCGGGGTGCTCAGCGTCAACTCGCACTCGTCGGTGCGCTACTGGACGCCGTTCGGCGGGGC
The DNA here is from genome assembly GCF_018327705.1 of Catellatospora sp. TT07R-123. Taxonomy (NCBI): domain Bacteria; kingdom Bacillati; phylum Actinomycetota; class Actinomycetes; order Micromonosporales; family Micromonosporaceae; genus Catellatospora; species Catellatospora sp. TT07R-123. Next base: position 3,473,439 of record NZ_BNEM01000002.1, on the reverse strand, counting down.
CAAGCAGTCCGGCATGGGCCGCGAGCTCGGCCCGGACGCCCCGCTGGCGTTCACCGAGACCAAGAACGTCTTCATCGCTACGAGCTAAGGACACAGGTGCAGCGACTTCAGGACCGGGTGGCGGTCATCAGCGGTGCGGCCAGCGGGATCGGCGCCGCCACGGCGCGGCGTTTCGCGGCCGAGGGGGCGTACGTGGTCTGCGTCGACCTCGCCGCCGACGCGGGCAAGCGGATCGCCGAGGAGGTGGGCGGCGAGTTCGTGCAGTGCGACGTCAGCGACGAGGCGCAGGTGCGCGAGCTGTTCGACGGCGTCGCCGCGCGGCGCGGGCGGCTCGACATCGCGTTCAACAACGCCGGGATCTCCCCGCCCGACGACGACTCGATCCTCGACACCGGCCTGGACGCCTGGGAGCGGGTGATCCGGGTCAACACCACCAGCGTCTACCTGTGCTGCAAGTACGCGCTGCCGCACATGCTCGCCGCGGGCAAGGGCTCGATCATCAACACGGCGAGTTTCGTCGCCCTGATGGGCGCCGCGACCAGTCAGATCGCTTACACCGCGAGCAAGGGCGGGGTACTGTCGATGAGCCGGGAGCTGGGCGTGCAGTTCGCCCGGCAGGGGGTGCGGGTCAACGCGCTGTGCCCCGGACCGGTGGCCACGCCGCTGCTGATGGAGCTGTTCGCGAAGGATCCGGAGCGGGCGGCTCGCCGACTTGTCCATGTACCGATGGGCCGGTTCGCCGAGCCCGAAGAGATCGCGGCGGCGGTAGCCTTTCTCGCCAGTGACGATTCATCCTTCGTCACCGCCTCCCAGTTCATCGTGGACGGAGGCATTACCGGCGCCTACGTGACACCGTTGTGAGCGATGTGACCAGACCGTTGATCGGCATCACCACGTATGTGGAGAGTGCCCGCTTTTCCGTGCACGACACCAGGGCTGCGGCGGTGCCCTGGGCCTATGTGGATCAGGTGAGCCGCGCGGGCGGTCGCCCCGTGCTCATCCCGCCGCAGGCCGACGGCGGCGTCGAGGTCCTCGACGGCCTGGACGGCCTCGTCATCTGCGGCGGCGCCGACGTCGACCCCGCCCGCTACGGCGAGGCGGCCCACCCGACGGTGTACACCGACGCCCTGCGCGACGCCGGTGAGCTGCCGCTGGTCCGGGTCGCGTTCAAGACCGGGCTGCCGCTGCTGGGCATCTGCCGCGGCATGCAGCTGATGGCGGTCGCGGCGGGCGGCACGCTGCACCAGCACCTGCCGGAGACCGTCGGGCACGACGGGCACCGGCCGCTCGGCGCGACCAAGGTGTACGCGCACCACCCGGTGCGCTTCGCCACGGGGTCGCGGTGCCGGGAGATGTTCGGGGCTGAGGCGGTCGTGAACTCGTACCACCACCAGGGGGTCAAGGATCCGGGGCGGCTGGTGCCGACCGCGTGGTGCGTGACCGACAACCTGATCGAGGCGCTGGAGCACCCGGACCACCCGTTCGCGGTGGGGGTGCAGTGGCACCCGGAGGACATGGCGGCGCCGGACCTGTTCGAGGCGCTGGTGGGCGCCTCGGTGAACACCCACGCGGCCCGTACGGCCACCCGCACCGAGTTCTTCGCCACGGTCTGACCCACCACCCGCCACCCACCACCCCTACCGCAGCCCCGGGGCAGCGCCCCGGCAACCGCCCCGTTTTTCATAGACGTTGGCCTATGACGTCGAGAATGATCGACCGCCAGTCGATGTAATAGGCCAGCGTCTATGAAAAACGCGGGGTGGGACGGGGGAGGGTGCAACCGGGCGCGGGGGCGGGTGGCGGCGCTAGAGTTCATGGCATGAACGGCCGCGCGACGTTGACCCCAGGCAAGCTCTCCCCGTGGCGGGACGTCCCCGCCGCCATCCCGCGTCCCGAGTATGTCGGCCGCAAGGCGCCCAAGCGCTGGGACGGCCCGCTCACCCAGGACGCCGAGTCGATCGAGAAGATGCGGGTCGCCGGCCGGATCGCCGCCCAGGCGACCCAGCTCGCGGGCGAGCACTGCAAGCCCGGCGTGACCACCGACGAGCTCGACCGGCTGGTGCACGAGTTCCTCTGCGACCACGGGGCCTACCCGTCGACGCTGGGCTACAAGGGCTTCCCGAAGTCGTGCTGCACCAGCCTCAACGAGGTCATCTGCCACGGCATCCCCGACTCGACGGTGATCGAGGACGGCGACATCATCAACGTCGACGTGACCGCGTTCAAGGACGGGGTGCACGGCGACACCGACGCGACGTTCTGCGTGGGCGACGTGGCCGAGGAGGCCCGTCTGCTGGTGGAGCGTACGCACGAGGCGCTGATGCGGGCGATCAAGGCGGTTGCGCCCGGCCGCCCGATCAACGTCATCGGCCGCGTCATCGAGTCGTACGCCAAGCGCTTCGGCTACGGCGTGGTGCGTGACTTCGGCGGCCACGGCATCGGCCAGTCGTTCCACAGCGGACTGTTCATTCCGCACTACGACAACCCCGCCGCCGACACGATCATGGAGACGGGGATGACGTTCACCATCGAGCCGATGATCACGCTCGGCGGCATCTCGTACGAGACCTGGCGCGACGGCTGGACCGTGGTCACCAAGGACCGCCGCTGGACCGCCCAGTTCGAGCACACGCTGGTCGTCACCGAGGACGGCGCGGAGATCCTGACCCTGCCATGAGCACCGAGCACCCCTCCTCGGCCGCCCCGGCACCGGACGTCCCGCAGATCGACCACGAGCACGCCGACGTCTCGGGCGGCTGGCTGCGCGCGGCCGTCTTCGGGGCCATGGACGGCCTGGTCACCAACATCGGCCTGATCGCGGGCGTCGGCGGTGCCGGCGTCGCCGCGCACACCATCGCGCTGACCGGCGTCGCGGGCCTGGTCGCGGGCGCCATCTCGATGGGCCTGGGCGAGTACGCCAGCGTCCGCACCGCCAACGAGCAGATCGAGGCCGAGGTCGCCAAGGAGCGCCGCGAGCTGCACCGCAACCCGGTGGCCGAGGCCGACGAGCTGGCCCAGCGGTGGATCGACCGGGGCATCTCGCCCGACCTGGCCCGCCAGATCGCGCAGGACCTGTCCCGGCAGCCCGACGAGGCGCTGCGCATGCACGTACGCGAGGAGCTGGGCATCGACCCGGACAGCAAGCCGAGCCCGTGGACGGCGGCGATCTCGTCGTTCATCTGCTTCTCGATCGGCGCGCTGATCCCGCTGCTGAGCTACCTGCTGGGCAGCCACTCGCTCTGGCTGGCGCTGGGCATCGGCGGCGTGGGCCTGTTCACGGCCGGAGCCCTGACGGCTCGCTTCACCCGCCGCCGCTGGTGGTCCACCGGCCTGCGCCAGCTCCTGCTCGGCGCCGCCGCCGCGGGCGCCACCTACCTCATCGGCGACGCCATCGGCGTCAGCGCAGCCTGACCCCGAGGTAAGGAAGGGCGACTCTTTCCGAAAGATCCTCGCGTACGGCAGACTGTGCGCGTGCTGACCCGTCTCGCCCGTACCCTCGGACATCGCCGCTGGTTCGCCCGTATGGGCAAGGCGATCGTGCCGCTCGACCGTGCCGTCGCCAAGCTGACCAAGGGCCGCGTGATCGCGCTCGGGCTGATGCCGACGCTGGTGCTGACCACCACCGGGCGCAAGTCCGGGCAGCCGCGCAACCAGCCGCTGGTGTACGTCCGCGACGGCGAGAACTACGTGGTCATCGGCTCGAACTGGGGCCAGACCAGCCACCCGGCCTGGTCGGTCAACCTGCTCGCCAACCCCGACGCGACGATCACGCTCGGCGGCCGGGAGGTGCCCGTGCGCGGCGTGCTGGCCACGGGCGCGGAACGGGAACGGCTGTTCGGGCTGCTGCTGTCGGTGTGGCCGGCGTACCAGACGTACACCGAGCGCGCCGGCGACCGCGTCCTGCGCGTCTTCAGCCTCACCCCGCGCTGACCCACCCCGCCGGACCCGCGCTGAGAAGGGCACCTTCTACCTCGCAATGCGAGCCGACGAAGGTGCCCTTCCTTACCTCGGGACCCTCGCGTGGCCCGGGGCGAGAGCGGGTCAGAGGCGGCGTTCGGAGGGTAGGCGGGAGCGGGTGAGCAGGCCCGCACCGGCCATGGCGATCAGCGGCACCGCCATGACGATGGCCAGGCTGCTCCACGGCATGACCAGGTGCAGCGGACGGCCGCTGACGGTGAATCCGTTGGTGCTGTTCAGAGCCAGGATCAGCGCGTACGCCGTGCCCAGTCCCGCCAGCACGCCGAGCAGCGCCCCGAGGCCGGAGATGACGCCCGACTGGCTCAGCGACAGCGTGCGCCGCACCCTCGGGCTGGCCCCGACCGCGGCCAGGGTGACCAGGTCGGCGCGGCTGTCCGCGGCGGCCAGGCCGGTGGCGACCCCGGCGGCGCCGAGCGCGACCATCGCCGCGATCAGCCCCAGGATCCAGATGATCGGCTCCTCGCGGTAGCTCGGGCCGTTCTCGACGATGAGGCCGACGGTGTCGCGTTCGGCCAGCTCGTGCAGCGCCGAGCCGATCGCCTCGACCTGCGCGCCGTCCGGCGTCTGGCCGTCGGCGACGAACCCGTCGGGCCGCAGGCCGAAACCGAGCCGCTGGGCCAGCGCGGGCGGCACCATCACGGTGAACCCGCCGGTTCCGCCGATCACCATGCCGGGCACGCTGGTGGTCTGCAGCGTGTCGGGATCGCCGGAGAACTCGCCGTTGATCGGGCTCAGCGCCACCTTGCCGTCGACCAGGTACAGCGGGTTCGTGACCACGACCCCGCCGGCGGCCAGCACCCGCCGGGCGGCGGCGATGTCGTCCGCGGACGCCCCGCTCAACGCCGCCAGGGCGTCCCCGTCGTCGACGGCCATGAACGTGAACTCGTTGTAGCCCTGGTCGCCGCAGCGCGGGTCGGCGGCCATCGCGTCCCAGTCACGTCCGTCGTCGGTCTGGTACTGCTGGAACGGGCACCGGTTCGCGACCGGCAGGAACATCTCGATCCCGCACTGGCGCGTGGAGGCCGAGGTGTCGGGCTGGGTGGTCGGCGTCGGGGTCGGCGCGGGCGTGCCCGACGGCGCGGGTTGCGGCGTGCCCGAGGGCGCGGGGCTGGCCGCCGGGTCGGGCAGGGTCTGCCAGGCGCAGGTCACACCCTGGTACGGGTGCAGCCGTGCTTGCGGCACGATCCGCTGGACAGCGCTGCGGAGCCTCGCCCAGTCGGTGTGCTTGTCGGCGTCGCCGCCGGCGTACCGCACGCCGAAGTTGCCGACGGGCAGCACCGGGTCGTAGACGTCGATGGAATGCTGCCGCTCGCTGCCGACGAACGCCCCGATCGCCACCGCGCCCGCCACCGCCGCCATCACCGCGGAGATGGCCGGGGCGGCCGAGCCCCGGTTGCGGGCGGTGTCGCGCAGGGCGATCCGCGGGGCCAGCGGCAGCCACCGGCCCAGCCGGGAGATCAGGCCGACCAGGGCCGGGGTGAGCAGCACCAGGCCGAGCTCGCCGACGATCACGCCGGTGAGGATCGTCGTCGTACCCATGCTGGAAGCCGCACCGGCGATGGCGATGACCGCGCCCGCGGCCGCCATGACCAGGCCGAGCGCGATCCAGCGCTTGCGGGAGCGGGTCACGCCGCGCCGCCCGGCCAGCACCGTCACCACGTCCTGCCGGGCCGCGGTGAACGCGGGCACCATGGCGGCGAGCAGGCCGGTGCCGACCGAGAGCACGATGAGCGCCGCCTGGGCGGGCAGGAAGAGGCGCACGGCACCGGCGCGGGCGTTGACGAGATACTGCTCCACCAGCGGGCGCAGCAGCACGGCGAGCAGCATGCCGCCGAGGACGCCGCCGACTGCGGCCAGGGCGCCCAGCACCACCCCGTCGGCGAGCACGATCCGGCGCAGGTGGCCAGGGGTGCCGCCCGCGGCGGCGACGAGCGCGAGGTCGCGGCGGCGCCGCCGGGCGCCCACCGCGAACGCCGGGCCGGCCAGCAGCACGACCTCCAGGACGACCAAACCGAACACGATGACGCTGAAGGTGATCTGGTCGCCCTGCGAACTCTGCTCGACCTGGAACAGCGGGGGCGTCGCGGGCGGGTCGAGCACCACCGCCCGGCTGAGCGCGACGATGCCCTGCTGGTTCAGTTTCTGTACGTCCGGCCAGGTCAGCGGCGACGGGGTGTCGACCAGCCACGCGCCGCCCGAGACGACCTGGCCGGGCCGGAAGGCGATGTTGCCGCTCAGCGAGTCGGGGAACTCGACCAGCGCGGTGACCTTGAAGGTCCGGTCCGGGGAGACGGTGCGCACGGTGCCGCCGATGCCGACGCCGAGCCGGTCGGACGCCGCGGCGTCGATCGCGACCTCGTCGTCGTGCTGCGGCACGGTGCCGGAGACCAGGTTCACCAGGCCGCGGAGCATGGGCTCGGCCAGGTCGACGGCGTGCCCGTCGATGGTGCCGATGCCGGACGGTGTGCGCAGGTCGACCGGCGCGTCGGCGACCCGGGTCAGCCGCGACCCCGGCGGCAGGACCGCGAGCAGGCTCTCGGCCGTCACCGGCGCCTTCAGGGGAACGGACTCCTTGGCCGAGTAGGCCTCGTCGGTCGGGTTCTGCTCTAGCGGACCGTCGAAGTACTTGGAGAGGCGGGCGTCGGCCTGGCCCATGGTCCGGTCCAGTTGCTCACCGGGGCGCAGGTCGTGCATGTCGTACGTCGCGGCGGCGAACGACAGCAGCAGCACCGGCAGCCCGATCATGGCGACGACCAGCGCCGACCTGCCCTTGGCTCGGCGTGCCTCGCGGCGGGCGACCCGCAGCGCGGGGATCCACGACCTCATGCCGTCGTCTCCAGCAACTGCTCCGGCCGCGCCAGCGGGCCCGAGGTGTCCACGATGACGCCGTCGCGCAGGAAGACCACCCGGTCCGCCCAGCCGGCGTGCCGGGCCTCGTGGGTGACCAGCACCGCGGCCGCCCCGGCGTCGACGCGGGCGCGCAGCAGCCGCAGCACCGCCTCGCCGGTCTGCGAGTCCAGCGCGCCGGTCGGCTCGTCGGCCAGCACCAGCCGCCGCTGCCCGACCAGCGCGCGGGCGATGGCGACGCGCTGCTGCTGGCCGCCGGACATCTCGTCGGGGAAGCGGTCGGCGTACCCGTCCAACTCGACCTCGGCCAGGGCGGCCTCGGCCTGCGGGCGGGCCTTGCGGGCCGAGACGCCGTCGAGTTCCAGCGGCAGGGCCACGTTCTCGGCGGCGGTGAGGCTGGGCAGCAGGTTGAGCGCCTGGAAGACGTATCCGACGCGGTGGCGGCGCAGCCCGGCCAGGTCGCGGCGGCTGAGCGTGGACAGGGCCCGGCCCTCGACCAGCACCTCGCCGGAACCGGGGGAGTCCAGGCCGCCCGCCAGGTTGAGCAGGGTGGACTTGCCGGAGCCGGACGGGCCCATGACGGCGACGAGCTCGCCCGCGGCCACTTCGAGGGTGACGCCGCGCAGCGCGTGCACGGCGGCCTCGCCGCTGCCGTGGGTGCGGTGCACTTCACGCAACTCCAGGATCGGGGTCATGCCTGGGCCTCCCGGGCCGTCGCGGGGGTGTCGTCGTGGGTCGGGAGCGGCGCCGGCGGGCCTGGCCGAAATCGCACCAGCGCGGTCTCGCAGTGGTCGAGCCAGCGCAGCTCGGCCTCGGACTGGAAGATCATCGCGTCGAGCACGAGCCGCCAGGGCAGCTCGGCGTCGCCGCGCTTGAGCCGGGTGTACTCCTGTAGCGCGCGCATCGTGGCGGTGCGCTGGGTCTGCACCACCGCCCGGACGTCGACGCCCGGGGTCGTCAGCGCCAGCGCGAGCTTGATCGCCAGCTCGTCGCGGGGGCGGTCGGCGCGGGCGATCGGGGTGGCGAACCAGAGTGCGAGCTCGGTCCGGCCGGTGTCGGTGATCTCGTACGGCCGCTGCCCCCCGTCGTTCTCCGGCAGCGCCCGCACCATCCCGTCACGTTCGAGTCGGTTGAGGGTCGTGTAGACCTGGCCGATGTTGAGCGGCCAGGTGGACCCGGTGGAGTCCTCGAACTCCGCCCTGAGCTGGTATCCGTAGCGCGGCCCGCGTTCGAGCAGCGCGAGCAGCCCGTGCCTGATTGACATGACTACTGAGTATGCATACGCGGTATGGTCAGCGCAACAGTGTCCTAAAGAAGCAGGTCGCTGCGGGGGTTAGGCGGGGCGGCCGGGATAGGTGACGGTGACGGGGGTGAGGCCCGCGAGGCGGCGCCAGTGGGCACCGCGCACCGCCGCGTCGGTGTAGGCCGCCAGCACCTGCTTGCGCACCTCGCCCTCGGCCGGGGCCAGCGCGGCGCGCCACGTCGCCGCCACCCTGTCCTCGATGTACGCGGCGAGCTTCAGCGCCGACGGCTTGTCGGTGACCGGGAACGGCATCGCGTAGCCCGCCTGGGCGGCGGGCGGATCCACCTTCAGGGCCGCCAGCTGCACCAGCAGCGCGTCGCGCCGCACCCGGTGCCCCTCCTGGACGGTCCGGGCCAGCTCCTTGCCCGCCTTGTCCAGCAGCACGCCCAGCCGCCCGTAGGCGAAGATCGCGGCATATTCCGCCGCCAGTGCGGCGGCGAGCCGCTCGCCCAGCACACTGCTCACGGGACCAGCACCTCCAGGTGCGTGGCGCGGGCCACGGCGATCTCGCCGACCAGCGTGGCGCGGGCGGCGGTGGTGGACACGCACACCTCGGCGGCCTGCTTGCCGCCGTTCAGCTCGGCGGTGCGCAGCGCGGTGATCACTGCTTTGCGGTCCCCGGCGGCCGGGGCGAGGCTGGCCGGGCCGAACGCCTGCGCCGACGGGCGCGGGCTCATCACGGCGGTCAGCGCCTCGGCGTGCGCGCGGTGCGTCTCGCGCAGCGGGCCCAGCAGGGGGCCGAGGTCGGGCATGGCGGTCAGTGCCGAGTCGTACGCCGCGATCAGGGACCAGGTGCCCGCGAGCAGGCCGGTCAGCGCGTCCGGCGGGGGCGGGGTGTCGGGCCCGCCGCCGAGCAGGCCGCAGCCCGACGCGGTGACGAGCACGCCGCCCGCCAGCACGCCGGCCAGCACCCCGCCGCGCAGCAGGTCGCGCCGATTGGCCTGCGGCCCGCCCGGCCCGCTACGATCATCTGCCCGTGTCCGCACCGCGCCAGTCTTCCCGATGGCGGCATGCTTTGCCTAATGGCGCAGCCAAGAGCTTCCCATCAGGCATAGGCGGTTGCAGGCCGCTCAGTGTCTTCCGGAGCGAAGGCGGAGGAAGACACCGATTAAGGCCGCAGAGCCTATGCCGAGACAGCCCAGCTCGCGGGTTACGCTCTGCGCAGTCGACATATCACCGAGAGGGGTGCCCTCAGATGGCTCAGCGTGGTCGTGCCGCAGGTCGTCAGACGGGTCGTCCGTCCGCCCGGCCGGCCGCCGCGCCGCCACCGCGCACCCCCGCGCCCGAGCTCGCCGCCCGGCGCGCCCGGCTGCGCGAGGTGATCGAGCCGGTGGTCGCCGAGACGGGCTACGACCTGGACGACCTGACGCTCAAGCAGGTCGGCCGCAGGCACCTGGTGCAGGTGGTGGTCGACGGCGACGGCGGGGTCGGCCTGGACGCGATCGCCGAGGTCTCCCGGGCGGTCTCCCGGGCCCTGGACGAGGCGGAGGAGTCCGGCGTCGACCTGATCCGGGGCGAGTACCAGCTGGAGGTCTCCTCGCCCGGGGTCGACCGGCCGCTGACGCTGCCCAGGCACTGGGCGCGCAACGTGGGCCGCCTGGTCAAGGTGAAGGCGGGCGACAAGACGCTGACGGGTCGGATCACCGACGCCGACGGCGCGGGCGTGACGTTCGACGTGGACGGCAAGGTGACCGAGATCGCGTACGACGCGCTGGGGCCGGGCCGGGTGCAGGTCGAGTTCAAGCGGATGAACGAGATCTCCGATGAGGAGCTCGCCGAGTTCGGTGACGACGGGGACGACGACGAGTCGGACGACCTCGACGACGACGAGGCTGGGCCGGATGACGAAGGAGAAGAGCGGTGAACATCGATCTTGCGGCCCTGCGGGCGCTGGCACGTGACAAGGAGATCTCGGAGGAGACCATCCTCCAGGCGATCGAATCGGCGCTGCTCACCGCATACCGGCACACCGACGGCGCGCAGTCGCACGCCCGCGTCGAGATCAACCGGCACTCCGGCGCGGCCGTCGTGTTCGCGCAGGAGTACGACGCCGACAGCGGCGACATGGTGCGCGAGTGGGACGACACCCCGCACGACTTCGGCCGCATCGCCGCGATGACCGCCAAGCAGGTCATCCTGCAGCGCCTGCGCGAGGCCACCGACGAGGTGCACTTCGGCGAGTACGTCAACCGCGACGGCGACCTGGTGACCGGCGTCATCCAGGCGCACGAGAGCCGCACGGAGAAGGGCATCGTCTCGGTCGACCTGGGCAAGGTCGAGGCGGTGCTGCCGCAGTCGGAGCAGGTGCCGGGCGAGACGTACCCGCACGGCCAGCGGATCCGGTGCGTGGTCGTACACGTCGCGAAGAGCTTCCGCGGCCCGCAGGTGACGCTGTCGCGCTCGCACCCGGCGCTGGTGAAGAAGCTGTTCGCGCTGGAGGTGCCCGAGATCGCCGACGGCACCGTGGAGATCGCCGCGATCGCGCGTGAGGCAGGTCACCGTACCAAGATCGCGGTGCGCTCGAACGTGCCCGGGGTGAACCCGAAGGGCGCCTGCATCGGGCCGATGGGCCAGCGTGTGCGCGCCGTCATGAGCGAGCTGCACGGTGAGAAGATCGACATTATCGACTGGTCGGACGACCCGGCCGAGTTCGTCGGCAACGCGCTGTCGCCCGCCAAGGCGCTCAAGATCGAGGTGGTGGATCTGGCCGCCCGCGCCGCCCGCGTGACCGTGCCGGACTACCAGCTGTCGCTGGCGATCGGCCGGGAGGGCCAGAACGCCAGGCTGGCGGCCCGGCTGACCGGCTGGCGGATCGACATCCGGTCCGACGCGGCGGACGTGCCCGGCGGCGCCGCCCGGCCGCCCCGAAGCGGTGCTGATCACGAGACGGAGCCGGGCGGCACCCCCGTCTCCGCATAGGGGTAGACTTATTCGGTGGTACGACGCACGCGGCCCGCACCGCAAGCGGCGGCCTCATCTGTTACGCCTGTGCCACCTCCGGTGCGCACGTGCGTCGGGTGTAGGCAACGGGCGTCTGCTATCGATTTACTACGTGTCGTCGCGGTGGAGTCGGGTGCTGACCAGTTCAGCCTCCGGCCCGATCGACGGCGTGCGATGACCGGCCGCGGGGCGCACATCCACCCGACTGCGGCCTGTCTCGAGTCGGCGCTGCGGCGCCGCGCCTTCGGGCGTGCGCTGCGTATCGCCGGTGTCCTGGACACCGGTGAGTTGACCGAGGCGATCCAGGGGCCGTGAGGCCTGCTGGGTCACGATCCGATCCGAAGGATCGTCGCCACCATCACTGGCGGACCACCGTAGACGCAGCACCTGTGCAGCGTCTGAGGATCAGAGCAAGGTAGGAAATCGACATGGGCACACGATGAAGTCGCTGAAATGATCAGGCTTCAAGTGCACAAGTGAGGTCGTGGCGGGTCAGTGCCCGCGCGGCCTCGGAGTGAGGAGTGCAGTGGCAGGCAAGGCCCGCGTACACGAGCTTGCGAAGGAGCTCGGCGTCGAGAGTAAGGACGTTCTCGCCAAACTCAAGGAGATGGGCGAGTTCGTCAAGACCGCGTCGAGCACCGTGGAAGCTCCCGTCGCCCGACGGCTGAAGAACGCCTTCGCGGCAGGCTCCGGGGGTTCCTCCCCGAGCTCGTCGCATTCGGCACCGGCCTCGGCGGCGACCGCAGCGGAGACCACGAACGAACCCCGGGTGACGGCCAGGCCGGCGCCCCCCAAGAAGCCCGCGGTGGCGCCTTCGGTGATGAAGCCGAAGCCGCCCGTGTCGATGGTGCCGCCGACGCCGGTCGCTAAGCCGGCCAGCGCCCACGACATCGAGGTCGCGGCGGCCGAGGCGCGTGCCTCGGCGCTCAAGGCCGAGCAGGAGGCCGCGCGCGCGGCCCAGCAGGCTGCTCGCAGCCAGCGCGAGGACACCCCTCGCGGTGACGGCCCCAAGCCCAGCTTCATGCCGCCCCGCCCCGGCTCGTCCGCGGCAGGCGGAGCCCGTCCGGGAGCCCCGGCCGGGCGTCCCGGCGCGCCCGGCGGCGACCGCCGTGACGGGCGTCCCAGCGGCCCCGGTGGTGGCCCGCGTCCCGAGGGCGGTCGTGACCGTGACCGCGATCGCGGTGACCGTCCGGCCGGTCCGCGCGGCGAGGGCGGCAACCGTGAGGGCCGTCCCGGCGCTCCGGGTGGCAACCGTCCGCCGCGCAGCGGCGGCAACAACCCGTTCGGCATCTCGTCGGGCGGCGCGGCTCCGTCGCGTCCGTCCCCGGCGGGCATGCCCCGGCCGAACCCGGCCTCCATGCCGCCTCGGCCCAGCCCGGCCTCGATGCCGCCTCGGCCCAACCCGGCCTCCATGCCCAGCCAGCGCCCGGCCCGTCCGGGTGGCCCCGGCGGCGGCGCGGGTCGTCCCGGTGGCGGCGGCGGCGCGGGTCGTCCCGGTGGCGGCGGCGGTGGCTTCCGCGGCGGTCCCGGTGGCGGCGGCGGTGGCGGCGGCTTCCGTGGCGGTCCTGGTGGCGGCGGTGCCGGCACCGGCTTCCGTCCCGGTGGTGCTCCCGGCGGCGGTGGCGGCTTCCGTGGCGGTCCCGGTGGTGGCACCGGTGCCCCGCCCGCGGGCGGCGCAGGCCGTCCCGGTGGCGGTGGCGGCGCGGGTGGTCGCGGTCGTGGCGGCGGTGCCGCAGGTGCCTTCGGTCGTGGCGGCGGCAAGTCGCGCGGCCGCAAGTCCAAGAAGCAGCGGCGTCAAGAGTTCGACAACCTGTCCGCGCCCACGATGAGCTCGGGCGCACCGCGTGGTCAGGGCCAGATGGTCCGGCTGCCGCGCGGCGCCTCGCTGTCGGACTTCGCCGACCGGATCAACGCCAACCCGGGCTCGCTCGTCCAGGAGATGTTCAACCTGAACATCATGGTGACGGCGACCCAGTCCTGCACCGACGACGACCTGATGCTGCTCGGTGAGCACCTCGGCTTCGAGGTGCAGATCGTCAGCCCGGAGGACGAGGACCGCGAGCTGCTCGCGCGGTTCAACATCGACCTCGACGCCGACGTCGACGAGGAGCGTCTGGTCAGCCGTCCGCCGGTGGTGACCGTCATGGGTCACGTCGACCACGGTAAGACCAAGCTGCTGGACGCGATCCGGTCGGCGAACGTGGTCGAGGGCGAGGCCGGCGGCATCACCCAGCACATCGGCGCGTACCAGGTGCACGTCGAGCACGACGGTGAGGACCGCGCGATCACGTTCATCGACACCCCGGGTCACGAGGCGTTCACCGCCATGCGTGCCCGTGGTGCCCAGGCCACCGACATCGTGGTGCTGGTCGTCGCGGCCGATGACGGCGTCATGCCGCAGACGATCGAGGCGCTCAACCACGCCAAGGCGGCCGACGTGCCGATCGTGGTCGCGGTGAACAAGATCGACAAGCCCGAGGCCAACCCCGGCAAGGTGCGCCAGCAGCTCACCGAGTACGGCCTGGTCGCCGAGGAGTACGGCGGCGAGACCATGTTCGTCGACATCTCCGCCAAGAGCCGTCTCAACATCGACGGCCTCCTGGAGGCGGTGCTGCTGACCGCGGACGCGTCGCTGGAGCTGCTCGCTCCGATCGACGGCCACGCCCAGGGTCTGGCCATCGAGGCCCGGCTCGACAAGGGCCGCGGCCCGGTGGCGACGGTCCTGGTGCAGAAGGGCACGCTCAACGTCGGCGATTCGATCGTGGCGGGCAACGCCTACGGTCGCGTCCGGGCGATGCTGGACGAGAACGGCCAGCCGCTCGCCTACGCGGGTCCGGCCCGACCGGTCATGGTGCTCGGTCTGACCGCGGTGCCGGGTGCGGGTGACACCTTCCTGGCGGCCGACGACGACCGCACGGTGCGCCAGATCGCCGAGCAGCGCCAGGCCCGCAAGCGGGCGGCCGAGCAGGCGAGCCTGCGCGGCCGGGTGTCGCTGGAGAACCTGCTCGAGAAGATCAAGGAGGGCGAGCGCACCTCGCTCGACCTCATCATCAAGGGCGATGTCTCCGGCTCCGTGGAAGCCCTCGAGGACGCGCTGGTCAAGCTGCCGATCCCGGAGGAGATCCAGCTTCGGATCATCCACCGCGGCGTCGGCGCGATCACCGAGAACGACGTCAACCTGGCGTCCGCCTCGGCGAACTCGACCGCGATCATCATCGGCTTCAACGTGCGCCCGATGGACCAGGCCCGCGACCTGGCCGACCGCGCCGGTGTGGAGATCCGTTACTACACGGTCATCTACCAGGCCATCGACGAGATCGAGGCGGCCCTCAAGGGCATGCTCAAGCCGGAGTACGAGGAGGTCGCCCTGGGTTCGGCGGAGGTCCGCGAGGTCTTCCGCTCGTCCAAGGTGGGTCTCATCGCCGGTTGCCTCGTGCGGTCCGGTCTGCTGCGGCGCAACGCCAAGGCCCGGGTGGTCCGCGACGGCACCGTCGTGGCGGAGCACGCGTCGATCAGCTCGCTCAAGCGGTTCAAGGACGACGCGACCGAGGTCCGCGAGGGCTTCGAGTGCGGTCTGACCCTGGGCGGCTACGGCAACCTGCAGGTCGGCGATGTCATCGAGACCTTCGAGATGCGGGAGAAGCCCCGCGCCTGAGGCTCGACCCAGGCGGCCGGTGCGACAGCACCGGCCGCCTGGCCATGTCTGGGGCATGCTGCCCTGATACTGGGTTCAAGGAGGGCACATGGCCAGATATGCGCTGCTGACGGCACCGTCGTCGAACCGGGTGTACACGCAGTCCGCACCCGACCTGGTCGCCGCGGAGCTGTCGGTGTTCGGCGAGCGGGCGCTGGAGGGGCGGCTGGAACCGGCCGAGACGGTCGAGTTCGCCGGGCTGCCGTACCTGGTCTTCGAGACCGAGGGCGGGCCGCTGTCCGACGACGAGCTGCGGGTGCTGGCGAACCTGTCCTCCGGCTACGCCCTGTTCGAGGTCACCGGCGACGACCTGTTCCGGCCGATCGGGCGGCCCGGCCTGGACCGGTTCGACGACGACCTGATCACGATCCAGAAGTACGCCGGCAAGACCAACGAGCACTTCACCAAGCTGCTGCTCAACGTGACCGTGCTGGCCACGAGTTGGGCCGACCAGCTGCTCACCCGCCGGTTCACCGTGCTGGACCCGGTGGCGGGCCGGGGCACCACGCTCAACCAGGCCCTGATGTACGGCTGGGACGCCGTCGGCATCGAACTGGACGGCAAGGACGTCGAGGCGTACTCGGCGTTCCTCAAGACGTGGCTCAAGCGCAAGCGGATCAAGCACACCGCCGAGATCACGCCGCTGCGCCGGGAGGGCAAGCGGCTCGGGCGGCGCTTCGACGCGCGCATCGGCGACGTACGGGAACAGCCCCAGCACCTGGCCCTGCTGGAAGCCGACACCACCTCGACCAGGGGCCTGCTCAAGGGCAACTCGATCGACGTGATCGTGGCCGACCTGCCGTACGGGGTGGTGCACGGCAGCCGTACCGGCAAGGGGCTCGCGCGCGGGCCGCAGGAGCTGCTGGAGGAGTCGCTGCCCGGCTGGACGGCGCTGCTGCGCCCCGGCGGCGCGCTGGGCATGTCGTGGAACACCCACGTCGCCCCGCGCGAGGACGCGCTGGACCTGCTGGAGGAGAACGGGCTGGAGGCCGTCGACTACGAGGGCTTCGAGCACCGCGTGGACCAGGGCATCAACCGCGACATTCTGGTGGCCCGCAAGGTGTGATCTCGCGTACGCTTCCGGCTCGTGCATACCGGAACGTCAGTCTTCGACCTGCTGCTGCCGGGTGACTCCCGGTCGCTGAAGGAGAAGCGCTCGTACGTGCGTCCGATCATCGCGGCGCTGAAGAAGTTCGAGGTCGCGGTCGCCGAGGTCGGCGCGCTCGACCTCCACGGCCGCGCCGAGATCGGGGTGGCCGTCGTGGCCGCGGACCCCGCCCACGTCACGGAGATCCTCGACCGCTGCGAGCGGCTGGTCGCCAACCGGCCGGAGGCCGAGCTCCTCTCGGTGAAGCGGCGCTGGTACGGGGACGACGACTAGGTCGCCTATGCGCGGCCGAGCGGGGTGTCGGGTACGGCAGGTAGTGTCATGGTGTTGGTTTCGACCCTGCTCGGGTTCGCGGGTCGGCGGTAGCCGGCGCGAGGTCGGGTGCGGTCGTCGGTCGCGGAGGTGACGTGATGGGTGATCCGGCCAAGGTGCGTAAGCACGCCGAACGAGTGCGGGAGTTGGTGGCCTCCGCGGTACGCACCCAGATCAAGGACCCCAGGCTCGGCATGATCACGATCACCGACGCCCGGATCACCAACGATCTGCGTGAGGCGACCGTCTTCTACACCGTGCTCGGTGACGCCGAGTCCCAGGCGGGCACGGCGGCCGCGCTGGAGAGCGCCAAGGGCATGCTGCGGGGCGTCGTCGGCCGGGCCCTCGGCCTGCGCCACTCGCCGTCGCTGGCGTTCGTCTCCGACGACGTCCAGGAGCACGTCAAGCACATCGACGACCTGCTGGCCGAGGCCAAGCAGCGCGACGCCCAGGTGCAGGAGCTGGCCGCCGGGGCGGAGTACGCGGGCGAGGCCCAGCCGTACCGGGTGGACTCCGACGACGAGGACGAGGACGCCGACGGCGACGAGGAGGAGCCTGCGCTGCGCGCGGCGGCTCAGCGGTGATCGGGGCGGAAGCGGCCGGTGCGGCGGTGTCGCGCCGGCCCACCGAACAGGACTGGGACGCCGCGGTCGCGGCCGTGCGCACCGGGCTGCGGCCCGGTGCCCGGGTCCTGCTGGTCTGCCACGTCAACCCCGACGGTGACGCGCTGGGCAGCATGCTCGGCTTCGCCCAGGGGCTGCGCCAGCTCGGGGTCGAGGCGCTCCAGTGCACCTTCCCCGGCCCGCCGAGCGTGCCGTCGCCGCTGCACATGCCCGCGATGGAGCTGCTGGTGCCCGAGAGCGAGGCCGATCCGGCCCCGGATCTCGTGGTCACCTTCGACGCCGCGAGCGAGGGCCGGCTGGGGTCGCTGGTCGACCGGCTGGAGACGGCCGAGGTGAGCCTGGTGCTCGACCACCACGCCTCCAACACCGGATTCGGCAAGGTGTCGCTGGTCGACCCGTACGCGGCCGCCACCGCGGTGGTCGCCGCCGAGCTGCTGCGGCGGCTCGACGTCACCCTCGACCGGGGTATCGCCGAGTGCCTCTACGTCGGGCTGGTCACCGACACGGGCTCGTTCAAGTTCGACCTGACCACGCCCGAGGTGCACGAACTGGCGGCCCGGCTGGTCGCCACCGGGATCAGCGTCGGCGAGATCTCGCGCCGCATCTTCGACAACCGCCCGTTCGGGGCGGTCCGCCTGTTCGGCGAGGTGCTGGGCCGCGCCGAGCTCGACCCCGCCGGGGCGGGCGGGCGCGGGCTGGTCACCGCCGTGGCGACCCTCGACGACCTCGCCAGGCACGACCAGCCGCCATACGTGCTGGAGGCCCTGATCGACTCGGTGCGCTGCACCGCCGAGGCGGACGTGGCACTGCTGCTCAAGCAGGTCGCCCCGGCCGAGTGGGCGGTGTCGATGCGCAGCAAGGGCGGCGCCGACGTCAGCCTGGTCGCGGTCGCGCTCGGCGGCGGCGGGCACCGGCTCGCGGCCGGTTTCACCGGGCGCGGCACGGCCGCCGAGGTCATCGCCGCGGTGCGGGAGCGGCTGGCCGAGCAGGACTGAGCCGGGGGGTCTGTCGTGCGGAAACTCCCCGGCACACCGGTCATCGGGGCACAATCGGGAGCATGGACTCACCGCCCGAGGCAGCCGCTCCGGCGCGGCCCTGGGCGCGGGCGCAGGTGATGCTGCCGGTGTTCGCCCCGCTGTCGCTGATCGGCGGGCTGCTGCCGTCGTTCTCGCTGGCCGGGAACCTGTACGTGCTGGCGCTGGGCGGCGGCATGCTCGTGGCCGGGATGTCCTCGCGCCTGCCCCGGCGGGCCGCGCCTGCCGGACTGCTGCCGGGCGTGGTCTGGTGGCTGCTGCCGATCGCGATCTTCGCGGCGGTGGAGGTGTTCACCTTCGCGATGGGCGCCACGGAGGACTATCCGACCCTGTCGCTGCTGGCCGATCCGGTGCTGGACGGCTACGCGGCCCGGTCGCTGGCGTACTTCGGCTGGCTGGCCGCCTTCTGGGCGCTGGTGCGCCGATGACGCTCAGCCGCGCGCTGGCCATCGCCGGGTTCGTCGTCGCCGGGCTGGCGCTGCTGGCGGTGGAATGGGCGGCCCGCCGCCCCGATTCCCGGGTGCCGACTCTCGGGGCCGTCGTCGCCCTGGTCATGCGGTACGACGTCGGCGGCCTGCCCGTCGGCCGCCTGGCCATCCTCCTCTTCTGGTTCTGGCTCGGCTGGCACTTCCTCGCCCGCTGACCCGCCCCCTCTGACCTCGCCTCGCCACCCCCTCCGCCAGTGGTGCAGTTTCGGGGAAAGTGCGGGAATCATGACCGGTATTGGTGCAGTTTCCCCGAAACTGCACCAATCGCGCCGCCGGTCGATCGCGACGGTGCGCCGGTGACCCGCCGCCACGCGCCGCGCGCCGGCGCAACCCGACTCGCCCGGCCGCGCACCCGCCCCAAGATCCTTTGTGCGACTTGCCGGGCAATCGGGCGTATTCGGGGCCGCATACGCCCGATTGCTCGGCAAGTCGGCCAGGAAGGGGCGGACCAGGGCGGGGAGGGCGGGGAGGCGGGTGGGGAGGAGGAGCGCACGTTGGAGGTGGGCTGTCGGGGATGTGACGGATAGCGGAACGGACATTTCCGACTGATAGCCCGTTAAGTAAGTGCTGAAGTGCAGAGAAACAGAAACGCGGTTCCGTGATGTGGGAACGTGCGTGCAAGATGTGGAACTGAACGATAGTTTTGTCTGGGCGTCGCTTCCGGTTCACCAAGACCGGCCCGGCGCGCGACAGTCACCACCGGCACGGCTCGGCGATCCCGAGGACGGCGGCGGCCAAGGACGGACCCAGGGCGTGCATCCGGCACGCAACCGGCGGTCCACGCACCAGCTGACCCGTTCTCTCGTAAAGGAAACCGCCATGCCCACGTCGAAGAAGCCCCAGCCGAAGCCGACCGAGGACGACCGCGAGCAGGCCCGCCGCGCGCTGCAGACCTCGATGGACACCCGCCAGTAGGCGAGGGTCCCCACCACGGCACCCCGGCCGTCTACGCTGTCGGCGTGCCGATCCCGATCGACGAATCCGCCGCCGCGACCCTGATCTCGCGGTTGCGCCTACAGGAACGTGCGCTCGGCCGCTTCGCCTGGCTCTACGGCCTGGTCGGCCTGGCCGCCACCGCCCTGTGGACCCGGTCGGCCCCCGCGCGGACCGGTTGGGTCGCCGACGTCGTCATCGCCGGAATCGCCCTGCTGTTCCTGGCCGCCTTCCTGATCACGGCAGCCCGGGTGCGGCAGGTGCGGATGCCGGTGGGGCTGGGCCTGCACGGCCGCCCGCCCGGCTTCAGCGCCGCCGACCGGCCCACGCTGTACGCCGGAGCGGTCTTCCTGCTCTGCCTGGCGGGCACGGCGGGCCAGGCGACGGAGTACGGCGCCGCGGCGGGAATGGCGGCCCTGGCCGCCCTGATCATCGCCCGGCCGCGCCGGGTGACGCTGCACCACGACAGACTCAGCGTGCGCCGCCTGCGCCGGGTCGACATCGCGTGGTCCTGGCTGACCGGCGTGGTGTGGACGCCCGAATACCCGCGCGAACTGCACCTGGCCCTGACCCGCCCCGACGGTCGCGAGGACGTGCTGCGGGTACGGGTCGACCCGCTGGAGGTCGAGCCGGGCTTCCTGGCATACCTGATCGAGCACTACCGCACCGTCCCGCACGACCGCACCGCGATCGGCACCTCCGCCGAGCTGGCCCGGCGTCTGGCGGCGTATCCTTCGGCCGCGTGAGCGCGACGGACATCGAAGCGGGCGGCTACCGCAGGATCGCGGCGCTGGCGCTGCCCGCACTGGTGGTGCTGGCGGCCGAACCGCTGTACGTACTGGTCGACACGGCCGTGGTCGGACATCTGGGCAGGGTGCCGCTGGCCGCGCTCGGGCTGGCGGGCACGCTGCTCGGGCTCGCCGTCTGGCTCGGCAACGTGCTGGCGTACGGCACCACCGGCCGCGCGGCCCGCCGCTTCGGCGCGGGCGACCGCCCCGGCGCGGTCGCCGAGGGCGTGCAGGCCTCCTGGCTCGCCGTGCTGACCGGCCTGGCGCTGCTCGCGGTCACCCAGCTGGCGGCCGGTCCACTGGCCCGCGCCCTGGCCGGGGGCGGCCCCGACGCCGCCGAGGTGGCCCGCGAGGCCGAGCTGTGGCTGCGGGTCGCGGTGCTCGGCGCCCCGTTCATCCTGCTCGCGCTGGCCGGCAACGGCTGGATGCGCGGCGTGCAGGACACCCGCCGCCCGCTGTACTACGTGCTCGGCGCCAACCTCGCCTCCGCCGCCCTGTGCCCGCTGCTGGTGTACGGCCTCGGCTGGGGCCTGGTCGGCTCGGCGGCCGCCAACGTGACCGCGCAGACCGTCTCCGGCCTGCTGTTCGTGCGCGCGCTGGTGGCCGAGCGGGTGCCGCTGGCGCCCCGGCCCGACCTGCTGCGCCACCAGCTCGCGGTCAGCCGGGATCTGATCGTGCGCGGCGCGGCGTTCCAGGCGTGCTTCCTGTCGGCGGCCGCCGTCGCGGCCCGGTTCGGCGCAGCCGCGCTCGCCGCCCACCAGGTGGCCCTGCAACTGTGGTTCTTCACCGCGCTGGTGCTGGACTCGGTGGCGATCGCGGCGCAGTCGCTGGTCGGCGCCGAGCTCGGCGCGGGCGACGCCGCGCGGGCCCGGCGCACCGCCCGCCAGATCACCTGGCTGGGCTGGTGGTGCGGGGTCGCGTTCGCCGTCGTGCTCGGGGCGGGTGTCGCGGTGCTGCCCGCGCTGTTCACCGACGACCCCGCGGTATGGGCGCAGTCCGCCCTCATCTGGCCCTGGTTCGCCCTGCTGCTGCCGATGGGCGGGATCGTGTTCGCCCTCGACGGGGTGATGATCGGGGCGGGCGACGTGGCGTACCTGCGCAACCTGACCATCGCGGCGGCGGTGGCCGGCTTCCTCCCGATGACCTGGGCCGCGTACGTGTTCGACCTCGGGCTGACCGGGGTGTGGGCGGGGCTGACGCTGTTCCTGGTGGTGCGGCTGGTCCTGCTGCTGCTGCGGCTGCGCACCGGCCGGTGGGCAGTGCCGAGCGCGGTGCCGAGCGCAGTGCCGAGCGCCGTGCCCAGCCCGGTCACCCCTTCGCCCCAGCCGTAGGCTGGTCGGCTGTGAGCAGCGCGAAGAACACCCGTCCCGTCACCGACGGCCTCATCGTGGTGGACAAGGCCCCGGGCATGACCTCGCACGACGTCGTGGCGAAGGTGCGCCGCATCGCGGGCACCCGCAAGGTCGGCCACGGCGGCACCCTGGACCCGATGGCGACTGGGGTGCTGGTGCTGGGCGTCGGCCGGGCCACCCGCCTGCTGACGTACGTCGTCGGCACGGACAAGGTCTACCGGGGCACGATCCGGCTCGGGCAGGCCACGGTCACCGACGACGCCGAAGGGGACGTGACCGCCACCGTGCCCGCCGGGCACGTGACCGAGGAGCAGATCCGGGCCGGGCTGGCCGCGCAGACCGGCGAGGTCGACCAGGTGCCGTCCGCGGTCAGCGCGATCAAGGTCAACGGGGTGCGCTCGTACCACCGGGTGCGGCAGGGCGAGCAGGTCGAGCTGCCCGCGCGCCGGGTGACCATCTCGCGGATCGACGTGCTGAACATCACGCCGGTCGATGACATGATCGACATCGAGGTGGAGGTGGCCTGCTCGTCGGGCACCTACATCCGGGCCATCGCCCGCGACCTCGGGGCGGGGCTGGGCGTGGGCGGGCACCTGACCGCGCTGCGGCGCAGCGCCGTGGGCGGGTTCACGCTGGCTGAGTCGTACACCCTGGAAGCGCTCGCGGAGCTCGCGGACCCGGTGGCGCTGCCGCTGGCGCAGGCTCTCGGCCGCGCGATGCCCGTGCGCACCGTGGACGCCGACGCCGCCAAGACCGTCTCCCACGGTGGGCCGCTGCCCGTGACCGGCCAGGCCGGGCCGTACGGTGTGGTGGGTCCCGACGGCACGGCGCTCGCGGTCATGTCCGAGCGCGCCGGCAAGGCCCGAGCCGAGATCGTCCTGGTGGGAGGCGAGCAGTGATGCAGCGGTGGCGTGGGTTCGACGCGGCGCCCGGCGGCTGGGGCCGCTCCGTGGTGACCATCGGCGTCTTCGACGGCGTGCACAGCGGGCACCAGCAGACCATCGGCCACGCGGTCAAGCGCGCCCGTGAGCTGGGCCTGCCCGCGGTCGTGGTGACCTTCGACCCGCACCCGTCCGAGGTGGTGCGGCCGGGCTCGCACCCGGCCGTGCTGACCCCGCCGCCGCGCAAGGCCGAGCTGATCGAGGGCCTGGGTGCGGACGTGCTGTGCGTGCAGCCGTTCACGTTGGACTTCTCGCGGCTGCCCGCCGACCGGTTCGTGCACGACATGCTGGTCGAGCACCTGCACACGGCCCTGGTCGTGGTCGGCGAGAACTTCCGGTTCGGGCACAAGGCCGCCGGGGACGTGGAGCTGCTGGCCCGGCTCGGGCGCACGTTCGGGTTCGCGGTCGAGCCCGCGCCGCTGGTGACCGGCGACGGCACCGTCTTCTCGTCGACCTACATCCGGGCCTGCGTGGACGCGGGCGACGTCGAGGCCGCCGCGGCGGTGCTGGGGCGGCCGCACCGGCTGGAGGGCGTCGTCGTCCGCGGCGACCAGCGCGGCCGCGAGATCGGCTTCCCGACGGCGAACCTGTTCACCGCCAAGTACGCCGCGGTGCCCGCCGACGGCGTCTACGCCTGCTGGCTGGTGCGCGGCACCGAGCGGCTGCCCGCCGCCGTCTCCATCGGCACCAACCCGACCTTCTCCGGCCAGGACCGCCGCGTCGAGGCGTACGTGCTCGACTTCTCCGGCGACCTGTACGGCGAGCGCCTGGCCCTCGACTTCGTCAGCCACCTGCGGCCGACCCTCAAGTTCGACGGCGTCGAGGCCCTGGTCGCCGCGATCGACGACGACGTGGCGCGCACCCGTGCCGTCCTGGGTGTGCCCGCGCCCTGACCCGAACCCGGCTATGCTGCCGGGGTTTTCCGCATACGCCGAGTACGGGGAGGTCTGGGCGTGTCGCGCAAGCGCATCATCGTGTCCCTGACAGTCATGGCGGTCCTTGCCGCCGGTGCCGCCGCCGTGGTCCTGCACGACCGCGGCTCGGCCGAACCGCAGCCGCAGGCGGCCTTCGTCGAGGGCGCCGGCTACGACATCACCGCGGCGCCGGAGCCGTCCTCGGCCGCGTCGCCGACCGCATCCGGCGCGGGCGGTGCGCCCGCCGCGCCGAGCGCCACCGGCACCGGCGTGGTCGCCCCCGCCTCCACCGCCTACCTGCGCACCAGGTACGGCGTCTCCGCCGCCGAGGCGCAGCGCCGCCTGGCCCTCCAGGAGACGGCCGGGCAGCTCGGCGACCGGCTCGCGGCCCGGTTCCCGGACCAGTACGCGGGCCTGTGGCTCGACCAGGCCGCGGGCGGTGTGCTCACCGTCGCGTCGACCGTGCCCGGCGCGCTCACCGCCGAGCTGGCGCGCACCGGCGACGCGGCCCACGTGCGCGTGGTCCGGGCCGAGCACTCGCTGCGCGAGCTCACCGACGCCGCGACCCGCGCCCGCACCGCACTCGGCGAGACCGACGGCGCGGCCGTCGCCGTCGACCCGGTCACCAACCGGGTGCTGGTCACCGCGAACGAGCAGGTGCCCGCCGGCGACCCGGCGCTGGCCGCGGCCCTGGCGGCCGCCGATGCGGCCGGGACGCTGCGCCGGGTCACCGGGCCGGTCGGGGTGCCCAAGTCGTGCAACCCGCTGAACTGCCACACCCCGCCGATGCGCGGCGGCATCCGGCTCGACGTGCCGCGCGACGACGGCACCGTCGGCGGCTGCACCACCGGCTACAACCTGCGCTCGCAGGTCACCGGGGCGTACTAC
Source organism: Catellatospora sp. TT07R-123 (assembly GCF_018327705.1). NCBI lineage: Bacteria > Bacillati > Actinomycetota > Actinomycetes > Micromonosporales > Micromonosporaceae > Catellatospora > Catellatospora sp. TT07R-123. Next base: position 3,449,296 of record NZ_BNEM01000002.1, on the reverse strand, counting down.
GTGCTCACCGCCGGGCACTGCGTCAACAGCGACCGGCACACCCGCCGCGACGACACCTGGCACGACTACCTCGGCCAGAAGATCCCGGTCGGCATCGAGCCCGCCGACGCCACGCTGCGCGGCCAGCTGTCGGAGAACGTCGCGGGCATCGGCAGCGCGTACGACTACGCGGTGCTGCCGTACCAGCCGGGCGCCGAGCGCACGTGGAGCGCGGCGCTGGGCCTGATCAACAGCGTCCGGCCGGTGCCGAGCCTCAACTACTGGTGCCCCGGCGGCTGCGCGGGCAGCCACGACGTGCAGCTCACCGGCCTGCTGAAGCCGTCGGCGGTGCAGGTCGGCTGGGTCGTCTGCGCCAGCGGTGCGGGCTACACCCCGAAGGCCGGGGAGCAGTACGTCGACTCCGGCGCGGGCGCGGGCTACCAGCCGGGCACCCGCTGCGGCGAGGTCACCGCGGTCGGCACGCTGATCTCGGTGCGCATCTGCGCCCGTCCCGGCGACAGCGGCGGGCCGCTGTTCACCGAGGCCGACGGCAAGGCGCTGGGCATCCTCAAGTTCGGCGACCCCGGCAGCGGCCCGTGCACCAACGCCGCCGAGCTCAACCACTACTCACCGGTGGCGACGATCCTGGACCGGGTCAACGCCCGTACCGGCAACTCGCTGAAACTGGTCCTGTCGGTCACCGGTCCGGTCGTCGGCGCCCCGCCCAAACCCCAGCCCTGATCCGCGGGGCTTGCTCGACATAGTTGAGACCCGGGCGCGGTGCGCCGCGCCCGGGTCGTAGCATCGGCGGTTGTGAGCCTCATGCCCTGGCGGGAAGTGGAGCCGCTGCCCGCGCTCAACGGCACGGTCGAGCCGATCCGGTCCACCGTCGACTCCCTGCACAAGGCCTGGGAGCGGTCGATCGCGCAGGCGCCGACCGCCGAGTTCGCCCAGGCGCGCCAGCGCAGCCTGCGCCGCCACGCCATCGAGACCGGCATCATCGAGCGCCTGTACGACCTCGACTGGGGCGTCACCGAGGCGCTGGTCGCCGAGGGCATCACCGCCGAGGTCGCGGCGCGGCAGGGCGGGGTGCCCGGCGACGCCCTCGACCTGATGCGCGACCAGCTCGACGCGCTGGAGTTCCTGGTCGGTGCGGTCCGCGAAGGGCGGGACCTGTCCGTCTTCTTCATCCGTGAGCTGCATCAGCTCATCACCGCGCACCAGCCCGTATACGACGCGCGCGACGCGCTCGGGCGGGCGGTGCAGGTGCCGCTCCCGCGCGGGGAGTGGAAGACGCAGCCCAACCACGTGCGGCGGCCCGACGGCAGCCTGCTGGAGTACACCCCGCCCGAGCACGTGCCCGCGCAGATGGAGCGCCTGGTCGAGCTGTACCGGCAGACAGAGGGTGCGCATCCGGTGGTCCGGGCGACCTGGCTGCACCACCGTTTCATCCGCATCCACCCGTTCGCCGACGGTAACGGCCGGGTCGCCCGCGCGCTGACGCTGCTGGCCCTGCTCAGAGGCCGGTACGCGCCGCTCGTGGTCGATCGCCGCAACCGGCCCGACTACATCGCGGCCCTCGACGCGGCCAACGACGGCGACCTGCGCCCGCTGGTGCACCTGTTCGCTCAGCTGCAGATCGTCGCGATGCGGGCGGAACTGGAGCGGCCCGCGCTGGTCGCGCCGGTCCAGAGCGGCGCAGTGGCGGTGGTGCGCGCGCACGTGGAGCGGCTGCGCGGGCAGCGCGCCGAGGTCGAACCCGGAGCCGCGGCGCGTACCACGGCGGCCATGTCGGAGCTGGTGACCCGGTTCCACCGGATGCTGCAACCGGTGATCGAGGACATCGAGCGGGCCTTCCGCGAGCTCGACCCCGACGCCCGGACCGGGATGGAGGACGTCCGCGGCGCGAACGTCGACCTGGTGTCGGTCTTCGTCCGGGTGCTCGGCTACACGTTCCGGTACTCGGTGGCCGTGGGAGACCTGCGGGCATCCGGCGTCCTGGTGCTGGAGGCGGACGCGTACATGCTGCGGCCCGCGCCCGACCACGAGCAGTCCGTCCGGCTGCTCGACGACCTGCCGCCCACGGACATGGTGCTCATCGCCCCCGACGAGACCGTCGCCGAACGCTGGGACGACGCGGCGGAGCTGGTGGACCGTACGCTGACCGCCGCCGTGGGCCGGTTCTCGCAGCAGTTGTATTGACCCGGAAACGCACATTCCGTATACCGGCGGGCCCTCACCTCACCAACTGGTAACCTGGATTCGACACCGGGTCACCGGTGTTGGTCCGGGTATGCCTGCTCGACGCCGCGGGCTGCCGGGACGGTTAGGAAGACCCATCAGTTAGGGAGAACATGGCGCTCGACGCTGCTGTCAAGACCCAGATCATGGCGGACTACGCGACCACCGAGGGTGACACCGGTTCGCCGGAGGTCCAGGTGGCCGTGCTGACCAAGCGGATCCAGGACCTGACCGAGCACCTGAAGACGCACAAGCACGACCACCACAGCCGTCGTGGTCTGCTGCTGCTGGTCGGCCGCCGCAAGCGGCTGCTGGCCTACCTGTCGAAGTCGGACATCGCCCGCTACCGTGCGCTCATCGAGCGCCTCGGCCTGCGTCGATAGTTCGGATCCGGGGGAGCGGCGCCAGTCGCTCCCCCTCGGCTTAACCAAGAAGAAGGCACGTCACCCGCTCGTCGGGTGAACCGGGTCGGTCCTCGGTAGTGGTGTCCGGAGTCACACTCCGGGCGCTTCGATCGAAGACCGACTGTCTACCCGGGGTGTGGGCGGCGGCGTGCCGCAGACAGAAGGAGCACAAAGCTTCATGACCGAGAGCACACTCGGCGAGCAGCACAGCAAGGCAGTGATCGACAACGGCGCGTTCGGTACGCGTGAGATCACTTTCTCCACGGGCCGCCTGGCCCGTCAGGCCGCTGGTTCGGCCGTAGCCCGCCTGGGCGACACGGTGGTCCTCTCCGCGACCACCGCGAGCAAGACCCCGAAGGACCAGTTCGACTTCTTCCCGCTGACGGTGGACGTCGAGGAGCGGATGTACGCCGCGGGTCGCATCCCGGGCTCGTTCTTCCGCCGCGAGGGCCGTCCCAGCGAGGACGCCATCCTCACCTGCCGCCTGATCGACCGGCCGCTGCGCCCGTCGTTCGTCAAGGGCCTGCGCAACGAGGTCCAGGTCGTCGAGACGATCCTCTCGCTCGACCCGTCCCACCCGTACGACGTGGTGGCCATCAACGCGGCCAGCATGTCGACCAAGCTGGCGGGCCTGCCGTTCAGCGGCCCGATCGGTGCCACCCGCGTGGCGCACATCGACGGCCAGTGGGTCGCCTTCCCGACCCACGCCGAGCTGGAGCGGGCCACCTTCGACATGGTGGTCGCCGGCCGGACGCTGGAGGACGGCGACGTCGCGGTCATGATGGTCGAGGCGGAGGCCACCGAGCACACCGCCAAGCTGGTCGCCGGTGGCGCGGCCGCCCCGACCGAGGAGGTCGTGGCAGGCGGTCTGGAGGCCGCGAAGGCCGCCATCCGCGAGCTGTGCCGGGCGCAGAGCGAGCTGGCCGCGGTCGCCGCGAAGCCGGTGGGCGAGTTCCCGGTGTTCCTGGACTACCAGGACGACGTGTACGCGGCGGTCAAGGCCGCTGCGGGCACCGAGGTGGCCGAGGCGCTGAAGATCATCAGCAAGGCCGAGCGCGAGGAAGCCCTCGACCTGGTCAAGGAGAAGGTCCTGACCCAGGTCGCGCCCCAGTTCGAGGGGCGCGAGAAGGAGCTGCCGGCGGCGTTCCGCTCGCTGACGAAGTACGAGGTGCGCCACCGCGTGCTGCGTGACGGCGTCCGCATCGACGGCCGCGGCCTGCGCGACATCCGGCCGCTGACCGCCGAGGTGGGCGTGCTCCCGCGCGTGCACGGCTCGGCGCTGTTCGAGCGCGGCGAGACCCAGATCATGGGTGTCACCACGCTGAACATGCTGCGCATGGAGCAGGCGCTGGACACCCTGTCGCCGGCGAAGACCAAGCGCTACATGCACAACTACAACTTCCCGCCGTACTCGACCGGTGAGACCGGCCGGGTGGGCTCGCCCAAGCGCCGCGAGATCGGCCACGGCGCGCTGGCGGAGCGGGCGCTCGTCCCGGTGCTGCCGTCGCGCGAGGAGTTCCCGTACGCGATCCGGCAGGTGTCGGAGGCGCTGGGCTCCAACGGCTCGACCTCGATGGGCTCGGTCTGCGCGTCCACGATGTCGCTGCTGGCCGCCGGTGTGCCGCTGAAGGCGCCGGTCGCGGGCATCGCCATGGGCCTCATCTCGGACGACGTCGACGGCAAGATCAAGTACGTGACGCTGACCGACATCCTCGGAGCCGAGGACGCGTTCGGCGACATGGACTTCAAGGTCGCCGGTACGCCGGACTACGTGACCGCCCTGCAGCTGGACACCAAGCTCGACGGCATCCCGTCGGACGTGCTGGCCGGCGCGCTCCAGCAGGCGCACGAGGCCCGCGGCACCATCCTCGGCGTGATGGCCGCGGCCATCGCCGCGCCGGGCGAGATGAGCGACTACGCGCCGCGCGTCACGACCGTCAAGATCCCGGTCGACAAGATCGGCATGGTGATCGGGCCCAAGGGCCAGACCATCAACGCGATCCAGGACGAGACCGGCGCCGAGATCTCGATCGAGGACGACGGCACGATCTACGTCGGTGCGACCGACGGCCCCTCGGCCCAGGCCGCGGTGGACCGGATCAACGCTATCGCCAACCCGACCCTGCCGAAGGTGGGCGACCGGTTCCTGGGCACCGTGGTGAAGACCGCGGCGTTCGGTGCGTTCGTGTCGCTGACCCCGGGCCGCGACGGCCTGCTGCACATCTCCAAGGTGGGCGACGGCAAGCGGGTCGACAAGGTCGAGGACTTCCTCAACGTCGGCGACAAGGTCGAGGTGATCATCGCGGACGTGGACGCCCGCGGCAAGATCTACCTGGACAAGATCGGCCCCGACGGCAACCCGATCGTCAGCGACAAGGCGCCCCGTGAGGGCGGCGAGCGGCCTCCGCGCGAGGGCGGCGACCGTCCCCGCAGCGGCGACCGCGGCGACCGGCCGCGCAGCGGCGGCGACGACAGCGAGCGCCGCCGTCGCACCCGTCGCGACTGACCGTCGGTGACGGCAGAGCACGACAGCGCACAGCCCGCGCAGACCTCCGAGTCTGCGCGGGCTGTGCCCGTTGCCCGTACCTCCGAGCACAGGGCGGAACCCCGCGTGGACGACAGCGACCCGCTCGGCGGCACGGTCCGGCGCACGGTGCTGCCCAACGGCATGCGCATCCTCACCGAGGCCGTGCCCGCGATGCGCAGCGTCAGCGTCGGCATCTGGGTGGGCGTCGGCTCCCGCGACGAGGCCCCGCAGCTCGGCGGCGCGTCGCACTTCCTGGAGCACCTGCTGTTCAAGGGCACGCGCAAGCGCTCGGCCCTGGACATCTCCGCGGCGATCGAGGCGGTCGGCGGCGAGACCAACGCCTACACCGCCAAGGAGTACACCTGCTTCTACGCCCGGGTGCTCGACGCCGACCTGGGGCTGGCGATCGACGTCATGTGCGACGCGGTCGCCGACTCGGTGCTGGCGGAGGCCGACGTGGAGACCGAGCGCGGCGTGATCCTCGAAGAGATCGCGATGCACGCCGACGAGCCCGGTGACGAGGTGCACGACCTGCACGCCGAGGCGCTGTACGGCGACCACCCGCTGGGCCGGCTGATCTCGGGCACCGCCGAGACGATCACTCCGATGACCCGCAAGCAGATCCACAGCTTCTACCGGCGCCGGTACACCCCGCCGGTGATCGTGATCGCGGCCGCGGGCAACCTCGACCACGCGACCGTGGTCAAGCTGGTCAAGAAGGCCTTCGAGGGTACGCCGCTGGGCGAGGCCCCCGACGCCGTGCCCGAGCCCACCCGCTCACCCCTGACCAGGGTCAAGACCCTGCCCGCAGGTACCCTGCTGCGGGCCGACGACACCGAGCAGGCGCACCTGGTGCTCGGCGGCCCGGCGCTGGACCGCCACGACGAGCGGCGCTTCGCCCTCGGCGTGCTCAACAACGTGCTCGGCGGCGGCATGTCCAGCCGCCTGTTCCAGCAGATCCGCGAGACCCGCGGCCTGGCCTACTCGGTCTACTCCTACACCTCCCAGTACGCCGAGACCGGCTCGTTCGCCGTGTACGCCGGGTGCGCGCCGGGCAAGGCGCAGGAGGTGCTCGACCTGATCCGGGCCGGGCTCGCCGAGGTGGCCGCCGACGGGATCACCGCCGAGGAGCTGCGCCGGGGCAAGGGCATGCTCAAGGGGTCGCTGGTGCTCGGCCTGGAGGACACCGGCTCCCGCATGAGCCGCCTCGGCAAGGGCGAGCTGCTGTACGGCGACCTGATGGACGTCGACGAGCTGCTGTCGCGCATCGACGCGGTCACCCTCGACGACGCCAACGCGATCGCGGCGCAGGTGCTCACCGTGCCGATGTCGCTGGCCGTGGTCGGCCCGTTCGACGAGGGCGCGCTGTCCTGACCGACACCGGGTTCCGGTATGTGGCGACCTGCGTGGTCGCCGCACCGGAGTCCGGTGCATCGGCTAGGTTGGGCGCGTGACTGAAGCAGTGGAGCCGATCCGGGTCGGTGTCATCGGCGCACGTGGCCGGATGGGCGTCGAGGTGTGCCGCGCGGTCGACCGCGCCGAGGATCTCGACCTCGTCGCGATGATCGATCAGGGCGACTGGCTGTTCAACGCCTCCGACGCGGGCGCGCAGGTCATCGTCGACTTCACCAACCCCGACGTGGTGATGGACAACCTGCACTGGTGCATCGACCAGGGCATCAGCGTCGTGGTGGGCACCAGCGGCTTCACCGACGCCCGCATCGAGCAGGTCCAGGCCTGGCTCGCGGACAAGCCCGGCGTCGGCGTCGTGATCGCACCGAATTTCGGCATCGGCGCCGTACTGATGATGGAGTTCGCCGCCCGCGCCGCGAAGTACTTCGAGTCGATCGAGATCATCGAGCAGCACCACCCGCGCAAGCTCGACGCCCCCAGCGGCACCGCGCTGCACACCGCCCGCCTCATCTCGCAGGCCCGCGCGGCTGCGCAGATGGGCCCGATGCCCGACGCGACCGC